>CALXUV010000047.1 GCA_944391815.1 uncultured Clostridia bacterium | reverse complement strand
CGTCAGGGCAATAATATTGGCTCCACCCCTATTCAGCGTGTTCATAGTTATATGCGCACACGAAATGCAAGTAGAGCTTGGGTAATTACAACCTCCGATTTCACTCCGGAAGGTCGTGATGAAGCTCGTATTACGAATGTGACTATTATGAATGGTCAAGATCTATTGCAGTCTTTGGAGTTATATTATCCTGGTCGTTTTTGCTTATAAATTATTCTTGAGAAAAGAAGGCACTCCAAGCGGCACACGCATAAAGAATGCGTGTGCCGCCAGAAAGGGACACACATATGCAATTATCAAAGATAAAGATTAAAAACTATAGATTGCTTATTGATGCTGAATTGGAAGTCGATCCCAGGACAACCTTAATTGTGGGCAGAAACAACACAGCCAAAACATCGTGTTTTTCGTGTGTTGGAAATGTGCTGGATGGAGAAGCCGTATCTTTCGATGACTATCCACTATTAAAACGAGAAGATTTCTATACCAAAATTGCGCTGTTCATGGAGAAAAAGCTCTCTTATGAAGAACTTTGTAAGCAGATCGAAATTATATCCATAGAGTTCCTGGTGGACTATTCATTAGATGACCCGGATGATAACTTGGGAGCTTTGTCACCATTTATCATTGATGTTGACGTGGATACGACAACCGCGCTGATTCGTGCGGAGTATCGACTAAAAATTGACGAAAAAACCTTGTGGGCACTTTTGGAAAGCAGCTATTATAAAGACGGAGCTTTTTCACCGAGCGAAGAATCTCATAAGGTACTTGCCGATAATTTCGGCAAATTGTTTGGATTAACTGTATATGCCATCAATCCAAATAATCCGAATGACAAACAGGTAAAAAGCCAAAAGAAATTACATGATTTGTTCCCTTTCCATGCAATTCCTGCAGAACGAGTTCTTGGTGAAGATGATACGCATAACAGTTCTCTTGGATTGCTAATCTCCGGCTTCTTTGATACGAGTGAAGCAGAGCTGGATCCAGATGTTGCCGAAGAAATCAAGAAGTTGCGTACAATAGTTGAAAAAGCCAATAAAGATGTTCAAAAACAAAGTGATGAAATTCTGAGTTCCGTTGTGGACAGTTCTATTGGCTTTGGTTATCCCAACATAGAGGAATTAAAGCTTGGGGTTACAACTCAGCTCAGCATTGACGATCAGATCAAGAATCAGACCAAGCTATCGTATATCTATGGCACAGCAAACGAAAGTTTACCGAGTTCTCATAATGGCCTTGGCTATAAAAATCTGATCAAAATGCAGTTCCTTCTTGCTGCATTCGCCAAGGATATTGAGAAGCGTGGTGTTGCGTGTATTCCACTGCTTTTTATTGAAGAACCAGAGTCACATATGCATCCGCAAATGCAAACCGCTTTTGCCACATACTTGGAAAAATTCCTTAGCAAGCTCTCTACTGTCTAAATTCAAACTTTTCTGACGTCACATTCTGCTCATATAGCAAATACTATGGAGTTTGCAAAGGTACGGTATGCGCAAAAGTCTAACATCGGTGTAATTTACAAGAATTTGAATACTTTTGCTCAGGCTAATTCCGAGAATGTAGATTTTATCCGGAAATATTTAACTTTGACAAAATGCGATTTGTTCTTTGCGGATAAAGCGATTTTCGTTGAAGGTGCCTCTGAACGGTTGCTGTTGCCCGACATGATTGAAAAATGCGAAACGGCCGGGGAGTTTGGTCCCTGTAAATATCCTTTATCTGCGCAGTATTATGCCTTAATTGAGATCGGTGGAGCCTATGCACATAAATTCATTCCGTTTATTGAATTTTTAGGAGTTCCATGTCTAATCCTTACCGACTTGGATTCTGTAGCAGACCGTGTAAATAAAAGCGGAAAAGTAGTAAAAAAGTCTGTAGTGGTTAGCCAGGGAGAAACAACATCTAACGAAACCATAAAATGGTGGGTTCGTAGAAATAAGGGACTCCCAGAGAACGATACATCAAAAATCGACCTCACAGAGATTACTTCGATGACTACGGATGATAAGACCCGAGGTAAATGTCACATTGAATTCCAAACAGCCGAAAGTGGATTATGCGGGCACTCGTTGGAGGAAGCAATTCGTAACGTCAACCGAAAGCACTACGATTTAGGCGACGGCATAAGTGAAGACGATCTTGAATTTAAGGGCAAAAGCAAAACAGATTTTGCTCTCGATCTCATTTACGAATGCCCCGATTATTGTGTTCCGGAGTACATAAAATCAGGTTTAACATGGCTAAATAACCAACGAGTTCTTGAGTAAGGAGGTGCCAGTTCATGAGTGGAGAGTATATTAGTGCAAATTACGATCTTGCAAAAGCTGAGGCTGACAAGGTTGATGCACAGATTATCGAAATACTTAAGTCCGGACGTAGTTTCCGTGTTGAAGCAGGTGCGGGTTCTGGCAAAACGTACTCTCTGAATCGAGTTATTGAATGGATACAGGCAAATAAATGGTCTGACTATAGCCGAAAGAAACAAAATGTGGTCTGTATTACATATACAAATGCGGCCATAGATGTAATTGCAGAAAGACTTGCAAAAGATTCATTTATTCTTCCTTCCACAATCCACTCGTTTGCATGGAATGCCATCAAACAGTATCAGAGCGTTTTGATTGATGTTGTTACAACAAATCCTGATTTTCTGCCAGACGAAGGCGACTTTTATAAGGTCACTAAAGTGGATTATAATTTGGGACATCGATATAAAGAGAATGGAATTCAGTATCTTTATCATGACGATGTTCTGAAGCTGTTCTGCCTACTTTTGGATAACGCTAAATTTCGCCGTGTATTTGCGGATAAATACCCTTTGATACTGATTGATGAATACCAGGATTCCTATAAGCCTATTATTGATCGCTTTATTGAGTTTTTTATAGCAAAAGGTGTTGGGCCTCAGT
>CALXUV010000046.1 GCA_944391815.1 uncultured Clostridia bacterium | reverse complement strand
ACGAAGTCCTGATGAACGAGCTGAAAAAGATAAAAGCGGCGGTTAATTCCACGGAAATACTGCTCGTTGTCAATTCGATGATAGGACAGGAATCGGTAAACGTAGCCGAAACCTTCAATAATCTTCTCGAAATAACCGGAGTTATTCTTACAATGCTTGACGGTGATACGAGAGGAGGAGCGGCGCTTTCGATAAGATGCGTGACCGGAAAACCGATAAAGTTTGTCGGAACCGGTGAAAAGATGGACGCAATAGAGCCTTTCTACCCCGACCGCATGGCTTCGAGGATACTCGGAATGGGCGATGTGCTTTCGCTGATTGAAAAAGCGGAACAGATGTACGACCAGAAACAAGCGGAGGAAATGGAGAAAAAACTGCGGGAATCTTCATTTACTCTTGAGGATTATCTTGAGCAGTTCAAACAGGTCCGTAAGATGGGTTCTATCGACCAGATAATGGCAATGCTGCCCGGAGTAAAACCGGGGGCACTCAAAGATGCAAAAATCGACGAAAAACAAATAGACCGCATGGAAGCTATAATTCTCTCCATGACAAAGAAGGAAAGATTAAAACCCGATATACTGAACGGCTCTCGCAAAAGGCGGATAGCGGCGGGAAGCGGAACCTCTGTTGAAGAGGTAAACAAGCTGCTTAATCAGTATTCTCAGGTAAATAAACTGATGAAGCAGATGTCGTCCGGAAAACTCGGCATGCTTGGAAATCTTTTCGGCAGAAAAAACAAACTGCCGTTCTGAGAAAGTATATTTAAACGGCTACAGCCATTTAATATAAAAATAATATAACTTAAACAACCTGGAGGAAGAAAAAATGGTAAAGATCAGACTTAAAAGAATGGGAGCAAAGAAAAATCCTTTTTATCGCGTGGTAGTTGCGGATTCCCGTTATCCCCGTGACGGAAGATTTATAGAGGAAATCGGAACATACGATCCTACTGTTGAGCCCGCGGCAGTTAAAATAGATGCTGAAAAAGCGACGAAATGGATAGCTAACGGCGCTCAGCCGACCGAAACGGTAGCTGCCCTTCTCAAGAAAAACAACATAATCTGAAAGGAAGGCCTTTCAAAGTGGTGGAACTCAGCAGTGTACTTACTGAAATAGTAAAGCCGCTTGTGACCTGCCCGGATAAGGTAAAGGTTATAGAGAGCGTTTCGGGAAAAGACGTTTTGCTTCAGCTCAGCGTGTCGCCTGAGGATATGGGAAAAGTGATCGGACGTCACGGAAAAATAGCCAAGGCGATCCGTACGCTTATGAGAGCGGCTGCAATCTCGGCAGGAGTTCATGTGCGTGTAGACATAGTTGACGCCGATGAGCTCAGTGAAGAGGAAAGCGAAGAAGAGTGAAGGTAAACTCCCTGACCAAGCAAAAATAAATAAGCGGTAATAATATTAAAACAGGAAAGATTTCTCCGGCATGTTAAGTGCGGATAAGTCTTTCCCGTTTTTTTTTATAATTTTGACTGAAACAAAATCAGTGCAGATAAAATGTCAGCTCAGATCATTTATGCCGCAGAGTATTTTTCCGATAAGATCGGTAAATTCTGACTCCGCAGTGTCAAGGGAGCTGTCGTTACGGTATATGAAATCATACGGATAATTATCGGTACCGTCATCGGATGCGTTTCCGTAAGCGTCTTTGCACCTTTCTGAAGTCACAAGAAGCGTTTTACAAACCCCGCCGGATTTTTCGATTTTGCGTCTGAATTTTTCTATCTCCTCAGGTTCCCTTATGTGAACGAAAAGAATTTCACAGTCGGAAACAAGGAATTCTTTGTATTTTCCGAATATATATTCTGTCGGCAGATCATTATAGTCGGTAAATATTTTTTTGAGGTCGGCAAGAAACTTCCTTGATTTATCATCTTTTTCCCCATTCCAGCCGTTTTGGGAGGCGATTTTTTTTATCGGGTCTATGGAAGACACGTTCATTGTTCTGAAATGTTTTGCAGCCATTTCGCACATTGTGTCCTTTCCTGCACCGCCTTTACCGTTGATTATAATGGTGATCTTTTTCATTAAGTAGTTGCCCCCTTTTTTGTTCCTGCGAATTTTCCGGTTTATCTCTCACCATAAGAAGTACCGTAAAAAACAGAAACTTTCGTAAACACAAATTATCGAACATATATCTATTGTATCACGATCAAAAAAGTTTTTCAAGAGTTATTTTGAAAAATCGGGAATAAACGGTTAATATAATGTTCACAAAAAGTTTTTAGAAATTCGTTTAATACTGCATATAATAATGGTAAAATCTAATCGTTAGCACTTAGGGGCACAGAGTGCTAAAATAAATTACGGAGGCTTCGGTATGGAAGAAATGACGGAACTTTCGGAACGTCAGAAAATGATACTGAAAGCTATCATTGACGCTCATATTGAAAGCGGAGAGCCGGTCGGCTCCAAGGTGCTCTCGGCTGAGTTGCCGGTGACTCTTTCAAGCGCAACAATAAGAAATGTAATGAGCGAGCTTGAAAAGATGGGCTATCTTGAAAAGCCGCATACGTCGGCGGGCAGAATACCGTCCGGAAAAGGTTACCGCCTTTACGTTAATTCGCTTATGAACAGATATTCACTGTCCGGAACAGATATAAAGCTGCTCGACAGTGCAGAGACATCTCAGATAGCAAGTGTTGACAGTCTGCTGAAAAAAGCGGCGCATGCGGTTTCCGAATTTACCGATTATACAGCTCTTGCAGTCAAGCCGCGTCACAAAAGAGTACTGGCTCTAAATTTCAAAATGCTGCCGATGAACGACTACGGAGTGCTGATGGTTATCCGTACTTCAATAGGAATAGTCAAGACCAGGTTTATTGAGATGGGCTTTAAGGTAAGCGAAGAAATATCATTCAAGCTTGAAAAAACGCTCAACGAAAAACTTACCGGAATCAGTACGGAAGATGTTACCCCCTCCCTTGTTGCCGAAATGGAAAGGGAGCTGTCGGTGGTAGCGCCGCTGCTTGTACCGGTGATGCGGGCTTTTATGGAGGAAATCGGAACGTTGAACGGCGGAGAACTCAGTATTGACGGAGTGAACAAAATGCTGAAATATCCGGAGTATGCAAGCCTTGAAAGCATGAAAGACGTACTTTCGGTTCTTGAAAAAAAGGATTACATTCTCGGAATGGTCTCCTCTGCGGAAAACGATTCAATAAATATCTGTATAAGTCCGGAGTCGGAGCAGTCACAGCTGAAAGGAACTTCGCTTGTTTTCAAAACAATCACCGAAAATAACCTTCCTGTTGCAGCGATAGGAGTGATAGGACCCAACAGAATGGATTATCCTAAGGTCATATCGGGAGTTGAATATATCAGCGGAAAGATACAGGAAGCAATCAAGAACGACAGTAAAGGCAAATAGAGAGGAGTGTAAAAATGACGGAAGAAGAAATAAAAGACAGCTCAGCGGAAAATGCTGAGGAGTTAAGCGAGAATGTCTCCGCCGGCGAAGAAAAAAAAGAAGCGGAAAAGAAGGATAAAAAGCACAAAGGGGCCTGCCGTGAGCTTGAGGCGAAGGTCATCGAACTTGAAAGTGAGAACGGAAAGTTAAAGCAGAGTCTTTCGGAAGCCGAAGATAAGTATATGCGTCTGTATGCCGAGTACGACAATTTCAGAAAACGTACCGCAAAGGAAAAAGAAAGCATTTACGGCGATGCGTATTCGGATGCCGTTACAAATATTCTGCCGATAATCGATACGCTTGAGATTGCCGCAGGTTGTAGCGGTGATAAAATTACAGAAGGAGTCAGAATGACTCTGAAACAGTTTACCGACGTGCTTGAAAAACTCGGTATAGAAGAAATACACACTGAAAAAGGCGATGAATTCGATCCCGCTTTCCATAATGCGGTAATGAGCGAGGACAGTGCGGAAGTAGCGTCAGGATGTGTTGCCAATGTTCTCAGAAAAGGATATAAAAAGGGAGACAAGGTTTTCAGATATGTAATGGTTTCAGTGGCAAACTGAAACGATAATTCGGTATTCCGGAAGGAAAGAAAATTTCCGATTTGTCCGGAAAAATATAACTAAGAAAAATAATCAGAAAGCGAATGGCTTTGGGAGGAAATAAATATGGGAAAGATTATAGGAATAGATCTCGGAACGACAAACTCTTGTGTTGCGGTTTACGAAGGCGGAGAGCCGATAGTTATACCGAATCCGGAAGGAGCACGTACAACACCGTCGGTTGTTGCTTTCAAAAACAATGAAAGACTTGTCGGACAGGTCGCAAAAAGACAGGCAATAACCAACCCTGACAAAACGATAATTTCTATCAAAAGGGAAATGGGTACAAATTACAAAGTGGATATTGACGGCAAATCATATACACCTCAGGAAATATCGGCAATGATACTTCAGAAACTGAAAAGCGATGCTGAGGCTTATCTCGGAACGCCTGTAACGGAAGCGGTAATAACGGTTCCTGCGTACTTTACAGACGCACAGAGACAGGCAACAAAGGACGCCGGAAAAATTGCGGGACTTGACGTAAAACGTATAATAAACGAGCCGACAGCCGCTGCACTTGCTTACGGAATAGATAAGGAAAAGGATCAGAAGGTAATGATCTTCGACCTTGGCGGAGGAACATTCGATGTTTCCATTCTTGATATCAGCGACGGTGTTTTTGAAGTTCTGGCAACTGCGGGTAACAACAGACTCGGCGGAGACGATTTTGATAAACGAATCATTGACTGGATAGCAGATAAGTTTGCTGCGGACAACGGTGGTCTTGACCTGCGTAAAGATAAAATGGCACTTCAGAGACTGAAAGAAGCGGCGGAAAAAGCAAAAATCGAGCTCTCCGGAATAACACAGGCAAATATCAACCTGCCGTTCATAACGGTAACTGCCGACGGTCCTCAGCATTTTGACGCAACACTTACCCGTACCGAATTCAACAGAATAACGGCGGATCTGGTGGAAGCAACAATGAAACCGGTAAAACAGGCGCTTTCCGACGCACAGCTTTCGACATCTCAGATAGACAAAGTACTGCTTGTCGGAGGTTCAACTCGTATTCCGGCTGTACAGGACGCTATCAAGAGCTTTATGGGAAAAGAGCCGTTTAAGGGAATCAACCCCGATGAATGTGTAGCCATCGGAGCTGCAATTCAGGGTGGAGTACTCGGCGGAGACGTAAAAGACCTTCTGCTTCTCGATGTAACTCCGCTTTCACTCGGTATCGAGACTCTCGGAGGAGTGTTCAATAAAATAATTGAAAGGAACACAACAATTCCGGTAAAGAAAAGCCAGGTATATTCTACCGCTGCGGACGGACAGACATCTGTTGAAATTCATGTTCTTCAGGGAGAACGTGAAATGGCAAAGGGAAATACAACTCTCGGAAGGTTCAGTCTGGACGGAATTCCGGCGGCCCCCAGAGGCGTTCCTCAGATCGAAGTCACATTTGATATTGACGCAAACGGCATAGTTAACGTTACTGCAAAGGATAAGGGAACCGGCAGGGAACAGCACATAACAATAACCTCTTCCACTAATATGAGCCAGGAGGATATTGATAAAGCTGTTAAAGAGGCTGAAAAGTTTGCCGAGGAGGATAAAAAACAGAAGGAAGCCGTTGACATCAAGAATCGCGCCGACAATATGATATTCCAGACGGAAAAGACACTCGGAGAAATAGGTGACAAGATACCTGAAAGCGAGCTTGGTGATGTGAGAAATGCGCTCCGGAAACTGAAAGAAACTGTAAAAACCGACAATACGGATGCTATAAAGGCCGATACCGAAGCGCTTGAACAGGCGTTCTACAAGGTAAGTGAAAAGCTGTACTCTCAGCAGCAGGGAGCCAACCCGGGTCAGGGAGCGGCAGGCGGAGCGCAGGGCAACGCCGGCGGTGATCAGACCTACTACGATCCCGGATTTGAGGATAAGACAGATAAATAATTCTTCGGTTTTGTCTTTTCTGTAACCTTTGTCCCAATGTTATTTTGCAGAAAATGCAGGGACGGGGGTAAGCAAAGTCAGATGAAAACTCGGTAATTACTAATGTAACACTCATTAATCCTTAAACAATAACTTAATATATTAAAAATTCAAAATCCGGCAGTCGCCTGCCGGATTTTATTTTATTCGTAAAAAACATAGGAAAATATCTGTCGGATAAAAAATGCTGTTGACAAAAAGTCATAAAAATGATATAAAGAGTTAAAAGAGGTGAGAATATGAAGTTAATTGGTTATGTCAATGTGCTTCAGGGCACAAAAAGCAGCAACAGATATTCATGCGGAAATACTTTGCCGATGGTACAAATGCCGTTTGGGATGGGCGGTTATTCTCTCCAGACTAACGGGAAAAACGGAAACTGGTTTTTCAGTCCGGATGACCGAAGCATAGAAGCTGTTCGTCTGACTCATCAGCCGAGTCCTTGGATAGGGGACTATGGGTGCGTTTGTTTTATGCCACAGACCGATGAAGTGTATCCAACGGCTGAAAGCGGGTGGTCAAGTTACCGTCCCGAAAAATCAGTTATAAGACCGGATCTGCTTGACGTCTTCCTTCTGAGATACAGAACAAGGCTAAAGCTAACCCCTACCGAAAGAGGGGCATATATGCAGATAAATTATCCGGAAAATAAAAAAGCCCGTTTTGCGGTTTTTCCTGTTTACGGACGCAGTTATTTCAAAGCGGAAGATGAATTCACGGTTACGGGTTACACCGAAGCTCAAATGAGAAATGATGCTGTCAATTTCCGTATGCACTTTGTATTCAGATTTGACAGAAAAATATCTGCTGATGATTGCTATATTACCGGCAGTGACGGTAGAAAGAAAAAAGGGACCGAAACCGTTGACGGAATGTGCGGAATAAATGTTGCTTTTGATGAAAAAGAAATAAATGTCCGGATGGCTTCGTCCTATATAAGCTCGGCTCAGGCGAAGATCAACCTTGACAGGGAAACGGCGTTTAATGATTTTTCATCCGCTCATGACAGTGCCGAAAAAGCATGGGAAGAAAAACTTTCGCTGCTTAATATTGAATCTGACTCGGAGGATCTCAAAAGAACATTCTTTTCCTGTCTTGCAAGAGTATTTATGTACCCGCATAAGTCTTATGAAATAAACGAAAAAGGCGAGGAAATACATTACTGTCCCCACAACGGACAGACGGCAAAGGGAAAGTATTACACAAATAACGGTTTCTGGGATACGTACAGAACTGTTTATCCGCTTCTTTCAATAATCAGTCCGAAAGATTACCGCGATATACTGACGGGATTTGTAAACATATACAGAGACAGCGGATGGCTTCCGAGATGGCCGGCAATAGGCGAAAACGGTTGTATGCCGGGGACGCTTATCGATGCGGTAATAGCAGACGCGGCAGTTAAAGGCATTATCGACGGTGAAATTCTTGAAACCGCATTTCAGGGAATGCTGAAACATTCAAAAATTCCATCCGAAAGCGGCAGAAACGGAAGAATAGGTGTGGAGCAGTATAACCGTCTCGGTTATGTCCCGAACAGCATTCCGGAGAGTGTTAATAATTCACTTGACAGTTATTACGGCGACTACTGTATTTCTGTCGTTGCAAAAATTCTCGATAAACCGGAAATATGCGATCAGTATTTTAAGCGAAGTAAAGGTTATCGGGTTTTGTTCGATAAAAATTGGGGACTTATGCGGAGCCTCGATGAAAATGGCAGGCACAGAGAACCGTTCAGTCCGTTTGCATGGGGTGGGGATTATACCGAAGGCAGCGCATATCAGACTGTGTTTTCGGTGTGTCATGACCTTGAAGGGCTTGCGGAGCTTTTCGGCGGAAAAGAAAAACTTCTTGCCAAACTCGATGAAATTTTCAGTCTTCCTCCTTATTTTGAGACGGGCGGCTACGGAATGGAAATTCATGAAATGAGCGAAATGGCTTGCGTGGATTTCGGACAGTGCGCCATTTCCAACCAGCCGAGTTTTCACTATCCCTATATTTACGCTTATTTCGGAAACAGTGAAAAGTCGTCAGAAATTATCAGAGAAATGGCAGATAAGCTTTTTTCGTACAAACCGGACGGTTTTCCGGGTGATGAAGATAACGGCACAATGTCCGCTTGGTTTGTTTTTGCCTGTTTGGGGATTTATCCGATGTGCCCTGGAAAAGCAGAATATGTACGTTTCAAGGGTCTGGCGGACAAGGTTTATATTTGCGGAAAACCGTTTGATCCTGACACAAAAAAAGGTGAGTGTCGGGTAACACACACCGAAATTATAAAATTTATCAACTGAAAAACGGCGCAGAAACAAAATTACAGCCCGAGAAAATCAATGCTTTCTTTGTTGACTGTCAAGATAATTCTGAAGAATTATCTCCGCTGAAAGATTGTCAATCACAGCCTTGCGCTTGGTTCCTCTGGTGTCAGTGAAATTCAGTATGTTATGAGCAACCATAGTTGTGCAACGCTCGTCAAAAAGAACAACCGGAATATCGCAGATTTCTTTCAGAGCGTCGCAAAGTAACTGTATTCTTTCGGCGCTTGCGCCCAATGTTCCGTTCATGTTTATGGGGTTGCCGATTACGATGAGCCTGACTTTTTTCTCAATAGCTTTTTCTTTTATTGCCTCTGCAATCGGGTGAATCCCGGAAGCTTTTATCGTACAGAGCGCGCTTGCTAAAAACCCGCTTTCATCGCTCACCGCAACTCCGGTTCTTACTGTACCGACATCAATGCCGAGAACTCTTCCTTTTGGAATTTCAGCCATTATTTATCTCCTTGTTTGTTTTGATTTTTAAAGAGGAAATCAGTCCGGACGGATTGTAAATTTATAATTTTTTGTGTCCGCAATTTTGGTAAATCACAGAGAATTTGGTATGTTTACCGCAATTTTGGTAAATCACAGAGAATTTGTTATATCAACCGAAATTTTGATAAATCACAGAAAATTTGGTATATCAAATGAAATTTCGATGAATCACAGAAGTTTTGATTAATCACCGAGCTCTTGATAAATCAGTCAAAAACTAATAGATATGGGCAGTTTTTAGCTGTGTTTTCAGCGTCGGCAACGTTACGGTTTAGGTCTTGACAGTCATTTTGTATTTCAGATAACAATACCTTTATTACACAAAAACGCGCTGAGTTCATCTGCGGTCGGAATAGACTCTGCGGCGCCCATTCGGGAAACAGTAACCGCTGCCACTGCATTTCCAAACCTGCATGACCTGATTATATCTTTGCTTCTCACATATTCGAGAGTAAGAGCGGCAGTAAAAGAGTCGCCGGCGGCGGTTGTGTCTTTGACCGGAACTTCAAAAGCCGGTACAAATTCGAGAAAATCTCCGTCAGAAACGGCGGCTCCACGTTTTCCCAGCTTGATTACATAATACTCTGCACTAACCAGTGATCTGAGTTTTTTTACTGCCTCATAACAGCTTTTTTCACTGTCGGGGCAAATTCCGGTAAAAATTTCAGTTTCTGTTTCATTCGGGGAAAATACAAATACGGGAGACAGAAAGCTGAGGTTGAGAGCTGAATCAGCAGGGCCTGCGTCAATAAACATCGGTACTCCGTTATTATGACAGATGTGCGAAATATGCACCACTGTTTCAAAGGGAATTTCGAAATGACAGAAAACGGCGTCGGGCTTAACGCCGTAAAAGGCGTTTTCGGCAATTTCGGGTGACACGGAAAGATTGGCGCCTGAAAAAACGGTTATTCGGTTAGCTCCGTCATCTTCAACGGTAACCGTTGCAAGCCCGGTCGGCAGACCTGAGTCTGTCTTTATGTATTCGGTTCTGATTCCGAGCCGATTGTAAAGAGTTAACAACGCTTTTCCGTTGTCATCATTTCCGAGAGAAGTGCAGAAGTAAGACTCAGCTCCGAGCTTGGCTATAGCCGATGCAGAATTTGCGCCCTTTCCGCCCGGAACGTAGCTGTAGCTTTTCCCGAAAACAGTCTGACCTTTTACCGGTGCTTCTTTTACCCTCATGTTAAGATCCATATTTGCCGAACTTACGGTTAAAATCCTGGGTTGCATAATGTTATCTCCGTATATATAAATTCTCTGTTAGCAAAATCTCTCCCGGAAAGTGTACGCAAAAATCCGCTTATCGGGAGAGATTTTTTGTCAGTTGTTTTTGAATCTGAAATTCTGCTCGATTGAGGAAAATACCTGGTCGCAACCGGCAAAGTCAGCCGATTTGCAACAGAATGTAAGCAGATAAATATATCCGCCGTTTATCAGAACGGTCTGACGGTATTTATATTCAACTGAATTTTCCGTAACGGTGTACACATATTTTCTTGCGGCGTAACCGTCAAGATGAGTATTGGAAAATTTGTTTTCCGGATTTTCAAAAGTAATGTTTCCGAAGGTAGCTTTGAGGTCGTTTTCATATCCGCTGAAAAAGTCATCGTAGTTTATTCCGTTTGATTCAAAAACCGTAACATTTACGGTAGTTGTTTTGTTCTGTCCGTCGCTGGCAGCGGTCATTCCGGTATTCATCAGCGGCGTCCAACTGTTTGGAACATAAAGAATATAATCGATGTGCTCACCCGTAATCGCTGAAAATCCGTCAGGAGCGTTTTCGTCAGGTGAGAACTGCGCCGGAGGAGTTTTGTCTTGCATCGGGATAGTTTCTGTAACGAGTCTGAAATTGTCGTAAACTTTCGTAAGGTCTTCAAGATGACTTTCGTAAACCGAAGAAGGGGCGCTGTAAGTTATGATAAACAGGTCTTTGGTCTGGGGATGAACCACAAACGCCTGGGAAAAGCAGTAGACTGACTCAGCGCCTTCAAGTCCCGGCAGCTTGAACGAATAATCGTATCTGTACAGAGTGCAGGCGTTGTCGGCAACCAGACGCGTGGTGTAGTCGGGGTCGGTTTCAGCGGACTTGGTAATTGCAAAATCGCTTACACTCGAAGTAAATGAGGTCTTATACGATTCCCAGTATTCCGGTACAGACCGTCCCGCAACCTCTTCTGCCGGCACGGTAATCATTGTTATCATAGAATAATCCCTGTCGGAATAATAAGCCGACGGAACTCCGGTTGAATCATTTACGTTCCAGTATGACGGCACGTAAAGTATGGCTCCGTTTTCGCCCTCGTTGCACGGGCGCATTCCCTGAGGAGCACCTTCATAGCCCGGTTGGATTGTACATGATGCCAGAGCGGTCACAAGCAAAGCGCAGAGAAGAATCAGTGCGGTTAATTTTTTCGGAAATTTATTCATAACGTTTTTCCTTGGTAAAATACTTTATTTAACAGTATTGTATCACAAAACTTTAAAGATGTAAAGAAAGTTTTGTAAATAACCTTTCGGAATTTTAAACATTTTTTTACAACCCTTGACAAATGCGAAAAACAGGGTATAATTAAGGCGTAATGTGAAATTTCAGGAAAGGAATAAAAGCTATGACGATAAAAAAAGATACCATAATCGGTGAGATTCTTGATAATCATCCGGAAACCGAGCCGATTTTCATAGAAATAGGAATGCATTGCCTTACCTGTCCGTGCTCCAGAATGGAAACGGTCGAGCAGGCGTGCGAGGTACACGGTGCGGATGCGGATGAATTCGTTAAGAAACTCAACGATTTTATCAGCAAATAAAGTGAAAGGGACCGCTGTGCGGTCCTTTTTGCTGTGAATAAAGTTTCCGAACAGTGAAAAATTTATTTTCGGTTTACAAAAATAAGCAGGGAACGAACAGTTTCGGATATTAAGCGGGGATCAAGTATGAACAGTTTTCTCAGGGACGACAGAATGAAAATGATTGCAGATTCGGTAAGGAAAAATGTTACTGTATGCGATGTCGGTTCCGACCATGCCCTTATACCGATATATCTTGTTGCAAGCGGAAAAAATGAAAAGGCTATAATTACCGATATCAGCCGTGATTCCCTTGAAAAAGGGATACGGAACGTAAAAAAAGAGGGATTATCTGATTTTATCGACGCTTACTGTACCGACGGATTTCAGGGGATTGTTTTGCCGGATAAATGTGACGTAATAATTGCGGGTATGGGAGGAGAGCTCATTGCGGATATAATAGGGGCGGGACGACAGCTGAAAAACCGTGATGTCAGACTTATTCTTCAGCCGATGACAAAACCTGAATATCTGCGCGAATTTCTCCTGCGTAACGGTTTTTCAATCGTTAAGGAAGATAAGGTAACGGCATCAGGAAAAATTTACTGCGTAATCGTTTGCAAATATACCGGAGAAACCGGAAAAGTTGATCCAAAAGAAATTTATCTCGGTTTTGGGTTCGATCGAAACAATGAAACTCATAAGAATTACGCAAAAAAGATCATTTCCGTTTTAAGCTTGAAAAGAGACGGAATTGTAAGATCAGTTTCAGCAGACAAAGAGCGTCTTGCCGATATTGAAAATCTTCTGGATTTGCTTTCAAAAGAGCTTGACGGGTGAGCTTTTTCGACGTTTTACGCCTTGACATCATCTGGTTTTTGTGTTATACTCAGCTTACCCACATGGGCTTTTTGATAAGGACGTGCGCTTAATCATGTTCGTTTGGTCGGAAGCAGATTTCCGGGTGAGCTGATACTGAACAGACGCAAAGAGTTTGTCTCAGGCGGGGAACTTATTGTAACCATCAAAAATTTAAAAATTCGAAAGGAGAATTGTATGCCGACAGGTAACGGAAAGAAAGTTATTGCTACCAACCGCAAAGCTTATCATGACTATTTTGTGGAAGAAACATACGAGGCAGGAATTGAGCTTTTCGGAACGGAAGTCAAGAGCTTAAGAGCGGGACAGGTCAATCTGAAGGACTCATACAGTATGATCGACGGCGGTGAAATATTTGTAACAGGCATGCATATCAGTCCTTACGAAAAAGGGAATATTTTCAACAGAAATCCACTCAGAGACAGAAAACTTCTGATGCACAGAAAAGAGATACTCAAACTTGCCGGAAGAGTCAGCAAGGACGGTCTTACGCTGATACCGCTTTCGCTATATTTTTCGGGTTCAAGGGTTAAGGTAGAGCTTGGTCTTTGCCGAGGAAAGAAACTGTACGATAAAAGGGAAAGTGACGCAAGAAAACAGGCTGACAGGGATATAGAACGTTACAGCAAAACCAAAAATTACGGTTAACGGTGAAACCCGTAAACTTGAAAAGGCTCCTGCCGAAGTCGAAAACGACAGTACGGCAGAAGCCTTTTCGCTTTTCAGAGAGACTTAACTATCTCCTTGATTTACGCTCAGTTTTTGGGAGCGAAAGAAGAACAGTCAACGCAACGGCATTCGGTAGGGTTCTTCTCGTGAGTAGTGATTTTTACATTCTCGAGAGAACAATAGTTTTCGCCATTGCAGTGATACATGCATTCGCAAACCGTGCAGCTTATAGCCTTATTGGGTGTGCAGCAATCCTTTCCATGGCAGGAATTTTCAGCTTTGTTCATAAGTTAAAACCTCCTTTTCTACGGTTTGAGATTATTATGCCGCAAAACTGTTTTTTTATTCGTAATAATAAATGCTTGACAAACTGAATAAAATTTGATATATTGTAGGTGTCAGTGTGGACAGTTTAAACAAATTGTTCGCAACCAAAAAACATTCTGAAACGGAGAGAAATTATGAAAGTCGGAGTACAGATGTATACCCTCAGGGATTACTGCAAGGATTTGCAGAGTTTTTCCGAAACACTTAAACGCATATCAGAAATGGGATTTTCCACGGTGCAGGTTTCCGGAACCTGCGCATATGAGGCGGAGTGGCTCAGAGACCGGCTTAAAGAAAACGGACTTACATGCGATCTGACTCACTACAATTACGACAGGATCGTAGGTGATACCGAGGCTGTTATAGCTGAGCATAAAACTTTTGGCTGCAAATACATAGGAGTAGGTTCGCTTCCGGGGATTTTTTCCGGTGAAAAGGACAAAATACCTCAGTACTGCGCAGATTTTGTAGCCAAGGCAAAACCCGCGGCAAAGAAAATAGCCGAGAGCGGTTGTTACTTCATGTACCATAACCACGCAGCGGAATATGAAAACAGTATAGACGGTAAAAACTGCATGGAATATCTGTCCGATAATTTCGGATCCGATGAGATGGGATTTACCCTTGATACATACTGGGTGAAATGCGGCGGATACGATCCGGTTGAGGAGATAAAGAGACTCAGCGGAAGACTTCCTTGCGTGCATTTCAAGGATATGGCAGTTGAGGCTGACGGAACGAAACACTTCACATGGTGCGGAAACGGTATACTTGACTTTTCGTCGATAGGTCAGGCGCTGAAGGATGCCGGCACAGATTATATTTTCATTGAGCAGGATAAAACCTTTTCATGTGAGCCGGATCCCTTCAAATGTCTTGAAAAGAGCAAAAAATACCTCGCTTCGATCGGCTTTGAATTCTGAGTTGTAGAAATTATAACGCGATTGACTGAACAAAATAATTCTCCGAAGGAGAGGTAATATTATGAAGGCAATCTGGATAACCGCAGATGATGCGGAAAAAGGAAGCGCGCTTTACCGTTTCACAAAAGACTACTTTTGGGAAAAGAATACGGAAGTAACGCTTAACATCAGCGCAGATACAAGGTACAAACTTTATTGCAACGGAAATTATCTTTGTGAAGGGCCGTGCCAGAGCGACCATTGGTTCTGGCGATACGAGACGTTAACGGTTCCGCCTGAATTCATTGAGGCGGGAAATAACCGTATAACAGTTGACGTCTACTACAACGGCGATGAAATTTATCATACCCAGGCAAAAAAAGACAGCTGTGCGCTTCTTGTTTTCGGTAAAGCCGAAAGTGATGGAAAAGTGGAGGATATTTACACCGATGCAGATTGGAAATGTTCACGGATCTGCGGAAATGTTTTTCTTCCCTCCCAGGGAGTACACGTTTCAATGCCTCCGGTTCAGAAAATAACACTTGATAGTGATACCGAATGCAGAGTGTCGGTAAAGAGCAGATGTCTTCTTGAAAACGACTGCGTAGACGATTACGGACTGTTTGACAAGTACAGACTCAGAAAGCGTGACATAAAGCTGTTTTCTCCGGGTGAAGCCGAAAGCTTCAGTTGCGTGAAGGTCACTGATGAGTGTACTGAGCTTGACGCCGGAAAGTATACCACTGCTTACCCCGAATTCAGGTTCAGGGGCAAAAAGGGCGGCGTAATCAGGTTCACGTATGCAGAATGTTACCGCAGAGAAAACGGAAGTAAGCTTGGTGTGAACCGCAGCGAGACAAAAGGAGTTGTAAGCGGAGTCTACGATGAAATTTTCCTCACCGGAGAAGAGCAGACTTTTATACCGTATTTTTACAAGGCGTTCAGGTTTGTAAAAGCGGAATATCCCGCCGGAACGGTTTTTGATGCGGATAAACAGATATTCAGACCGTACTTTTACCCGGTTGAGGGAAGAGGAAGCTTCCGATCAGATAAGGACATTGAAAACAAACTTTGGGAAATTTCGATAAATACGCTCAGATGCTGTACTCATGAAACGTTTGTTGACTGCCCTTACTACGAGCAGTGTCAGTACGATATGGATACCGCGCTTGAAGCGACTTTCATGATGAGGCTGACCGACGATTACTCTATGCCGAGAAAAGCCGTATATGATCTTGCAAGGAGCCAGCAACCCGACGGAATGCTTGCTGCGCATTACCCGGCCTGGCGGATACAGGTGATACCGACTTTTTCGCTTTTCTGGATACTTCTTCTTGATGAATACGTCATGTGTTCGGGAGACCTTAAATGTGTGGAAGAACTGCTTCCGTGCGTTGATAAAATACTTGAGGCGTTCAGGTTGCTGAAAAACGAAAACGGACTTGTCAAAGCCACACCTTACTGGCATTATACCGATTGGGTGGACGGTTGGCAGGGTGGCATTCCTCCGAAAGGAAAAACAGAACCGCTGACGGTAACCTCAATGATGCTTGCTTATGCGCTGAAAAAAGCATCGGCGCTTGCGGAACTTGCAGGCAGAACGGGACTTGCTTCGGAATACAGTCGCAGATATTCGGAAACGGTAAATGCGGTAAACGGAAACTGCTACAACAGTAATAAACGTTTTTACAGTGACGTGCCGGGAGGCGATACTTTTTCAGAGCATACCGCAGTGTGGGCGGTGCTTTCGGAATGCGTAACCGGAGAAGAAGCAAAAAATCTCATGCGCAGAAGTTTTGAGGGCGATTACAGCAGAGCTTCGTTTTCGTTCAGTTATTACACATTCCGGGCGATAGAAAAAACCGGTCTGTACCTCGAATATGCCGACAGACTGTTCGAAGGCTGGCGCAAAATGGTAGACATGGGATGTACTGCTTGGGGAGAAAATCCGGGAAATCCGAGAAGTGAGTGCCATGCGTGGAGCAGTGCGCCGATATATGAGTTTTCGGAGGTTTTCCTCGGAATTAAACCTGTTTTGCCGGGATATGAGAGGTTTGTAATAAAACCGGAAATCGGTATAACAGGAAATGTAAGCGGTACAGTTCCGACACCACGGGGCGACATATATGCGGAAATCAAAAAGACAGCTAACGGTGTGAGCGGCACCGTAAAGCTGCCAAAAGATTCAGAAGCAACGCTTATAATCGGTGACCGCACGGAGAACATCCCGAAAGGCACCGGTGTTTATGAATTTGAAATAAAAATCTGAAAATACAGCCGGAAACGGCGGAAAGGAGAAAAATGGGCGAAATATTTGCGGCGATAGGAGGCAACATCGGTGCTGTGCACATAGTGCTGTTTGCGCTCGGTATCATCTGTATGGTGATAGAGATGTTCGAACCCGGAATAGGAATTTTCGGAGCCGCCGGACTTATTATAATGGTTATTGACATATTTGTGCTTGCGGAAAACGTTGTGCAGGGGTTTGTCCTGTTTGCTTTGCTTGCACTTCTTGTCACGGTTCTCTTTGTAATAATGATGGTTCTGACTTCCTACGGAATAATACCGAAAAAACTTGTTCTGACCGACTCGACGGAAAACCGTAAAGGTTACACAGCCGTTACAGAATCCGACGTAAAAGAAGGAGACGAAGGAACTGCACTTACACAGCTCAGACCTGCCGGAAAAGCAAGGTTCGGAGAAAAGACAGTAGATGTTGTAAGCGATGGCGAATTTATCGAATCAGGAACAAAAGTCACAGTAATCTCCGTTGTCGGCAACAAAATGACCGTTAAAACCGTAAAATCCGAAACTGAATAAGTAATTTGAAAAAAGGAGAAAGGTATGTTTAACAATTATCTCGCACCTACGCTTCAGACCGTAATACCGATAGTTATCGGAATTTTCGTAATTTTCATACTTCTGGCACTGTTTTTCAGCTTTATACCAATAAGGCTTTGGATAAGCGCACAGGCATCAAACGCCAAGGTTGGTATATTTACCCTCATAGGAATGAAACTCAGACGCGTAAAACCTGATCTGATAATAAATCCGCTTATCCAGGCGACAAAGGCCGGAATAGAGGTTTCGATTTCCAAACTCGAGGCGCATTATCTGGCGGGCGGTAATGTTGATAAAGTAGTAAATGCGTTGGTTGCTGCTCAGAGAGCGGAAATACCGCTGAATTTTGAAAGAGCTGCGGCGATAGACCTTGCCGGAAGAAACGTTCTCGAAGCAGTTCAGATGAGTGTTAACCCGAAAATCATAGAAACTCCTACCGTTGCCGCGATAGCGAAAGACGGAATCGAACTGAGAGCCAAGGCGAGAGTTACGGTTAGAGCCAATATTGACAGGCTGGTCGGAGGAGCAGGAGAAGCCACTATAATTGCGAGAGTCGGAGAGGGAGTAGTAACTACGATCGGTTCGTCTGAGTCGCATAAAGAGGTCCTGGAAAATCCGGACAGAATTTCAAAAACGGTGCTCAGCAAAGGACTTGAAGCGGGAACGGCTTTCGAAATACTTTCGATAGACATAGCGGATGTTGACGTCGGACGGAACGTCGGAGCTCAGCTTCAGACTGAACAGGCGGAGGCTGATAAGAGAATAGCACAGGCCAAGGCAGAAGAAAGAAAAGCAATGGCGATGGCGGCTGAGCAGGAAATGAAAGCCAAAGTACAAGAAATGCGTGCTAAGGTGGTAGAGGCCGAAGCGGAACTTCCCAAAGCCATGGCTGAAGCCCTGAGAGAAGGCAATATAGGCGTAATGGATTATTACAACATGCTTAACGTTCAGGCTGACACGGAAATGAGAAAATCGATCGGTCAGGCTGACGAAAAACTGAAACCCACAGATACCGATAAGTAAGGAAGGTAAAAGCATGAGTTACGCAAGAGCAAAATATACCGGAAAGGGCATATATCCTGAAATCATGAAGGATACCGGGAACCAGGCTGAAAGAGCGTTTGAAGTCGGTAAGATGATTAACACGGATCCCGCCGGTTCTGACAGTGTCAGTAATGTAAAAACAGTAACCAAAAAAACAGCTCAGGAACGTACAAACTCATATGCTTCGGATATTTTGTCACTTTCCAAAGATGAACTAAGAAAGGCTATGGTCATGAGTGTTGTCTTGGGTCCGGCAAGATTCAAAACGAAAAAAATACGCTGAATGTTTTTTGGGTAAAAAGTGCACAAAAAATATGTGGATGTATTGTTGAAAAGGTAAAACTATCACGAATGGCATTAATTTTCATATTTTATTAACACAATGTGTATCGACTTATGGTATCATTACTTTATAAATAACCTTAGGAGGGGATAATCTTATTATGATGAAAAAAAGGAGAATGCTCGCACTTTTGCTCGTGTTTTCCATTGTGCTTGTAACGGTGCTTTTGACCGGATGCAAGCCCGGTGGTGAAGATGAGGGCGAAGAAACCGATGTTCCGGAAGAAGATCTTTCACCGGCATTCGGTGGGCAGGCGCTCAGGTTCAGCGGAAGCTTCACTGTACTGACCGAACAGGACAGATCAAAGGGACAGGCGTTCAACATCGTTGACCTTGTCGAAAAAGATAACCTCGGAGACAGTTCGATTGTTGATGCGGTCGCAACAAGAAATGACCTCATCAAGAAAAACTTCGGAGTTACCATCAAAAGGGAAGCATCAAATCAGGCGTATAACGATGCGCTTCAGGCGGTAAATACCGGAAACGATTCGTACGACGCTTTCATGCTCGGTATAACAAACGGACTGCAGATTTCTTGCGGAGGAGCGATGCTTGACCTTAGTCAGGCAGATTATATTGATCTTAACCAGGAGTGGTGGGATCAGGGTGTTGTTGAAAATCTGCTTTTGGCAGGAAGCGCTTACATAGCCGTTGGTGATCTGCTCACAGTTGATAAAGATGGTACATGGTGCGTTCTTTTTAACAAGGATAATCTTTCAGAAATGAATAAAGGGCTTACAGATGAAAAGCTTTATCAGCTCGTTAAAGACGGAATAGGTAAGCAGGGTGGCTGGACACTTGAATACCTTATGACACAGGCTCAGAATCATAGCAAAGAAGAGTTTAATTCGGACAATCCTATTTGGGAAACAGACTATCAAGGTTCCGGAAAATATGGAATATTCACCCAGGGCGAGGCAACTACTGTCTTATTGCAGGCTGCTGGATATACTCCGACTATAGCTGATCAGGGTAACCTGTCAGGAGTAAAATCCAATATTATGTCGACGTCATTTGCCGATGCTGTTAATAAAGTTTGGCAGAATTTCGGTCAGGTTTCAAATTCTACCTGGTTCCTTAATTTGGATACAGTTGTGGGTAAGGTTGAGGGTGACGGATGGCAGATAATAGCCCGTGGAGGCTTTATGGCGAATAAGGCGACTTTCTTTGTTACTCACGTTGGCACTATCAATCTTATAAGAGACATGAAGTCTGATTTCGGTATATTGCCGATTCCAAAACTTTATGAAACTGAGACCGAATACGGAAATACAATACAGTATGGAAACGGACATTGCTATGTAGTACCTTCAAGAAATGATTCGTTGAATGAAAAGTCTGCATATATCCTCGAAGCGATGGCTTTTTATTCAAGTGAAGAATATTTCGGTGAAGAAAGTCTTAACTACGCTTACTACATGGAGGTACTTCGCGGAAAGGCTTCGCGTGATGATGCTTCTTGGGAAATGCTTGATTTGATATTTGAAACCCGTGTGTATGACTTTGCTTGTGCGCTTGATGTCAGAAATATTAATAGTGTTCTCAGAAATTCCATGGAAAAACTTGAGTCTAACTGGACCTCAAATAGGGATGCCAACTTGAGTGGATTTGATACCTCAATTGCTGAAGAACTTGAAAATTTGACTGGCAAGTCATAATTAAGTATAATGGCAAAAAACTGCTCTGAAAGGGCGTGCAAAATTAACGGAGAAATTACGAATTGGTTTGCGACCACATTGCGAAATTGATCCGCGGTAAACAAATAATAAACCCCGACAGATTTTTTGTAAAGGTCTGTCGGGGCTCGTTTGTTCTGCCCGATAAATTGGAAATTGGTTATTCGTTTTAGTCTAAGATAATATACTTAAATTTGGTTTTGGCTGTTTCTTTCTAACAGAGGAATTAATTCGGTCAAGTATTTATATTCAAGCATATCATTTGGTGTAAATAAATCTACTTTATCTTTTATTTCTTCAAACAATTCAAAATAAACTTTTACTAAACCAAAATATATTTTATGTCCTTTAATAATTTGCTTTAAGCATAATTTTAATTGGGATGACTCGTGCTCTAATCTTATTTCATCTTCATAATTCAAAAAGCTGAACTCTCCAATACCAACTTCTTTTATTCTACAAAGCAAATTTTTAGCTATTTCTTTATCTGCATCATCAACTTTACCAAACACTTCATCAAGAAGTTTATATCTCTTGATATCAAAAATAGTCATAAAAATGAGTGCTACAACAACAAATGAATAAAACAAAATAGTTGATATCATTGCATGGCCGAAGAATTCCTTTGAATTAATAAGAGAAATTATATGATAAGCACCTAAAGATATTGCGCCCAAAATAAGAGTTATTCTAAAAACATTTGATGCTTTTTTATATTTCAAAATTTTATCCACTATACTTCCCCTTCTTTGTTCATCCATTAAATTCTTATTTGTCGTTCTGTTTTATCGCCAATTTCGCATTTGTATTACAAACGCTTCGGGCAAAGCCCATACCCCTAAGGTTGAGCGCATCCCAAGGCTCCCTCCGGGAGGGAGCTCCCGACGAAGTCGGGTGAGGGAGAGCGCGTTACAATGAAGTTAGCACAAACCTAAAGTCACGCAGGCTCCTTCCGTCACGCTCCGCGTGCCACCTTCCTCCCGGAGGAAGGCTTTTTTGCTACTCTCATTATAACACAAATCGGCAGAGAAAACAAGTTCTCCGCCGATTTTTTGCGCCTGCCTATTTCTCCGCTAAGAATGCAGAGAGAAAGAGCGGTTTTTTTATTTTTTAAGCATTTTTTAAGTTTTTTGAAAGTCAAATTCATCAAAATATAAAGTATTACTTAACAAAAAATGCTCCAAATTCTGCCTTTTGAGTTTCTTGGCATAAAAAAAAATTAAAATTTGACATTTTTTGTTTTATTTAACGTGTTTTTTTCCTTGTTTATAACTGTTTTGGATAAATGTTAACAAAATAAAGGAATTAATTTAATAATAATCTATTATAATATCTAATAATATATATAAACAAACAGAATGACTAAGGAAAGTTATGAGGTGCGTATGGATATATATAACGAATGGTTAAAACAAGAACTCGATGATAAAGACCTTGAAAAAGAACTGAAATCTATCGAAGGAAATGAAAGTGAAATATTCGATAGGTTTCGTTGTGATCTTGAATTCGGCACGGGAGGACTGAGAGGTATTCTCGGAGCCGGCACTAACAGAATGAATATATACACAGTCGGAAGAGCAACACAGGGATTGGCGAACTGCCTGATTGGCGAGAATAAAGGAAAAAACAAAGAACTTTCAGTTGCAATAGCATACGACAGCAGAAACAAAGGACGTCTTTTTGCTGAACGTTGTGCGGCAATCCTTGCAGCAAACGGAATAAAAGTTTTTCTTTATTCGGAACTGGCACCTACTCCGGCTCTTTCTTTTGCAGTAAGATATTACAAGTGTGACGCCGGAATATGCGTAACTGCCAGTCACAACCCGGCTGAGTATAACGGATATAAAGTTTACGGAGATGACGGATGTCAGCTCGGACCGGCTCTTGCCGATGTGATATTGTCAGAAATAGGAAAAACAGATATCTTCACCGGTGTGAAAATAATGGATTATCAGACGGCGGTGGACCAAGGAAAGATAGTGCTTATAAACGACGAGGTTTATGCAGCTTTCATTGAGGCGGTAAAAAAACAGAGTCTGCTTACAGATGACATAAGAGAAGGCGAAAAACTTAAAATTGTCTATACGCCGCTCAATGGCGCAGGCAGACGCGGGGTAACGAAAGTTCTTGGGAGTGAAAACAGCTATCAGCTTGTGGTTGTAAAGGAACAGGAGATGCCCGACGGTAATTTCCCGACATGTCCGTATCCGAATCCGGAAAATCCTGATGCGATCAAACTTGCTCTTGAGTACTGCGAAAAGTACGATGCAGATATTATGATAGCCACCGATCCGGACTGCGACAGGTGCCGGGCAGCTTCAAAATACCGCGGCGGTTATAAAGCTCTTTCCGGAAATGAGCTCGGTATATTGCTTATGAACTATGTTTCGATGAGAAAAACTGAGCTGGGATCGATGCCGGCAAAACCGGTCGCAGTTACGACAATCGTTTCAACAGCAATGGCCGATAAGATAGCCGAGCAGTACGGAACGGAAATCAGAAGAGTCCTGACAGGCTTTAAATATATCGGCGAACAGATAGGACTCCTTGAATCGGAAGGCAGAGCTGACAGTTATATATTCGGATTTGAGGAAAGCTGCGGATATCTTTCAGGAAGTTATGTAAGGGATAAGGACGGCGTTAATGCGGCAATGCTGACTGCAGAAATGGCGCTTTATTATAAGCGTAAAGGTCTGACGCTTGCAGAAGCTTACGATGAGCTTTGTGAAAAGCACGGATATTTCAGAGAAGGTCTTCTTAACTATGCGTTTGCAGGTGCGGAAGGCATAGAAAAAATGAAGAACATTATAGAAGGACTGAGAAGTAATCCTCCGGCTGAAATAGCGGGAAAAAAGGTTGTATGTGTAAAGGATTACCACAAAGAAGGACTTCGTGAAGGCGAATATAACAGCGAAACGGGACTGCCTGATTCAAATGTACTGGAATTTTTGACTGAGAATAACAGCAAGGTGATAGTCAGACCGTCCGGAACCGAGCCCAAGATGAAAGCATATCTGTCGAGTGTCGGAAAAACAGCGCAAGAGGCAGAAAAGCTTCTCGAAATATTGAAAAATGACCCGATGCTTGATTTCAAGAAATAATGACTAACTGAAAGGAAATTAACTCTCTGATATGGAAAGAGTAGCGGTTATAATGGCCGGAGGCAGGGGAGAGAGACTTTGGCCGAAAAGCAGAAAAGACTGTCCTAAACAGTTTTTGGCGATTGGCAAGGATAATAAGTCTCTGATAGTGCAAACTGTTGAAAGAATGCAAAAACTCACCTGTTTGAAAAATATATATATAGTTACCGGAAGAGATTATTATGATCTGACGAGAAGTCAGCTTCCGGAACTGCCGGAAGATAATATTATCTGTGAGCCGATGGGTAAAAACACCACAGCTTGTATAGGCTATGCCTGCCAGATAATAAAGAAACGTATAGGGGATGCCATAATGATGGTAGTTCCTTCCGATCACCTTATCAGGCGGATAAAATCTTTTACGTCAGATCTGAGAAAATGTTGTACTCTGGCAGAAAGACATAACACGATTGTAACTGTCGGAATAACCCCTACAAAACCTGAGACAGGTTTTGGCTATATTAAAGTTCATAAAGAAAAACCGATAGAAAATACTACTTTGGCATGGAAAATGGCAAAATTTGTCGAGAAACCCGATTTAAGAACGGCGACAAGATACGTTTCTTCCGGAAAATATTTCTGGAATGCCGGCATGTTTGTTTTCCCGATATCATATATGCTCAGGTGTATTAAGAGATTTTGTCCTCATAATTCACAGTGTCTTGCAACTATCGGAAAAAGTATAGGAAAGAAAAACGAAGATCTGATAACCTATCAGAATTTCGAGAAAATGGAATCCATTTCCATAGATTACGCTGTCATGGAGCACGTCAGAGGAAGCATAACCGTGCAGTCGACTTTTGATTGGAATGATGTTGGAACGTGGGCAGCTATATCCGAAATTCAGAAAGCAGACAGTAACGGCAATTATATAAACGGTACGGTAACGTCATACGAAAGCAGCGGAAATATTATAGAAATTCCGGAGGACAAGCTTATAGCATTGCTCGGTGTAAAGGATCTTGTAATAGTGGAGTCAGGAAATGCCATACTTGTCTGTCATAAAGATTATGCACAAAAGATAAAGGAAGCGACGCGTCAGATATCGGACAGTCCGGAATATTTATGAAAATAAGATTTGAAGCTACTCCGGTTGCCTCGAGTCAGTTAACCGGTATCGGCATCCATGAAAAAGAACTGTGTTTGGCAATGATGGAAGCCGATCCGGAAAATGAATATGAATTCACTTATTTTTCAGCAAAAGGCAGAAAAGAGAAAAAAGAGATAATGACTCGGTACGCCTCTGATAAGGTAAAAATAAGTGAATTTCCGTATATGACTTCCGGACTTTATCGGATTATTCAGTGTTTTTTTCCTATTCCTTACAGCTGGTTTTTCAGAGGAAAACCGGACGTAACTCATTTTTTCAACTTTCTCATTCCTCCGGGAGTAAAGGGAAAGGCGGCGGTAACGGTTCACGATCTTGCGTTTGTCAGATACCCGGAAACCGTTGCACTTAGAACCCGTAAACTTCTTTCACTGAGACTTAAAAAAACATTACGCCGTGCTGACAGAATATTTGTTGCGTCAGAATTCACGGGCAATGAATTGAGTGAACTTTACGGCGTTGAAAAAGAAAAAATGACCGTTGTATATGCGGGAGTCGACAGGCGGATTTTCAAGAAAAGAGACAGGTCCGAGTGTTTGAGCGTGCTTGATAAATTCGGAGTTGAGTACAGAAATTATTTTTTGTATTTAGGTACGATTGAACCGAGAAAAAACCTGAAACGGTTAGTTCTTGCCTACGGGGAAACCTGCCGTAAACTTAAAAGTGAGGGCAGAGAGGTTCCGGCATTTGTTGTAGCAGGAAGACTCGGATGGTATTTTGATGAGATAAAAGAAGCGATTGAAAAGGAAAGCAATGACGGCAGAATAATAATGCCGGGATATTTAACAGAAGAAGAAAAATCCGTTCTTTACAGCGGTGCAAGAGCTTTTCTTTTTCCTTCTTTGTACGAGGGGTTCGGAATACCCGTCCTTGAAGCAATGGCTTGCGGAGTTCCGGTTCTTACCTCAAATGTTTCGTCACTCCCCGAAGTGGCGGGTGACAGTGCTTTATTATGCGATCCGTTTTCACAGGATGAAATATCGGACGGAATATACAGGCTTACTGTCAATGAAAATCTGTGCAAAGAGCTTTCCGATAAAGGGTATGAACGCTCAAAACTTTTTTCATGGAAAAAAAGTGCAGAAATAATACTTGAAGAGTATCGGAAAATTTCCGGCAAATGAAAAATCAGCATGATTTTTGGGGAGACTTTTTGATTTCACCCAAAGATATGTTTTTTTCAGACCATCGCATCTGATAACCAAAATAAAATAAATCGAGGATATCTCGTTATGATAGACAATAATCAAAGCGTCGAAACTCAGAATAATAAAGAGTTTAAAATATTACAGGCGGCAAAATGGTATAGTCCTGAGGTCGGAGGAATCGAAACGGTAGCACTTGCGATTACTGCGGCTGTAAAAAACAAGGCGGAAATGAAAATATTGGTATGCTCCGGTCGTAAAGAGAAAAAAGAGGAGTTTACCGAGGACGGCGTGTATATTTACAGGGCAAGAACTCCGTTTTGCTTTTTTTCTATGCCTGTTTCGTTAGATTACATAAAAGCATTCAGACGTATGTCTGCGGATGTGGATATGATACAGCTTCATGCACCTTTCCCTCTCTCTGATCTTGCGTTGTTTCTCAGAAAGCGCAGGAAAAATGTGAAAAAAGTAATCTGGTGGCACAGCGATGTAGTCAAACAAAAAAAGCTTATGTTTTTTTACGCGCCGCTTCTGAAATGGATGCTGAAAAAAGTTGATAAAATATATGTAGCGAGTCAGTCGATAGCAGAGCAGTCAAAATATCTTGGAAAATATCAGGACAAAATAGAAGTGATACCTTTCGGAATATCGGCGGCAGATTACAATAAGGTAAAATTTGCGCCGGTGTTAACTCAGAAGCTCACGAAAAAGAACAGAGTAAAGATACTTTTTGTAGGAAGACTTGTTTATTACAAGGGAGTAGATGTGCTTATTGAAGCGCTCTCAAAAACGGAAAACTCTGAACTGTTTATAATCGGCAGCGGCGATCTTGATGGACAGCTCAAAAAAAGAGTGTCTGAACTGAAACTGAACGACAGAATACATTTTATGGGCAGAATCGGCAAGAAAAAATTACTGAACGCTTTTGCCGATTGCGACATATTTGTACTGCCGTCGGTAAACCGTGCCGAATGCTTCGGACTGGTACAGCTCGAGGCGATGGTGTACGGCAAACCTGTGATAAATACGTCGCTTCCGACTGCTGTACCGGAAGTAAGTAAAGACGGTGAAACAGGGCTGACTGTTGAACCCGGAAATGTTGAAGAGCTCGCTTCGGCGATACAAAAGCTTACCGACGACAAGGAATTAAGGGAAATGTACGGTAAAGCAGCCAGACAGAGATGTGAAAATTGTTACAGTTTTGAAAAAATGCAGGAAAAATTATACAAATCATATCTTGAAGTACTCGGTTTGAATAAAAAGCAATCGGGCGATAGAGAAAGGTTGAGCAATGCAGAAGACAGATAGCAGAAATGAAGCCTTGAGTGTCAGAAAGACGGGACAAAAGGAAAGCTTCTTGCAGACGGTAAGAGAAATATATTCATACAGACAAATGATTGTTGCGTTCGTTCGCAGAGAACTCAGAGGAAGATATAAAGGTTCTTTTCTCGGATTTTTGTGGACGTTTCTGAATCCTTTACTACAGCTTTGTGTTTACAGTATAGTGTTTTCCACAATACTGAAGAGCGGGATAGAGAAGTATTATCTTTTCCTTTTTGTTGCTCTTATACCGTGGATATTCTTTTCGTCATCGGTACTTGGTGGAGCAGCATCAATAATAGCACAAAAGGACATGGTCAAGAAGATATATTTTCCCCGCGAGGTTTTGCCCATTTCAACGGTAACCACTAACTTCGTAAATATGTTACTTTGTTTTATAGTTGTATTTGCGGTGGTTATCCTGTCCGGAATAAAGCTGAATTTTCTGGCGCTGCTGTGTCTGATACCGGTATGGATAGTTGAATATATACTTGCGCTCGGTATGGCGTTTCTGACGTCGGCAGTCACAGTATACTTCAGGGACATGGAACATATACTCGGAATAGTGATGATGGCATGGCAGTACCTGACTCCGGTTCTGTACAGCTACGATATCATTCCGCCGCAGTACCGGTTGATATTTGACCTTAACCCCATGACTCCTATTATATCGGCATACAGGGATATACTTTACGAGTCTAAAGTTCCGGATCTGAAGTCACTGATAAGTGCAACTGTTATGGGACTTGTAGTTTTGGTTATCGGTTGGATAACGTTTTCAAAACTGAAAAGGAGGTTCGCGGAGGAACTTTGATTAACTTCGCCTGATAAGACAAATGGAAGTCAGAAACTGTGATGAAAACGAATACTCCATAGAAGTGGAAGATGTTTACAAGCATTACAGAATATACAAGGACAAGGGAAGTCAGCTGAAAGAAAAGCTGCTTTTCTGGTCGAGAAACAAGTACACTGAAAACAATGTGCTCAAAGGTATTTCACTGAAAGTAAAAAAAGGGGAAGCAGTCGGTTTTGTCGGTCATAACGGTTGCGGAAAAAGTACGCTGCTCAAACTGCTCAGCAGAATAAGTTATCCTGACAAGGGGATAATAACAACAAGAGGAAGAATTTCTGGACTCATTGAGCTCGGGGCAGGGTTCCATCCCGATATGACAGGAAGGGAAAATATTTATACCAACGCTTCGATATACGGACTTTGCAAAAAGGAAATAGATCGCAGACTTGATAGGATAATAGAATTTTCGGGCTTAGGTGAGTTTATAGACGCTCCGGTAAGAACATACTCTTCGGGAATGTATATGAGGCTCGGTTTTTCAGTTGCAATAAATGTTGATGCCGATATACTTCTTATAGACGAAATCCTGGCGGTAGGTGACGGTGAATTCCAGGCAAAATGCCTTAACGCACTCAAAGAAATAAAATCCAGAGGAACAACAATAGTCATAGTAAGTCATTCGCTGAACCAGATAGAGGAGATCTGCGAAAGGAGTTACTGGATCCAGAACGGGGAAATATGCATGGAGGGCGAGCCGAGAGAGGTTCACAAGGCTTATCTTGAGGCCACTGTACATTAATCGATGATAACTGAAAACAATATCAAAGATAAAACCGACAGTCTGACGGTGCTGATGATAATTCTGATTTCAGCAGTACCGTTTTGTCATTATATTTTCAGCGGAGCGCTTCTGCTTCTGATTTCCGTTTCGCTGATTGTCATCCGACAAACACGCCGTGAAATTATGCGACAGAAAAGAATGGTGCTCCTTACGGCAATGATATCTGCTTTGTCGCTGATCGTATCAGTTGTCTACGGCAATACTATCGGCATATTTATTACTTCCGGCGTTTTTCTTATACTGCTTATCGGTGCTTATCTGAGAAGCGTGATGAATGACAAGCTTTTGAAGCTGTCTTCGCTGATAGTGGCAGCGGGCGGAATAATAACGTCGCTGATAGTTATAATGCAGCGAATAAAGTTTGAAGATCCCAACCACCGACCGTACGGGCTTTCTTACAACCCGAATTACCTCGGTTCAGTTGCGGTGCTCGCGGCAGTTTTTTCAATGGTTATGCTTTTCGATAAAAACTCCGATAAAGTAAAGTCGGCAGTTTGGGAAAAGGTACTGTACTTTGTGTCATTTTTTGCCGACGTTGTGACCATACTGATAAGTGAAAGCCGTTCGTCTCTGCTTGCACTTACAGCGAGCATAATAATTTTTGTTTTTTTGAAAGGGCATTATATAATAACTGCCGTTTCGTGTGTTGCGGGTGCGACGGTCTGGATTATCGGACTGATAAATCCTGACTTTTTTTCCTGGACAAATTCCCTTACCGAAGTTTTTACGGGAAGGCTTGATATATGGAAAGATGCGTTTTCGTCCTTTTCGGGCAACTTTTTTACCGTTATGTTCGGAAGGGGTCCGATGACCTATTATATGGTCAGAGCCAACGAAGGACTGACAGTTGCCGACCATGCGCATAACATCCTGCTCGATACCCTTATCAATGTCGGAATCACCGGACTTTTGATATACATGGCGATTATTTTTGATATTATTAAAAATGCATTTGACAGAAGAAGTAAAGGCGACAGCACGGCATTTATTCTCATTACAGTTGCGGTATGTGCTGTTTTAGTACAGGGAATACCTGATGTTACTATAATGTGGCATCAGACGGCTACGCTGTTTTTATTGCTGTGTGCCGTAAAAAAAGTAAACGATTAACTTTTTTCTGACGAAATAAGCTGTAATTTTTTCAGTTTTATTCAAAAGTTTATTAAATTCAACAACTTAAACAGAAAACCTTTATAAGAAGCGGGTTTTCTGTTTTTTTATCCGGTTACTTAAAAATGTTAATTTACTATTTTAAAAGCAATAATTTGAAGTAAATTTTTTATTCAAAATTATCAAAATAATACAAAATAAACAGTCGATATGCCGAAAATAAAGTGGAGTATGACTATTATATTGACTTTTTTATTAATATAATGTATAATGATTTCAATTGAGAAAAAATTCACGGAAAGGTGTAGTATGAAACTCAGGCATATAAAAATTGTATTTTTGCTGACTGTGCTGTTAGTATCTGTTTTATCGCTGTGCAGCTGTTTCGATTTTGATCAGCTTGTAGTTGATCTCGGCTTTTACCAGAAAAACACCAAAGCGAATGAAAAATTTACGGTAGTGGTCAGAGAAACAGACGGTGTACGTATTTCCGGTGACAGCGTCAAGGAAGTGTCAAGCGGACAAAAAGTGGTTTTTAACGTAACGATAGACGAAGACAACTACGTTTATCTCGGAAACACTGCGGAAGCTTACTACGATCCGGAAAAAAAGACAATAACCGTAAGTCGTGTTGATAGTCCCTTGACGATAGATTTCATACTTGTCGATAAAAGTGAACTTTACTGCGTCAATGTTTACTCAAACATCAGTTCATATTACATAAAGTTTGAAAAGGGCAGCGAATGGATGGTGGAACCTGAGGAGGTAACGCTGAAAGCTACCGAGCCTGAAGGATTTACTTTCCAGGGATGGTCAGTGGGCGATTATATCGACAATATGGGAACCGTTGTAGAATATTCTACTGAGTATACCTTCACCCCTGACAGTAAAGTGACAAATATTTATGCGAATTACTCGAGTGAATCTCAGTATAAAATTGCATACGACGCAAACGGCGGAAGCATTGCAAATTTCAGTGGAACAAAATATACTGTTGTCGGAAATCTCAGTCCTCTTTTCCCGATGCAGCAGACTTTAAACGAAAATCACAGCTCGATAAAGTTTGTCAGAGAGGGTTATACAGCAATCGGTTACAGTACCGAAAAAACCACTGATTACCGTGACTACACCTCGGTAAATGACATTGAAGGGTTCAGCAACATGGGCGGCGTTTGTCAGGTGCCTGAATCCGGCTTGCTGACGCTTAATGTTGTCTGGGCAGAGAATACGCCGGAGGCTGATTTCATAGTAGAGCCTGTAACATATACTGATGTTTACAGTGAAGGCGGAGTCGATGGTACGGGGCATGTAACCAGAAGCGGCTGCATAATTACAAGATGCAACGTCAAATCTGATACGGTGGTTATACCTGAAACCATAAACGGAAGAGTTGTAATCGGAATAAAAGCGGGAGCTTTCAGCGGAAATGTCCTGCAAAAGGTTGTCATACCGAAAACAGTTCTTAAAATAGAGCCAAATGCTTTTACAAATTCTTACAGACTCAGAGAAGTTGTGTTCTTTGACAGTCTTCAGTACGTAAGCAATTCCAGTTTTCCGTTCGGAGTACAGACTGTGGTTATGAACGCTCAGAGACTCCCGGTTTATTCCGGTTCGGCGGAAGGCAGCTTCTGCATCAAGTACGAAAGAGTAAGAACCCTTGAAGGTAAGAAACTCATAGTTGTGTCCGGCTCGTCAACTCTTAACGGACTTAATTCGCCTATGCTTGAGGCAAATTTCGATAACGAGTACAGCGTTGTCAACTACGGAACAAATGCCGGTACTCAGATGCTGTTTTATCTTGATGTCATTTCAAATTATATAAATCCCGGAGATATAGTGATACACGCACCGGAGTGGACCTCGGACGGACCGATGGGCCGAAACACACTTCAATGGAAGATGTTCAGAGGCAATAACCAGTGCTATGACATATTCAGAGAAGTAAATATGTCTGAATACAGCAATTTCTGGGGTGCATACCAGGATTACCAGATAGGCGCGGAAAGTCATGCGGTTACGAGAAAAGGCGTGGCGTATCAGGATTCAAATACCGGAATGAATAAGTACGGGGATCTGCTCGGTAACAGGTATAGTAACAAAGATTTTCCAATCACCCCATCCACTCAGGGATTTTCTGAGTCTTTCATTACTTCAAATAACAAAGCTTCAAATCTCAACAGAGTGAATTCCCGTATAACGTCAAAAGGCGGAACATTGCTGTTCAGCTTCGGAACCTATCTTTATGAAAAAATGAACGATTCATCAAGAAATGCAAACGCATACGATACGTTTACCAAGCAGTGCGCAAATGCGCTTGACTTCCCGGTAATATCGAACGTCGGAACATATCTTTTCGAAAAAAAATACATGCACAATTCAGAGTGGCACTGTACATACGAGGGAGCGGACATCAGGACCGAAGAGCTGACATTTGATATCAAGAGATGGTTAAGTTCATCAGGAACAGGCGACACGTATCAGGATTTCAACACGAGAAAATCAAACAATTCCTCATCTTATCAGGACGGAATGTGAGGTAAAACATGGAGATCGTAATTTTTTCCAACATATATTCACTGATAGCGATGGGAGTTGTGCTTTTGTTGTACGTTGCTTCTGCCGCAGTCGGAATGTTAGGTGAGGAACTGACAGTGTTAAAAAATATAGTAGGAGTTTTGTGTATAATATCTCAGATTGTAATGTTCGGAGTGTTCTTCTACATAAAGGCGTCCGCACAGGAAATAATGTTTGCGCTGATGATAAGTACAGCTCTTGCTCTTGTAACGACTGCTCCCCGAAAGGAGAAAAAATAAAAAATGGTTTTCAATTCGCTTGAATTTCTGATATTTTATCCGATAGTCTTACTGCTGTACAGAATATTACCGCTGAAAATCCGGTGGATAATGCTTCTGATAGTAAGCTATTACTTTTACATAAGCTGGCAGGCGGACCTTATTTATCTGATACTTTTTACGACTGTGGTTTCATATGTTTGTGCCAGAAAAATAGAAACTTCCGTTACCAAAAAAGCCAAAAAAGTTTATCTTGTAATAGCGCTCGTGGCTTCGCTCAGCGTATTGTTTTTCTTCAAATATTTCAATTTTCTTTCGGAAAACGTAACCAACCTGATCAATGTATTCGGTTTCGGGGTTACAGAGCTCACACTTAATCTCATACTTCCAGTCGGAATATCTTTCTACACATTCCAGACTCTTTCGTATGTTATAGATGTGTACAGGGGTTCAATAAAAGCCGAAAAGCATTTCGGATACTATGCGTTATACGTTTCTTATTTTCCGCAGCTGGTTGCAGGACCGATCGAGCGCCCCGAAAACCTTTTGCCTCAGCTGAAAAGAAAAAATCCTTTTACGGCATACGACACTGCTGTCGGACTTAAAATGATGGCGGTCGGATTTTTCAAGAAGGTAGCGGTGGCAGACCAGATTTCAAAATACGTGGATGCCGTGTACAACAATCTTGACAAGACAACACCGGGACTTATTAACGGTTTCACAATAACGCTTGCAACCGTACTTTTTGCAGTTCAGATATACTGTGACTTCTCGGGATATACCGATATAGCGATAGGCTGTGCGAGAATAATGGGCATAAAACTGATGCAGAACTTCGATAATCCTTATACTGCGACAAGTATAAAGGATTTCTGGCGCAGGTGGCATATATCGCTTACATCCTGGTTTACCGATTACGTATACATACCGCTCGGCGGTTCGAGATGCAGTAAGATCAAACATTACAGAAACATTATTCTTGTCTTCTTTATTTCGGGAGTCTGGCACGGTGCGGCATGGACGTTTATTCTGTGGGGCACAATGCACGGAGTTTACCAGATAGTCGGAAATCTTACGGCAAAGTACAGGGTAAAATTCTGGGACAGACTTGGTGTGAGTCAGCAAAATCCGATACTTGTCTTTGTAAAAAGAGCAGGTACGTTTATACTTGTTTGTATAGCCTGGATGGCGTTCAGAGCGAACAGTCTCCGTGATCTCGGATTTTTGTACAAACAGTTGTTTACGGGATGGTCGGGCGTAAGCATTGCTGAGTCAATGAAAGCACTTGATCTTTCGGTGTTGGTTCTCATTACAGTTGCTTTCTCGATATTCGTAATCAATCAGCTTGATAAGCAGATAAATCTCAGAATAAGTGAACTTCACCTTGACATGGGGCTCAGCGTATCCCGAGCCAATGCCTATCTGACGGTTTGCTGGACTATCTGTGTTGCTTGGCTGATACTTCTTGCCTCGAATGCGGCAAGCTCGTTTATATATTTCCAATTCTGAGGAGTGACAGCGCATGTTTGAAAAGGAATCAAAAGTAATGTTGTCGACAATCAGAGCGGAAAGGGAGGCAAACTGATGTTTCTTAATGATAAAAGAACCGGTACTCAATATATACTGTGTTTTATTTTCACACTTGGAATTTATAATGTAATTTTCAAAAGACAGGTAGCTTCCGACATCAATAAAATATTCGGAGAAAAGAAAGTCGAGCTACCCGGAGCAAAATATTTCTTTCTGAATCTGGTTACTTTGGGTATATACGGCGCAAAATGGGATATTCCGGTGCTTGAGCTTCTTGACAGCTATATAAAGCAGAATGACTCAAATGTCACAGTTGACTTCGAAAATTACAGATTTTTCGGAAAAATCCCGTTTGCAAGAGTTGTAATAGTGTCCGATTTCATTAAAATGATAAATGAAGCGTGCAGGATTTACAGCGAAAAGCAGCTCGACGAAATAAATGCAGATGATTATCTTGCAGTCAACAGAGTTCACGACATCAGTGAAGAAGAGATATACAGCCAGGTAATCGATAAAGATAAGACAGAAGAGTCGGCACTGAAAGCAGTTGAAGCCGAAGAACAGCAGCCTGAGAAAAAGCCGAAGAAAAAAGACGACGAAGGTTACAAAATCGCCGGTTACTCGGTTATAGAAGAATATGATCCGGAAAAAGACCAGAAGAGAATAGCTTACAGGTTAAGACAAGAGCGAGAGGCAAGAGCTGCGGCACGTCTGAAAGCACAGGAAGAACCTGAGATAATACCTCAGGAAACCGAAATTCCGATAGATCAGACACCGATCGACTGTTACAGAAACAAAAAGTGGATGATAAAAGTTTTTGCGGCTCTGCTCGGTGTATTTATAATTCCGTTTATAGCGATAGCCGTAATGTGCTTTGCGTTTCCCGTTTATGACGAAACTTTCGTCGGAGAGCTCGGAGACAAGTACGACAGGTTAAACAACTTTGACGAACCGAAGATAATTGTAGTAGGCGGAAGTTCCGTTGCATTCGGTCTTGACAGTGCCATGATCCAGGAAGAGCTCGGATACAAAGTTGTAAATTTCGGACTTTATGCAGACCTCGGCACGAAAATGATGATGGATCTTTCAAAGAGCAATATCGGAGAGGGAGATATAATAATACTTGCTCCGGAGATGAACAGTCAGACTCTTTCGCTGTACTTCAACGGCGACACTGCTATGCAGGCGCTTGACGGAAACTGGGATATGCTCTTCCATATCGGCAGCGAGGATTACGGTTCTCTCATAGGTGCGTCTCTGAAATTCGCGCAGAATAAACTTAGTTATCTTATCAAAAACGAAAGACCGGCCAATGAAGGCGCTTACAAGAAAGAAAATTTTGATGCTTTCGGTGACAATGTCTACGACAGACCTTATAACATAATGACAGGCGTGCAGAATGTAATAACGCTGAACTTCAACGCAAACTTTTCCGACAGCAGAAAGACGGATTATGAAGAATACATTGAGTATGTAAATAAATATGTTCATTATGCTGAAAGAAAAGGCGCAACGGTTTATTTCAGTTTCTGCCCGATGAATGAAGCGGCAATGTCCAGCGAAAACACAACGAGATCCATAAATTCATTTTATGATAACCTGTGTGAAAATCTCGAGTGTAAGGTAATCAGTAACGTTTACGATTACATACTTGACGAAGGATATTTCTTTGACAGTGAATTCCACCTTAACAACGCCGGAGTAACCGTAAGAACTGTCAGACTTATCGATGACATCAAACGTCAGATAGGCGACAGTTCAATAACTATGCCGGAGCTTGAACTGCCGGAACCTCCCGGATATAAACCGATTGAAGGCGAAGACGGTGAAGAAGGCACAGAAAACTTTGTGTTTGAACTGTTTGAAAGAGGCGATAAAGAATATTACAGAGTTATAGGATTGTCGGATGCCGGAAAACAGCTCGAAGAGCTTACAATTCCTAATAACTATCAGGGCGTGGCTGTTGTTGAAATAGCGGCTGACGCATTCAAAGGCTGCACGAACCTCAAAACACTTATTCTCGGCGACAATATTTCGTCGCTTCAGGCGTATGCGTTCAGAGGCGCAGATTCGCTTACGGCGGTCTATGTACCCGATGATAAGGGACCAAATGATATTTCAGTGCCATATAAGGCTGATGCAAATACTCCGCTCGCAACAGATGGATGTAACCCTGCACTTAAAATTTATGTTGGCAAGGATAAATATAACGCCTTTACAAGCGGAGTAAATTACATATGGGATGATTACATATTGTATCTCGCCGAAAAGCCTTGAATCGCATTTAATCCGGAACAAAACTTTCAAGTTTAAACTTTACTGAAAAGAGTTGTCTTAAAATCCGGAAAAAACATTTTTTCAGATAATAAATTAAACCCCGCAGCAAGCGTACAGCAAGCTGCGGGGTTTTAATATGTTAACCGGTTTATGATTTGGATTTATAAATAATAAAACAAACTAAGCTTAAAAGATTGACTTTACACTGAATTCTTTGGAAGCAGGTGGTTATTTGTGTCTGAATTTCTGTATTCAGAATTTCACTAATGGTAACTTAACAAAACAAAGTCAGTTTCATTGATTCACCGTGAGAGAAAGAAACAGTGATTTAATAAGAAAAGGGATGGGGAGGAGCGAAATAACAGATATTATTCTGAAACACTGAATGATGTACAGTTGAAAACTACATTGTCACAGTGATGAAGCTGAATTGAATGATAACCGTCAGAGCCGAAAACAAGTTTTTCGGTTGCCCCGAAATTTTTCTCCGGATCTTTTTCGGAGCTTTTGATTTTTTCAAATGTGCAGTTTCTTATAACGCCGTCACACAGCCAGCCGATTCTGATGCCGTTACATCTTGTTACAAGCGTACATCCGGATACTGAAATGTTTTCGCAGATCTTGTTTTCGGTCAGGGAAGAATTGTTTGCTCTTAAAACTATGCAGTCATCCCCACACCTGATAAAACAGTCGGATACAGTTACATTTCTGCTGCTGTTAATGTGAATACCGTCATTGTTCGGATAGTCAAGGCAGGCATCGATTCTGATTTTATCAAAGTGAACAAAATCACAGTCGTGAATCCAGAATGACCATCCCGCCGGCTGATTCTGCATTGTTATGTTTTCTATCCTTACGTTTTTACACCCTGTGAAAAACACCGCTCTCGGGGGAGTGGGGATATCGAGTCTTTTGTACGGCATCCGGTAATCATCGGATTTTTCCACAAATTTATTTCCGCTGCAATCGATAGTGCCGTAACCGGTGAGTGCAATATTTTCTGTTTCTTCCGCAAAAATAATGCAGGAGTTACGAAATCGCGGCAACTTCTGACTATTAACATGCTTTAAACCGGAAAGTTCGGTAAAATCGTTGCAGTTATCAGAAGCTACAAGAATACTGTCGGAATTAATATGCAGCTCTACATTATTTTTCATAATGATTGTGGAAATTTTGTATCTGCCACCTTCAATTATTACTCTGCCGCCACCTGAAAAACTGCAACAGTCTATGGCGGCCTGAATTTTTTCGGTCTGTAAATCTTCGGTATCCGGAATCGCACCGAAATTTTTGATATAATAATCCATAAAATCTCCCTCTTGTCCAAACAAAAGTCCGGCGCAAAAGTACCCGACTTTTTGTTAAATCCGAAGTTTCAGGTTACGTAAAGCATAAAAACCGAAATATATTACGGGTAATAATTCGGATTTTTAAGATAAGTAATTATATAAGCATTGTACATTACCTGAACATTTATGCAAGTAAATATACCTGAAACAACGGTATCTTCCCGAACTGATTTTAACACATTATCACTTTTTTGCAATACAACAGATTTACTTATTGCCGACAATTATTTACCTATCCTGCAGTCAAAAACAACAATTATCCGATCAGAGGATCTGTTACTGCAAGGAAATACCCCGTGATTTCTTCGGGAGATTCTTTCATGTTGTGAGAAAGCCACCAGTCAACGGTATCAACAAAAGAAGAAGAAATATGGCTTATAAGATAGTCACGGGGAAGAGTACTGTTGTCAGGCAGACCTTTGTCAGCGTATTGAGTAACAATAAGCTTTTTCAGATTACTTTTGAAATACCGCAGAAAAATTTCGTTATTCTGAGAGGTCAGAAGCTCGAGAATATTGCGGTCATTTTCCTGAAGATGGCGAAGAAGATGCAAGAAAACCGAATCCGCGGCAGTTCCACATGAATAATGGTAATGACCGTGCGGAAGCCCCATAGCTGTATCAATTATATGACCGAAAAGTTCTTCACAGAGATCTTTCAGAAGATAGTCTTTTGTTTCGAAATGTGAGTAGAAAGTGGTTCTGCCTATATCGGCTAAGTCGATTATTTCCTGAACGGAAATCTGATTATAATGTTTTTTTGAAAGAAGTACGGTAAATGCTTTGAATATTGCCTCCCGTGTCTTTTTTTGGCGCCTGTCCATAAAACCTCCCGAACAAATTAAGTAAAATGTTCCGTAAAGTACAATGATTGAAATGTGATTATTGAAACAGAACTTAAAGTTGTGTATAATGCTGACAGAAACAAAACAAATTGTTTGGTAACAAACACATTTTACTTTAATTTTTCTTTTTTGTCAATAACCGGAGGTTTTTCAGATGTTAAAAAAAGTAAATGAATTTTTATGCGGACTGCCTGCAACCTTGGTAGCAGGAGTATTTTTGCTTCTCAGTTTGTTTTTACCGAAAGCGGGAGTAAAATTACCGGTTGATCCGGCATGGGTTACAGTGATTATCAGTGGATTACCGCTTCTTTACCTTGCCGTATGGAGAATAATTTATAATCCCGGAATAAGCAAAATATCTTCGGCTTTACTGATCACAGTGGCAATGATTGCCGCAATTTTAATAGGGGATCTTTTCGCCGCCGGAGAAGTGGCTTTTATAATGGCAATCGGTGCAATTCTTGAGGATATGACAACAAACCGAGCTAAAAAGGGACTTAAAAAACTTATAGCTCTGACTCCGGTAAAGGGAAGAAGGGTAACGGATGGCAGGGAAGAGATTATTGATGCTGAAAATATAAAGGAGGGCGATATACTACGGATTTTACCCGGAGAGGCGATACCGGTTGACGGTACGGTGTTAAACGGAGAAACTTCAGTTGACCAGTCGATAATGACAGGTGAGTCGTTGCCTGTCGACAAAATTGCCGGCGATGATGTTTACTGCGGAACAATAAACCGATTCGGAGCTATCGATATTACAGCCACAAAGGTAGGAAATGACAGTTCACTGCAAAAACTGATAAGAATGGTAAAGGATGCAGAAGAACGTAAAGCTCCGATGGCAAGAATAGCTGACAGGGCAGCAAGCTGGCTTGTCCCGCTGGCTTTACTTATAGCCTTGATAACCGGTGCGGTGACAAAAGACATAGTTCGAGCAGTTACTGTATTGGTTGTGTTCTGTCCGTGCGCATTGGTTCTTGCAACTCCCACTGCAATAATGGCGGCGATCGGTCAGGCAACAAAGCACGGGGTGATTATTAAGTCCGGAGAAGCACTCGAAAGAATGGGAAAGGTAGATACAATAGCTTTTGATAAAACCGGAACGCTTACATACGGAAAACTTGAGGTAAGTGATGTTATATCATTCGATAAATCGGTTTCACAGGACTGTATTCTGAAATTGGCGGCGTCAGCTGAAGCAAAAAGCGAGCACCCCCTCGGAAAAGCAATAACAAACCACGCCGCAGAAAAAGGAGTCAGCACAGAAGAGTCGACAGAATTTTCAATGAGTGCAGGGAAGGGAATCAGGGCTTTGATTGGCAGCAGGGAAGTATTTTGCGGAAGTGAAAAATACATGAAAGATAACGGCATCGGTACAAATGAACCCATAAATACCGAGCTTGAAAGATTACGCGAGCAGGGAAAGGCATCGGTACTGGTAGCTTGCGATGGAAGTTGTATCGGAGTGATAGCGCTTTCTGACAGGATAAGACCGGAAGCATCAGACATAATCTCTGCAATAAAAGAAATGCATTCGCAGGCGGTTCTGCTTACCGGAGACAATCGTAAAACAGCAGAATACTTTGCAAAAAAGGCGGGAATCAAAGAAGTTTACGCTGAATTAATGCCGGAAGAGAAAGTGGAAAAGATATCGCAAATACAATCTGAAAACAGAAATGTATGCATGATAGGCGATGGGGTAAACGATGCGCCGGCACTGAAAACAGCTGATGTCGGGGTAGCTATGGGAAGTATGGGAAGTGATATAGCGGTTGAAGCGGCAGATATAGCTTTAGTCGGTGACGATATAACCAAAATACCGTATTTGAAACGACTTTCAAATGCCACTGTCAGGACAATAAAAGCGAGCATAACTCTTTCAATGTGCATCAATTTTGTTGCGGTTGCTCTTTCAGTCGCGGGTATTTTAAATCCGACAACAGGAGCATTGGTGCATAATGCCGGCTCATGTTTTGTGGTACTTATAGCTGCACTTCTGTATGACAGGAAGTTTATCTGACAAAAGCGTTTAAGTTCAGAAAAATGTTGTTGATATAATAAAATCTTTCAACTTGTTGCTTATTTATGTTGTCGATTATTTAACTGTCAAAATCATATTTTATGATTATTTATCATAATAAATAAAGATAATCCGTCCGGCAATAGTCGGACGGCAAATTTTAAGATATCTCTTTTTTATAATTAATTATTTCATTTATTCTGTACAGAAACATAATGTATGGTCCTTCAAGATTTCGGGGATCAGGTATAATTATTTTCTTTTTATCAGTGCTGATCACACATTTAAACCACGAGCGACGAATTATTGTGTTTTTATTTATTTGTATTTTTTTAAAAATAACTAGATTTCTCTTGCAAAGATAATCTTCTTCCAAGTAAATGCATGTCGTTGAATTGTATACATACATGGGCAAAAGAAAGGCGTTTGTGATTAGAACAATAATTACTAATACTGGACCGGTAAAACCATCGAATATTCCCAAAAAAACCAAAAAGGGTGTAAGTAATATTAACGCATCACTAAATAAAAGTATAATACCAACCTTTTCGTCACAGTAAAGTTCTTTTTTAAAATATTTTTTCTTCCATAGCTTTACAATCAGCAGTGTAATGCTTTTTAAAAATACTCCTAAACAAAACGCAAGAAAATCCCACATAAAATACTACCTCAGATCAAAGATTAAAAAAGGAAACAGACTGATTAACAATTAACGGTTTAACGGCGGAACCTGAAAATAAAACTCCTGCACTTATCGCCAATGATTTAGCCAAAGCATCACCGGCCTGCTTTACTATCATTTTGTTCCACTGTCTTGTTAGATTATATCCAGACAATCTTAATGCATTTGCGGCAATACCAGCTGTTCTATATCCACCAGTAACTGCTTTTGTCATTACTTTATCATATAAACCAGATGCTCTTATAAAGCCTGCGGTTTTTCTAGCTTCATTTAATCCTTTAACGTTAAGAGCTCCCCTTCCTCCTAAAGCACCTGCGGCGACTCCCAACATTGTAGATATTCCTATATCTAACCAAGTCGAGGCATCAAAATCACTGCCATTTATCAAATGTCCACCTACAGCGCCCACAAATGCAATTCCTGCATTTGCCGCTATCATAGCTAATCTTCCTAATGGAGACATCGATAACATTCCACTTGCACCACCTAATATTGTATCCAGAGCAAGTTGCCCCCAACTAAAGTTATCCCAACTATATCCATTAGCAATATACTGTCCTGCAACACTTGTACCTGCACCAATAATAGCTCCTACACCAAAGCCTATAAGTACCAACAAACCAATTGACATCACAAAATGTCCTGTTGGATCTATATGCTTAATCGGATTATTCAAGCAGTAAGCATACAAGTTAAGCCCACCGAAAGACTGAGGTTCAAGATAATCTGTTTTGTCAGGACTTATAAATCTTGCATTTCAGGGTCGTAATATCTTGACTGGAGGTAATAAAGTTTGGTTTCAGAATCATAAGAGTATGATCTGTACCTTATCGGGTTAACTGTTCCGATGCCGCCGGTAAATTTGTTTAGTTTATTAGTCTTCTTTTTTTAAAATGGTGTAAGAGTTTGTTTATAAAACGTGTATTTGATTTAAGCTACTATATAATATACTTTTTTTGTCAAAACATCAATAATACTGCCCGGCGTGAGCTGGGCAGTATATATTTAAACATTATTGAATAACCAGACTTTTGTATCATGGTATGTTATTTTGCATTTTAATTCTAATTTTTTCTACAAAAATCAGGTCAAAATGATGATACCTTACATTCAGGGAAAATAAGGGCTTTTTATTTGATAAGAATTTATATGTGAACATTGTTTGCTTTATTTCAGTTATATCCGAATAATGAATAATTTTTTTTTTGAAATAGCCTTGTATTATTATTACGTCATCTTTGAGTTCGATGTTCCACCTCGTATAAATGAAAATAATTATTGTCAAAATTAGTGTTGTAAATTCAAGTCTCATGGAAATTATATCTAAAGTATTCTGGTCTTTTACAAGATCAATATATATTACAACGTTAACCAAAATACATTGCAAGAATCCTATTCCCCAAAGCAAGACAGGCTCATAAGGAAAAGATATGGCAGCTGTTGCTTCTACGACATTCATTTTTCTTTTTTTTTTAAAATTTCTTCCAAATTTAACGAAATATATTAAAAAAAGAATATGGATTAATAATGTTAACACAGATATAATTAAAAAATTTTTCAAACTTTCCTCCGAAAAAATTATGAATAAACTATCGCTAAATTAAACGACAATGTTATAGCCCCAGATTTTAAAAGTGATTTAACAAGTGATCTTGATATTTGTGATAATACCATTTTATTCCAAGCATTATTTAATGCCCTTCCTGTTAAGAATCTCGCACCAGCTGCGCCTGCTAAATTTTTATACCCACCAGCTGCAATTTTATTTAATACTTTTTCATAACTGGATGCTGCCTTTAAAAATTCGGTGGTTTTTTTCGCTTTGTTCAGAGATATAGCATTTCTGGCGCCAGCGCCTAACCCGGATATTGCACCAATTACCGTTGAATTTAAAATATTCGACCACGTCTCAAGCGAATTTAATTTTTCTTCGTTGAGAAGAGCACCTCCAAGACCTCCGATAAAACCAAGACCCGCACCTATTCCGCATAAAGCTAATGCGTTTAATGTAGACATAGCCAAAGCTCCATTTATACCACCTATTAAGCCCTCTAATGCTACTTGCCACCAATTAATATTTTCCCAACCTTTATCTATACTTTGAGTTAATATATTTGTTCCAGAACTGATAATTGCTCCTACACCAAAGCCTATAAGTACCAACAAACCAATTGACATCACAAAATGTCCTGTTGGATCTATATGCTTAATCGGATTATTCAAGCAGTAAGCATACAGGTTAAGCCCACCGAAAGACTGAGGGTCAAGATAATCTGTTTTGTCAGGACTTATAAATCTTGCAGTTTCAGGGTCGTAATATCTTGCCTGGAGGTAATAAAGTCCGGTCTCTTCGGAGATGACACGAATATACACAGTAAAACTGTGTATATTCGTGTGGATGGAGAGAAAGTCTGGCTTTCCGATTGTTCTTATGCAAAAATCAACTTTGTTGCATTTTTCTTATCCTGCCATAAAATCCATAGTTTTACAACAATCCTTTATAGTAGAGCTTTGAACCCAGCAGGCAGGATAAGGAATTGCCACAATGGACAATTAGCCCACTTTACAAGCGATAATCACACTCATTCTTTTAATACTAATAATAATGTTTTTGCAAATCTCTCATATTCAACTTTTGATAAGGTATTATTATCAATATCTTTGCTTATAGGAGGTAAAATTGTAAAAACAAAATTTGTAAGTGTTTCTATATTAATAACTTTATGTTTCTCAATAAATTCATGAATTTTAATGGCATAACCTGTATATTCATCTTTTGGAAACAAATAAATTTCATATGGATCCCACAAATCTAATAAAGCATTAATAATCAATAACATACTTTATCCTCCAAATAGAGCCTTTATAATTTCTAACATGCCTGAATCATAAAAATCTTTTCCATAAGTTGTTATAAGGACACCTGAAGAAGATACAACAGCAAAGGCTTTTTTAGTAACAAAAGCGAATTTTCCACCTGTTTGAGAAAGCGCAATTCCTTTACGAACTGTTGAATTTACGACTCTTTTAGTAACTCCACGTTGTAACATTCTTTCAGGTCCATGAATCATACTTTGCGACCAATTTACTTTTATTCCCGGATGTTTTACAACGGTACCCATTTTACCAAAATTAGTACCTAACATTGAACTATAGGTGTTTGCACCAATGGTTCCGCCGACAATAAAACCTACGGCAGCTCCGACACCTAATCCAATTAGCGCACCCTGCCATAATCCATCTTTGCCGCCGACTGCATAACCTATACCCGCACCAACGCCTGCACCTATAGCACCAACACTTACCGATCCAATTAATGCCCCTAATCCAAATGCTGCAACACCACCAGTTCCCCAAATAGCCAAACCTGCGGCCACGGCAATTAATGCTATACCTATACCGCCAATTAACCACTGCCACCATTTGGGAGCATGTCCTGTTGGATCTATATGCTTAATAGGATTATTCAAGCAGTACGCATACAGGTTAAGCCCGCCGAAAGACTGAGGTTCAAGATAATCTGTTTCGTCAGGACTTATAAATCTTGCAGTTTCAGGGTCGTAATATCTTGACTGGAGGTAATTAAGTCCTGTCTCTTCGGAGATGACACGAATATACACAGTAAAACTGTGTATATTCGTGTGGATGGAGAGAAAGTCTGGCTTTCCGATTGTTCTTATGCAAAAATCATCTTTGTTGCATTTTTCTTATCCTGCCACAAAATTTACTACTTTTACAACAATCCTTGTGGCAAAGATTTGGAATTGACAAGCAGGATAAGGAGTTGCCACAACGGGCAACTCGCCTAACCTATTAGTGGGATTCCCGTCTTATGTTTTCGACAAGCTATGCTGTTTCTCTTTCAAAATATTTCTTTTTCTTGCCATCTTTAATTCCATAAATTTCTATACTTGAAAAAGCATTTGAAAATTCTTTGATAGAATTTTCTTCGGATTCTTCGCAAAACTCATCATATGTCAAATCATTCCTAATTTTTATCTCTACCTCCATTGATTTTTTTTGTAGTAACCTATACTGATATTTTTTGCAACCGGTAGAAAATTGATTTTTTGTTACGATTGCATCATAACCATGATAGCGACTATCATATATTACGAGTTGCCTTCCACACTCACCACATTCTACTTTTATAATCTGCGTTCTCCTAATATCCTGAATTTCGCTTGTCGGAATTTTATCAAAAATTCTCCCAAAAGCATTTCTTGCAACTAAATATCTAATTTGCGTAATTGGATCGGTATAATTTTCTATACGGCTCCATTTACTAAATCTCTTTTCATGTGCTTTTATAATATTAGCTTCTTCCTCATCTAAAATATTTTCTAATAAATATAAGGATGAACAACCACAATCACATAAAACTTGTAGAATTATAGCATCTTTCTGAACTTTTTTTATTTTAGTACATTCCTTTAAATATATTGGAACATCAACCATAAAATCTTCTCCTTTAGTTTAGAAAACGAACCATTTTAGCAACAAATGCAAACCATCAAGAACTAATCCATTTGTTACATGTGAATATCTTCCCATCATAGTTGTAACCTTAGTAACTTGGCTAGCGTATGTTTGAGTTGAACTTACAACCTCAACAATTCTTAACCCATTTTTTGTAATTCCAGTAACATCTGGTCTAAAACCTTTTATTCCCAATCCTTTACTTCGATTCAGATGGATTTCCGAATATCTTCCTATAGCCATTGACATTTTGCCAGCTTGAATGTTGCTGGCAAAACGATGAAATATCGAACCCGTTTTTTGTGCTGTGCCAACTATTTTAACGGCACCAGTAGCAATATTTATACCCGCTGTTAACGCACTAGTAGCACCTCCAATAATTGCACCAAACATAAAACCATCTGCGGCGCCATCTGCAAAACCACTCCAAAAACCATCACCAGAAACCGCAGAAGATATTCCCCCGATTACACCACTTACCAAAGCCCCACTAACCGCGCCTGTTACTGCGCCATAAAATGCGGCGCCTAATATTACGCCCGCTGCACCTCCAGTGAGTGCAGCTGCAATTCCAAGACCAACGATAACAACTCCACCAATTACCCATTTCAACCAATTAGGCATTGCCCAATGACCGTCAGGGTCATAATAGTTTATTGGGTTATTCAAACAATAGGAATAAAGATTAAGCCCACCGATTGTTTCAGGATCAAGATATTCATTGGTATCTGGTGAAATAAAACGTCCGACCTCTGGATCATAGTAGCGTGAGGTTACTAGAAACAGCCCCGTTTCTACATCATAGTAGTACGATCTGTAACGTATCGGGTTAACTGTTCCGATGCCGCCTGTTTCACTTATTATTGTACACTCTAATGAATTTAATAAATCGATTCAAATTGCAAAATTTCCGCTTGTAACAGATTAGAACATCTGTGTTATGTAAAACGGAAAAACTTATAATAGTTTTAAATAATTATTTTATAGGCATGTGAAAATCGCTGATATTTACTTTGAGGCGAAACTAAGTTAACCAAGACATGAGATGGTAATGCATTAAATAAATCTCATACGCGTTGAAGTTGAAAACGATGTTTACACTTTAACAAAATGTTTTCTAATAGATTTCATAAATTCTTTTTTATTAATTTTGAAATAATAAGGACGTTCCCAATTTTTTTTTCGTATTAACGGAAATTTGGTAATAATTATGGTCTTATCATTTTTATGAACTCGTAAACAAAGATTTTTAATATTGTCCAAAGAATCTATTTTATCAATATATTTATTTTCTTTTGTTTCATATGTTTTTTTGATTTCAATGCTGTGTCCTTTTTTAAATAATTTATTGTTAAGTTTTTTTATCCAATTATCGATGTCTTCGAAATTTAATTGCGTTATAAATTCTATAAATTCACTACAATTAGGACAATAAAATACGTTATGAATAAACTCACATGGCCCTATCATTTCTCCACCATCAATGCCAATGCTGAAATCATAATATTTAGCATCAATGGATTTTTGCGATACGACCTTATAATGTTTAGCAATAGATAATTTTGTTTTACATTTATAGCAATAATGTTTACGAATTTTTACTTTAAAAGTATTACCTAAGTTGTAATAATGTTTGTTCATACTTTTTCCTGCTATGCAAATTTTATTCTTATATAAAAATCAAAACCAAACAACAAAGCAAATCCACTTTTATAATAAAATTCACCATTTTTAATTCCGATTCCAAATTGAATTCCCGCAGACAATGCGCTTACGGATCCACCCATTTCAATTTGTGTATTAAAAATTTCAAATTGTACTCCGCCACGGGCACTAAATACAGAAATTTTTGCTTCTATACCGGCAAAGTATGTATTTTTATGTGGATTTATTAGTAAACCAGCCATGCCACTGATGTTTCCAATATCTCCAACTCCAACTAATGAAACGTTAAAAATATCATTGCCGACTCCAATTTGTCCAGTAGCATTAAGTAGTGAAAATTTTCCAAAAGTCCCTAAAATTAATTTTCTGTTTTTTAAGCTTATTTGTATTCTTGAATTTCCGCTGAAATATAAGCCGGTTAGTATCCCTTTTCCGAATAATAATCCATTTTTAAATGAACCACTGGCTATGACATTATTAAATAAAGCAGAACTATTTCCACATTGCTTGCTGTTAAATCCAATAGATTCATCAGCTGAGATTGATAAAATATCGGATGAACCGTCAAAAACAACGGATTCTTTACTATGTATAACCGGATTGTTAAGACAATACGCATACAGGTTAAGCCCGCCGAAAGACTGAGGGTCAAGATAATCTGTTTTGTCAGGACTTATAAATCTTGCATTTTCAGGGTCGTAATATCTTGACTGGAGGTAATAAAATTCTGTCTCTACATCATAGTAGTACGATCTGTAACGTATCGGGTTAACTGTTCCGATGCCGCCTGTTTCACTTATTATTGTACATTTACCCCAAGCATCGTATTCATACTCAGCTACAGTGTTGCCGTTTCTGTCAATAATAAAGTATACGTCACCGAAAATATTTTTGATGTAATAGTAAGGCGTTCCGTTGTAAACAAATCCGATAAGTCCGTTTATTCCGTGTATATATTCAATTGTGTATGAATTCTGCTTTGTTTCTTTTATCAGCAGATCGCCGTAATAATCGTACGTTATATCGCCCTTAGTAAGCCGCATTCCGGATGCGGAGTAAGAAAAGTTCAGATCGCCGTAACTTGAAAGCTGATTAAGACCGTCAAATTCAACAGTCTTTCCACGGTATTCAGTCGGAAATCCGCCGGAGTTGTACTCATTTTGATAAAGTATCGTTCCGGTGTCTTCTAATCCGCTTTTTTCGGTTACCGACATCAAAGTGTCCTTGATCGTTCCGGTGTTATTATAACCGTATATGTAAATTTTGTCAAGTGTATAATCAGTTGAGGGATCGTTTTGAGTTTTGCTGTAAATTTTCTTTTCTGTCATATTTCCTCTGTTGTCGTAAGTGAATTCATATTTTTTCGAGTCAGTTTCATGACAGATAAGCCTGTTTGAATTGTCGTATGTATATGAATTATCTGTACAGTTTATGTCTTCATAGTTATCTGTACCGTTGTTACTGTTTATATATTTTTTTCCGCAGGTATAAAAATTACTTATGTTTCCTGATGCGTCGGATGTATAATATTCACACCTATTGCTCTCATCGGGTTTTCTGCCGTATCGATCAGCTGTGATGCTGAAACCGGTTGAATGAGTGTTGTATACATATGTATACGAACATTCGTCAATAGGTTGATCACTATCATTAATCAATATTTTTTTAGTAGTTCTCGAATGGTAATCTTTCTGACGTTCTTCGCTTCCAAATCCTACAGCCTTTACTTTGTTTACTTCATCTTCAAGAGTTTCTATTTCATAGTCGTTCGGAGTGGTGCTTCCGTTTGAATAACTGATATCGTATTTGTCATAAAACAAGTTATACGATCTGCCGTCTTCTTTGGCTGAGTGCAGTGTATAAGATGTCAGCATGTTTTTATGATCATAATCATAAGTGTACGAAACATACGGGCTGAAGCTCGTGCTATCGACAGAATTTGCTTTTTTTACATTAGTTAAGTTGCCGTATTTGTCATAAGTAAATTCCAGTTTATTATTTGCCGGGTAATCAAAAACTCTGAACAATTTTTCGTTACAGTCGTATTCGAATTTATTTATGTATTTCTGAGTGCCTCCTTCGTAATAATATGATTGCTTCGGATCGCCTGCTGCGTTGTATTCAATAAATTGACTGTTACCGACACATGGGGTGATTTTGTCGGTATAAGATGTGTTAAAACGCGAGCCGTATTCATAACTTGCAAGAGTCAGGTTGTTAAGCCAAACCTGCTTTTTTCTGCCTTCTCCGTCAAAATCGATTTTATATTCATTCCCGGAAACTGACATGCCGGTATTAAGTCCTTTATTGTAACTCAAAGTGTTGGAATTGTCAGCTGATTCGGAAGGGTTTTCTTCAGATGATACCTTGATCAGCTGATTTTTTGAATTGTAGGAAAAATAAGTCGTCTTGTTACCTGAATCGGTAATTTTTCTTAGTCTGTTGAGTTCGTCATACTCGTAATCCGTCTCAATTCCGTATTCATTTGTTTCGGAAATAAGGTTAAGATTTTCATCATAAACGTAGTTGATGCTCAAAGCTTTTTCATCTTCACCGGTTGTTTTTTTGGTAACCTGTCCCTTTTCGTTGTATTCGAAAGTTGTCGGGATTCCTTTATAGTCGACAGTTTTTTTCAGTCTGTTATTATCATAATATTCAAATGTCGTAATGTACGGATCACCGTTGTTTTTCTTTATTTTTTCTTCCTTGACTATATTCATTTTATCATCAGCGAAAAGCGTTGTTATGAAAGTGCCGTCGTCTCTTTTGTAATAAAGTTCTTTTTTAGGAGTTACAGCCGATGACGTAGATGCAGGATCAGATGATTTGATGTAATTTTCAAGTTTTACTCCGTAGCATTCAGACAATCTGGGATTATTGAAATAAACAGCGTCAGCTGAGTTTCCGAGGTTAGCAAGTTCTACGGTAATTTCTTTAAGTCTGCAATTTTCGTCTTTGCCTAAATCAGCAAATAGCTCTATCGGGATTGCAGCGTACTGCCAATCATCATACGACAGATCGAATCTGAACTCATTCATGTTGCTCGAAATATTACAATTCGAATAGTTAAATTCAGTTTCTGTACCGTCCGGTCTTAAATATGTTCGCTTGATGGTTACTTTCGGTGGATTTGCGGACAAACTGTAGGCATCTGATTCAATTTTTGCCCACACCGAGAAAATCAACATATTACCCTGGAGGTTAAAAACATCCATGCTGATCTTCTGAGAAATTTTCCCGACTTGTAGCCTGAATGATTTCGTGTTCGGAACATAATTCAGGTTGCTGATCTGCTGGGTCAGACTTGAGCAATACCAGCTTCTTGAATTTACTATATCGTTTGATCTGATGACATTACTGAAGTCGGTATCACCAAGCAGGTTAGTTCTTTCGTCGTTGTTTTCGCTTACTTCCAAAAACTTGTATCTAGTGGTACTGCTGTTAAATTTTTTTCTATAAGTACTTATATTTGTCGGGGTTGATTTTCCGATTGAAAGACCGGTATTTTTTTTATCGGTATATACAACATTTCCACGCCCCTCATTATCGAAAACATAAACTGTTTTTATACCAGTCGAATTTTTGACTGATGTTCTGTCAGAATAATAAGTAAAACTCAATTGATCTCGATTTGTGTTGGCATTAACAGTCCGTGAGTCTGTAATCAAAGAGTAAAGCGGATTTTTTCTGATGAGCGCAACGGCATATTGCTGTGTTCGGATTTCACTATTGTAATAATCAAAGGTAAACCTGATTCCGTTACTGTCAGAAACTTCGCTTATCCGGTTTTGTGAATTATAACTGTAATTTGCAAAGTCACCGTTCCAATAGGTGATTTTTGAAAGTTTGCCGCCTGAAAACTGATATTTTGCCACAATATAGGAGTCTTCGCCGGTTGTTCTTATGCAAAGGGTGTCAGCATTATCTTTGAAAATTTCATAAATGTTGTCGTTATTATCCTCAATAATGGCAATTTTTGTGCAGTTTTTGGTTTCGACATGACATTGTGAACAACATGAGCTTCCATCCGGACAACTCTGAGCGTTATAGCATTCACAGTATGTTTTATTTTCGCATTGACTGCAATTATAACTATTTGAAGCAATTACTTTGCTATATTTGTAGACTTCACCGGTTTTTGCGGTGTAAAAATAACATTCGGGTGTTATTTTCCACATATTGCCGGAAGCATCAGTAAATCTGAACACACTGATATCGGTGTTATGTACAGGGTCCTTTTCTGATGTTTGCAGACAAGACAAACCATCCAGTGTATAAAACAGATTTGCCGAGGGATATTTATTATCTAAGATGGTCAGATTTTCTAATATATCGGTGTATTTTATAAAATCAGTGTTTAATTTATTATCGTGTTTTAATTCTAATTTAAAATCTCTTATCGTCTTCCACTTATCTTTCATAACAGAGGAACGTTCGACGGCGTCATTGTTAAAAAGAAGGCTTGTCATGGGTACGGTTTTGCCGTCCTTGGTTTTTAGGTCAGGAGTTTGAATAATTACTCCGCCGTTAAAAAGATCAACTTTGGTGTTACCGGCTAATCCCATATCGATTTCGATTGTTTCATGCTCAGGTCTGAATTTTCGGTTTTCGGCAGAAGCTCTGTATTCAACGACAAAAACAGGCGGATATTCGCTTTCTTCGGAATAAAACTGCCATACGTCAGAACATGAATCGCAACAGTTGTAATACGATTTAACGAGGAAACCGTAATTTTCGCTTGGGTTACGAGCCCAACGTGCATAAGCTGAGGTTACGTCTATGCGCGTTTCGTAGCCTCCGCCGTGTATGCCTCTTGCAATCGCATTCTGATCAGTATCATAAAAGTAAGGATATTCAAAACTCCAGTTGATATCAAGAGGATAAACGTCAAGTAATATTCCCCGGCTTTCGGATGTAAATATTTTCATATACGCTTGATTTACCTCATAACCTTCAGGTATGGGCTCAGTCGAAACTTTAAAATAGCTTATATATTCGTTATCCTGCTCGTCATATCCTACTTTGCGGTATTGTTCGAACATACCGCCGAGATAATCGTAGTTTGAAGAATATGAAACCGAAGTAATGTTGGTGATTTGTGATGTCAGATATTCAATAGTAGGATCGATTTTTACCGGGAAAATACGTTCACTGCTGTTTATCCAGTCGCTGTCCGGCTTTATTGTAAGCATGTATTCATCTTTTCCAAGAGCAGTAAGTGAATAACTGATATCTGAACTTGCAGCACCGGTTCTGTCTGTCATAAATAAAGGTGCAAGTCTGAATTCAGGTGTATATTCACCGTTTTCTCCGGTAAATCCGAATTCCATGCGGCCGTCTTTTTTTGTAATCGTATAACCATCGAGTTTTATTTTAAAAGAAAAAATGTATGATCTTTTCTTAGATTTGATAATGATGTTTTCTTTAACGCCGGCTGATGTCACAGTGTATTCAAGATCTACGTTTCCGGTTATTTCCGGATACCTTATTTTGCCGCAGGTGTGACCGGCTGCTGATTTTTCGAAAGAAGAGTTGCTTTTTGGTTTTTCTTCTTTACCTGGTCTGAACTTTTTCTTTTTTGTTGATAAAAATTCAAACCCGATTTTTCTTTTATTGTTTTCAATCTGAAATAAATTTGATTTTTCCGACGGGATTTTTCTGAACTGTGTTCTGAAAAGCCCTTTTTTATTTTCGAAAAAATCTCCTATTTCCTCGAAAGAGTTATCGATTTCTTCCCATTTATCGGATGTACCTGAAATGCGGTGGAGTATATTTCCAAAGTAAATATCGGCAATGTTCCCGTTTTTTAAAATATATCTTTTTTTGAACGAAGTTCTGCCATTAACGTCCTCATGATCTATGTCATTTTCCGTTATTTCCGGAAAAATGTTAAAATTATCAGGTATTTTCGGTATACCGATGTTCTTAATATCTGTTTTCTTTTTGTTATTTTCCATATTAATTTGTTCTCCTTATATTTTTAATTTTTATCAATGTATTTACGGAAAGCTATTTGCCTTCCGGATTTAGTTTAACCTGCAACCCTGTCAGAACCTGTCAATGAATAAATAAATTTATTTAACTGGTGTTTGTTATAATTCTCGGAAATAGAGTAAGCGTAATTTTATAAAACGGTTGACTGCGATTATTAACAATTAGTAATACGTAGCTAATTTAAGTGAGCAAAATCTTCGAAAAAATTTTTTAAAGCTGTCGTTTTTTGTCAGAGTTAAACTTTAAAATCTGATTATCTGAGAAAGTAAATCAAAAGGAGTCAGAATATGAAAAATTACATTATACCGAAAAATGAAAAACGTTTTGGGGTTGAGTTGTCAACCGGAGTAATCAGATGTATATCGGAACCGGAAGATTTTTTTGACGCTGAACAGGATTTAAGCATTTCACTCATTGCAGATGAGAAAATGTACAAGAATTTTAAATATACGAAAACTGTTGACGGAAAGCCGGAATTTGTTTTACTTAATAACAAAATTATTGTTGAATATATTTATAAATCAGACGATTGTAGCGAAAATGCTTTTGCAGAAATTTTTTTTGAAAATGGCAGAATAATTTCCATTAAAACCAAAACCGGATTTTTACTTACTGTTGAATATAATGAAGGAAAACAGAAGTCAATTTCACTTTTTAATAAGAGTAAACGAATACTTGAAATAAACTATTCTCCAGAAGGAACAGAGTTTGAAATTAAAGATTATACCCAGCAAAATTTCTGTACTTACAAAACTGAAAGATCAATTATGTCAAATGAAAATATAAAAGCCTACGACCGGGATAAGAAAGGTAAATTTCAAGGTACCCGATGTACTGAAATTACAAAATACATAGGTGATGAAAAAAATTCTCCTGTAACAGTGGCAAAATATAACTTCGAAGAGAAAAATGGCAAAAAAATCTATTCTGTTTCATACGGTGTAGATAATGATTTGAAAAAAACAGCCTTTGATTTCAGATATTATGAAAATGTTTATCCGGAAAAATCCGTGAAATGCAAGGCTGATATAGCAGGTTCGGCGAAGAAAACTCGCAAAAACAGCAGAAATATTCAGATTTTTGAAACCGGGATGTTATGTAAAGAAATTACGGAAAAAGACAGTGACGGAAACGAAAAAACAGTTGTACAAAGCTATAACGGAAACTTGCTTATTGTTTCTTCAAGTTTCAGTAATTTTGAAAATGATGGGGGTTTTGTTCTGAAACGCCACTGGTTCGGCAAAAATCCTGAGTATACCGATTACCATTCGGCTTTGAACGGTAAAAAACTTATTGTCCGCAGTTATGGAATTGATGAGGACGGAGTTTATTTTCTCAGAAACAACGGTACTTCTTCTTATTTTTATGATAAAAGTGAAAGGCTTGTACGTGAAGAAAACAAATTTTTCGGCAGTACTGTTTATTTGAGTTATGATGAATCGGGTAAAATCAGAAACAAGAAAGTAAAAACGGAGAATAAATCAAATTTGACTTGTCTTCTGAATTCCTGTGGTATTTATAATTCAATTTTTTATAAAGATACAGTCGTGACACGAAATTCAGGCTATCCGTCAAATGAAGTCGTAGCGCCAAATACAAGTTATTTTCCGGATTTAAGTGACAAATATCATTATTATAATGTAACAAACCAGAACAGCAAAATTGATATTTATAATCGGCCCTCATCAGAGAAGTCTATGGGTGATAGTGTTGCTATTCGGGATAATGTATGTAATTCGAACGGAACTTTAAGGTCATGGTTCGGTGCTTCTGTAAAAACGGTGCAGGGCAGCGACAAGACACTTAGTTATATTACATATATTCAGGAAAACAGCGGCAGAGTTTTACGTGAAAATACAGTTTATAGCGATGAAGGGGAGTTAAGCAAGTACAGAAACATGAAGGTTAGACTTTCGTCAGACAAACTGATAAGCGCTTTCGGGAATAACCGATACTCTTACAACGCTTTTGGAAAAAGAACTGAAAAAAATGAAGTTAAGTATTTTTACGACAGCGGGAGGTTGCTGTCAGAAAAAAACGGAAATAAAATTATACATTACATTTACGGTTCAAACGGAATTATAGGATTTTCTTACGAAGGTGAGTATTATTTTTACCGTAAAAATTTATTTATGGATGTAACCGGAATTATTTTGTATGATACAAGAAGTATGACTTCCATAACAGTAGCGGAATATGTCTATGATTGTACAGGATGTTTTGCTGTCACTGATGGTAAGGACAATATAGTTTCAGATCCGGATTTTATTGGGAATATAAATCCGATAAGATTCAGAGGAATGTACTACGATACTGAAACGGGATTTTACTATGATTGGGGAAAGTACTATGATCCGATGACCGGAAGATATATCATTCCGATTGAAAAAAGCGAGAAAATTTAAGAGCATAGTTAAACAAGTAACGGCAGAAAAAAGCAAATATTATTTATGAGTATGAATTAAACAAATCAGCTCAAAAAAAGTAATTTTGAGTATAAATTGAATACTCACTTGGTAGAAAAGGATGAAGTTTATCGAAATAATTTTACTATTTATATTTAACCAAATAACCGAGCAACTAAGTAAACCCGAATAGTTCACATCTGTCAACTTGTTGCAGTATATTTCTGAGCTGATATAACTTCATTGGTAACATTTTTATTCTCTGATGTGTCTTTTTGAATGAATCAAAAAGGTTACCTTTAATGATTGTCATCTCGTTGATTAATGTGTTTTATAGGAAATTTGATTTATCGATAATAAAATAAGTTGCTTGTTTCAAACACAGAATGGTTATAAATTGTTTTATTAATAAAATGCGTTTCGCGAATTATTTTTTGTCTGATAAATACAATTAGTAACTGATTTAGATAAAATAAAATCTTTAAGCGCTTGATACGCAAATTAAGTAAATGAAAGGAGGTGTTTAATTGAACTTTATTGAAATGATTAGCAAAACCGAAAACGAAGAAATCAAAATACAAGAAGACAAATTCAGAAATCCGTACCGTATTTTGGGAAAACACAGAGGAAAAAATACGGCATATATTTTTACCGTTCCTATTTATTCCCTTGACGAGAGAAAACTTGTAGACCTGAAATGGGGAGTTGATGGCAGAAAAAAAGTTTTCAGCGGAGCAGACGCGGAAATATCCTTTTACGGAAAAAGAGCTGTTCTTGAAAACAGCATTGACCGTGCAGTAATAAAAACAGAAGAAAAATATCAAGTATTTCCCGGGTTAAACGGTATCAATCTAAGTTCTGAAAACGGTGATATCGTTTTTACTCTTGAAACCGAATACCCTTACATAAGAAGAGAGAATACCAGGAGTTTTACACTCATGTACGCAAAACATGTCCCGTTTATAACGGTTACTCCTGCTCCGGCAGAAAAGTTCGAAGGCATATTTGTAAAGGCATTCGTGGAAGCAACAGAAATAAAAGAAAGGCGTTTCAAAGTCAGAATTTTTGCCAAAGAAAAAGTGAAAAAACTGACGGCTGAAATAAACCTTTATTTACCTAAACTGATATTCGATACAACTGTTGAAAGTGCATTCCCTTCTGTAAACAACGTTTACGGCAGTTATTCTTCTTTGGGTGAAAGTAACGGAAATGAAGAAAGACTGCTTTTCAGAACAGGTTTTTTCAGCGGTGCGTTCGGAGGAATCGGCAAACCGGAAAAAGCCGAGATTTTTATTCCAAAGTTCGGATCAGATACATCGGAAATCGGAGTGTACAAAATTCTTCAGCCGTGGTGTACTTTTAATACCTGCTGGGACAATATGCCAAAGACTAGCGAAAAATTTCAGCTGCTTATGGATGCCGGTGAGTTTTTTAAAACTGACATAACCGAATCTTTTACTGATTTAGAAAATTACGGATATATGCTGAAAAGTATAAAAAAAGAGAAAAATATTGCTATATCTACTGCTGACAGTTACTGTCACCCGCAGATAATAAAAATACAGTATAAGGATTGACAATTAAAAAACATCATTAAAAAATAAAAAAAGAAAGGAATTAAAAATGGAAAAAATACTGAATAATCAAATAATAAGTGAAGATAAAAGCAAAAGAAAAGCAAATCAGAAACACTATAAAATGAAGGACGGCAGCTTTCTTGCCGAAATATACAACACGCCTATTCATTTTGTTGATGAAAAAGACGGGAAATTTCATACTGTTGATAACAGTCTTTATGAAGCAGAAGATTGTTACCAAAACAAAAAAGGAGATTTGAAGGTAAAGTTCGCATCGTCTCCGGAAAAAGATAAGAAACTTGCTGAAATCAAAAAAGACGGGGTAACACTCAGTATAACGTATCTCTCATCCAAAAAGCGCTTTAACAAAGGTAAAATAAACAGGATAAGAGAAACTTACGGCGGCATAAGCGACATAAATCAGGGACAGGTGACATACTCCGGAATATCCCAGAATGCTGATATTTCATACACATTCAATACCATGGGACTTAAAGAGGTGATAACATTAAGAGCTAAGAAAAAGTCCTATAAATTCAGATTCAGATTAAATCTTGACGGATGTGTTCTAAGGGAAGAAGAGGGTAGACTTAGTTTTGTAACTCCCGTAGGAGAAGAAAATGATATTCCGCGATTTACAATGCCTGAAATGTTTATGGAAGACGGCGCAGGAAAAACAAGCAGGAAAGTAAATTACAGTCTTGAAAAAATAACTGAAAGCGAATACATTTTCACAGTTTTGCCCGATAAAAAGTGGATTGAATCGGAAGAAAGAGTATTCCCGGTCAAAATTGATCCGTCTGTATATGTCAGCGACAACATTTCCGGCTGTATCAGATCTCAGTCGGTATGCTCAAACGGCGATTATCAGCCGGAATACATGATTACACGTCGGATAGGACTGGATGTCACCGATTACGGTTGCTGCAACTATGATGTTGATAAATATGAAACATATTTTAAAGTTGACATGAGCAAGATTGAACTTCCGGCAGGCGCAAGTAACGTAAGAGCTGCAATAAAAGTAAAATACATAGGAGACAGCGGACTCAGATATCTTGAGACAAACACGCTTGAAGAAGATTGGGAAAACAGATGTCTTCTTTGGAATTTCAGACCGCCGGTCGGCGGAATTTACGAGTCATTTGTTCATTTCGGTCAGCTCGAAATATCAAATGCGTTTAACTCTTGGCTAAACGGTCAGCCTAACAACGGAGTTCTTATAAGATCGTCGCAGAACAATCCGTGTGATCCATGTTCGTCGGTACTCGAATTTTATTCCGAGTATGCATCTTCAAACACACCTGCGCTTTATGTTTCATATCGGGTAAACGAGCCGTACGAAGATTTTAAGACTGATCAGGAATATTACACTCTTGACATGGGTGCAAACAGAGTTGCAAAAGTAAATCTGAGTACCGGAAATTTAAGCGTTACGGTTCCTACCCTTGATACTGAGGAAAGCTTTTTGCCATTCCCTGTTTCGATGATTTACGACAAAGAAACAGAAATGTTTGACGATTGGAAATTTTCTGTTGAACAGAGACTTGTGGATGCGCCGAGTAATAATGAAAATATTGTGAAATTTTATGCTGACGGCGAAGGTAAGAGACATCTTATGAAGAGAAAAGGCGGGTATGTAGTCGAGTCAACCGGAATTCAGGCGACCTATTTCGCATCATCGGGAGAAACCCCGGAAAAATTGATTTTCAGCCGTGAATCCGTCCCTGAAAAAGGCGACGAAATCACATTCGAAAATCAAAAAATCAAGTCGATAAAAGAATACGATGACGGAGAAGAATTCTATTATTATTATAATTCATCCGGACGTCTGACCGAGGTAAAAGGTTGCAGACACGGTCAGGAAGCGAACCAGGGAAGAATGTTTGTAATAGATTACGGAACCTATGGTCCGAGTGCAATTACCGACAGCAGCGGCAACAGGACAAATTTAAGTTGCAATGCTTACGGTTATATCACAAAAATATCGCGGCATAACGGAGACGTGACAGATTTTGTTTACACCTTGAACCGTATAACAGAAATAAAAACGGAATCCGGAATCAGATACATTATAAGTTATGACGACAACGGACGCGTCACATCGATAGTAGAGAAAAATATGTACAAATACATATCAAATGGAAGTGTACCGCAGGCTTCAATCTTAGAAAGTGAAGTACTGGACGAGGTGAATTTTGAATACAGAAGTTCAAATACCACCGCCGTCTACGGAAAAAGCGGAATAAAGACGGTTTACCGTTTTGATGACAAAGGACGAAACGTGCTACAGTATAACGATTTTGAAAACTATACAGTTTCCGACAAGTATCCTCATGTCGGAGACCGAAGCGAAACGCCATGCAAAGTAAAAACTTATGAAAACAGCACTGTGGGCAGCTTCGGAGCGTTTTATAAACCCAGCTCGATGCTTTGTAATACTGTTATAGAAACAAATCTTAAAAATGATGTGAAGTTTCCGGATTTTTCGGTGACTCCGGAAGTGAACAGTTCAAAATACAATGTGGTCAATTCTTCCAGTGACGGTTGGGTAGTGCCGCAGGCAGGATATTTTTCTGTTCAGAATTCAGTCAAATATAATCCTGCCAAAAATTCCGGTGTTTTAACCGTCAGCGGAGGAAGAACAGCCGGCATAAAACAAACTGTATTTGCAAATTCCGGTAGAAATACTTATGTGGTTTCAGCATGGGTAAAGGTAAACGCAAGCTCTTCCGATTATTCGGGAAATGTCAGACTTTACGCCATACCGTACTACTCAAACGGAACATCAGAAACATTTGAATGTAAAATCGATAAATCTTTCACAGGATGGCAGTTTGCGGCAGTTGCGGTAAGAGCTGTCTGTAATAGTTTTACCAATGAAAGAGAAGAAATCGTAGACGGTGTAAAGAAAGGTGAAATTATTTACAATTATATTGATCGTATAACTTTCAAATTTGAAACTGATGTATCCGGTACTTGCTATATTAACGATCCGAGAATAGTTTCGGTAAACGGAAATATACCGAATGTCTGCCGTTACTGCGTAGATGATAGAGGGATGATAGTTGAAGCGGTTCAGGACGACGGATATTACAAGACTACAACGACTACTCAAAAAGAAAAAGAAAAAGGAAAAACTATAACTGAAAACAAACTGATAAATAAAAATAATGAGGCGTTCATTGAAACAACAATTCACTACAAAAAAGATGGCACAATTCCCGAAAGAGTAGAAGTACAAGATTATTACGGTTACAAAACTTCAACACATTATGAAAACAAAAAGCCTACGAAACAAATAATTATAGGGGAAAATGATTCTACAAAAGTTGTTTTTGAGACAACTTATGCAGAAAAAGGCAGCGGATACAAAGAATTTTTGCCTACGCACCATACTGAAAATCATAGTTCAACAGATTATGAATATTATGATAACAGTAAAAAGATAAAAAAGGTTACAGTCGGCGGAAAAGAAACGACATGCTACGAATACGGAACAGACGGAAGTCTGAGCAAACTTTATAACGGTCAGATTTATCACAATTTCGGTTATACTAAGGGTTATCTGACTGAAGTCAACAGCAACGGCCAGAGAACGAGATATGAATACGACAAAGCCGGAATAGAAAGCTCTGTTGGTTCTCAGTATATAAAATACGAGATAAGTGAATATGAGGAATACGACGACGGCAGTATGCGTATTACACGAAAGTACGGTAACGATACTGTTTCGGTGCTTTTGGATCCGATGGGTAATCCGGTTGAAAAAAAGAGAAACAATAACGTTGTGAGTGTTACAAAATACGATGCGTTTTACCGTGTAAAGGAATTTTTCGATTATCAGAAATCTGAAAAATACAAGTACTTGTATGAAGAAACAAGCGGATATCTGACCAATATTTACAAAGCCGCAATAGATGCACAATACGGAGAATATTATCGTTCATACGATTACGATTATATGCAAAAAGGGCGTATCTTGGGAGATTATCTGAATCTGGGTAGTGATAATGTTCAAAATTATGATTACATATACAGAAAAGCCCAGACGCCTCCTGACTATCCATACGGTTATATCTATTACCCCGGTGACGAACTATTGGAAGTCGATTATAACTCCATAGTCAGAAATAAAATAGTGAAAGATTCTTTTAACCGTGTTACCGAAAGAAAAATAACTACTTATTCTTTTGAAAAAGAATTACTTAAGGAACAGTTTACTTACAATTCAGGAAATCGTTTGGAAGAGATAAAATACAGTAATCTCCTTTACCCTTCAGAAAACAATACCATAAATTATACGTACGATTCATTAGGAAATATAAAAGAACAGTTACATTCAAGATATGTGTACTGTGAACCTGAAAATCAGGATATTATTAATTTCCGTGCAGAAGACGCCGGCACGGCATATTATGAGTATGATGATAAAAACCGAATATCAAGAGAAGATAACTACCTGCTGAACAAAACTTTCACATATGAGTATGATGATAAAGGAAATATGACGGTTAAAAAGGAATATCCGTATTCGAGATCGCCGCTTTACGATTATATGCTTGACAAAAAATACATAATGGTATATAATGGTAGTGGGTTTAACTTTGATAACCGACTCATCAGTGTATCTGAATGTAATCCCGTTACTTGCATGTGTACACAGATTGACAATATCACTTACGACTCGAAAGGTAAGCCTGTACTTTACCGAGGAAATTCGCTCAGCTGGGATATAAGGCGGCTGACCGGATACGGTTCAAACACGTTCACCTACGATTCCGAAGGAAACCGAACCGGCAAGAACAGCATAAAGTATGAATATGTAGACGGAAAGTTGCGACTGGAAGACAGGCAGGAGCCGTATACGGGTTACACTATCCAGTACATATACGGAGTAGACGGAATAATAGGATTCCACATAGGCGATACATATTACTATTACCAGAAGAACCTACAGGGAGATGTAGTAGAGCTGATAAGATATGTACCGTCACACGACGACAAACAGCTTATAGCAACATATGTATACGATGCATGGGGAAATCACAAAGTACTTAATCACGATGGAACAGAAAACACCGATTCGTCGTTTATAGGAAACAAAAACCCGATAAGGTACAGGTCATATTACTACGATGTAGAAACAGGGCTTTATTACCTGCACAGCAGATATTACGACCCGAGAACAGGCAGATTTATAAGTCCGGACAGCGCAGATTACCTTGATCCGTCAATGATCAGCGGCATGAACCTTTATGCTTATTGCGGAAATAATCCGGTGATGTATAGCGACCCGAGCGGGAATTCGCTTATATTGACTTTAGTTTTAGTAGGATTAGCAGCAGGTGCAGCAATTGGATTCGGAGGAACAATATATTCGGATTATAAAGATGACGGTCAGGTGTTTAACGGAAGTAAGAGTGTAGGAGAATATATAAAAAATACGGTAATAGGAGGAGTAGTAGGAGCTGGAATAGGCGCGGCAGTAGGAATAACAGCTCCGATGATGGGGAGTTTTCTGGCGAGTAGTTTTTCGATCGGATTACCCCATGTAGTGGGAAATACATTAGTTGCAACTTCCGCAACCGTTACAGGAGCTCAAATTGCAGGTACAGCAGCTGCTGTTGCTGGGCTTGTTTATTTGTATGAACGTAAGCCAGTTGCGCCAAGAATCAAAAATAATTCTAAAAAGCAAGCATATGAAAAGGCGTTCAGAAAGGGAGGAAAAAAGAAACCTAGGGGACCTGAAAATCACGGCAAAGGGTGGCATTTTCATCCCAGTGTCCCCAAAAATAGTAAATATTTTCATTGGCATTATTACTTTACTCTTATATTTGGTTTGTTGAATGATCAAAAAAATTTTGAATAGTGAGGATAAATTGTGAATTTACAAATAGAAAAGGATTTTGTAAAGAAATTTGTAAAGAAAGAATTACACGAACGCATCATATACGAATTAACTTTGGCAAAGTATCGACATAAAGCTCTACAACGTTTTTCAAGCGTTGACAGTTGCATTCTTAAACCTAATTGCATTGCACTAAAAAATACAAAGGTGGATTTAGGAGATATAGCAGAAAAATATATCAATAAGCTCGTTTATTATATGGACGAGTTTGATGGGGGATTACTTCCGATAAATCTAGCAATTCGAGAATGTAAAGATAACTATATGTGTACAATAATCATTTTGGACAGTAACAATGCATTGGTCAAAACGGAAGTAGAGTTTGGGTCGCCGCTAAAAATTTTACTGAAATATGCGGAATAATTTTTAGAAAATAGAAAAATATAGACAAATATAGATCATGCATGGGGAAATCACAAAGTACTGAATCCCGATGGAACCGAAAACACCGATTCGTCGTTTATAGGAAACAAAAACCCAATAAGATACAGATCATATTACTATGATGTAGAAACAGGGCTTTATTACCTGCAAAGCAGATACTACGACCCGAGAACAGGCAGATTTATAAGTCCGGACAGTACATATTACCTTGATCCGTCAATTACTGGCGGGATGAATCTCTATGCTTATTGCCTTAATAATCCGGTGATGTATAGCGACCCGAGCGGAAATTTTGTAATTTCTTCTTTTTTAATTTCTATAGCAATAGGTTTCGCCATTGGAGCAGTTATAGGTGGCGGTTTTGAGGTCGCAAAGCAGGTTAATGCAAATGGCTGGAATGCAGGAGAATGGGATTGGGGACAAATTGGATTGTCTACATTAGGTGGCGGAATTTCTGGAGCAATATCATCTATTCCACTGGGTAGCGGTTTCATTAGTTACTTAGGAGCTTTTCTACTAGGAGGATTAGCGTCTGTTTCAGGTGGATTAATAAGTGGTTCAGTTAATAGTTTGGAATCAGTAGCATTAGCTTTTTGCATAGGAGGAATAGCCAACGTAGTTGGTAAAGGGATGAGTGATATAGTAAAGCATATAAAAGTATCAAAGCAAATTAATATATTATCTTCGAAAGCCCAAAAAATCGCGAACATGAGCGCTAAAAAGAAATCATTAAAAATATGGAGTATGATAGGAGAAGATAACTTTTCGAGAAATTCATTCAAAAGTTGGGGATATGATCAAATATTTGGTCTGCTTAAGACAGAAGCTACTAATCAAATGAAAATTACTGCAACTAAAAACTTGATGAGATATGCGGTATATTCATCGGTAGTTTCAAGTTTAGGATCAGGGTGGTATTAAGGTGAAAAATAGATGCTATTCGAAATACGACTATGTGCTTTATATAATTTTATCGTTAGTGATGTTCATTTTTGCGTCTGCTCCTTTGTTTTTAAAAACAAACGATAAATTATCAATAAAGATTATTTGGAGCACAATGATGATTTTTTTTGGAGTAATTATGATGATTGGTGCAATACATAATATGCAATATTACTATTTTGAAGATAACAGTATAATTGTAAGATCATTGTTTGGAATTATAGTTAAATTGGAATTAAATAAAGTAAAAGCTTATATCGAAACGTTACCAACGTATTCTAGCTGGGTTGTATGCTTAGATGAAACATGGATTTGTATATATGATGTATCAATTTCAGATAATTACTTATATAGATTTAAACATGGATGTTCAAACAAAAGAAAGTATAAGAGAATTCAAATTGTTTTCACAGAAAAAAATATTAATAAAATTAAACAATATATTCAAATTTCTCCAAGAAATGTTTTTGGCCATTGCTTTTAAAGATGTGTTTGTAGTGCATAAAACTTATAAACAGATATAAAAATCAGTTTTTGTTTCATTTGATAATCCTTATAGAATATTTCACTTAAATGAAATTTGTTTTTTGCAAAATGTAATTCATAATGATCTAAAGTATTAATTCGTTCTCTAGACAAATTTTGTAAAATGTTAATTTCGTACATGTTAAAGCTCATTTTTGCTATTAAAAATATCATTTGCATGTAATCAGATAAATTTATTAAAAAATGCACCGCCTGATGAAATTTGAGCGGTGCATTTTCTATAAATAAGAAGCTTGACAAAAGCAAAAAAGTTATGTATAATGACAATGAAATGAGAACGTATATAAACTAAATTATTAAGCTTAAATTTAATAAAAACCTACGATTCCGAAGGAAACCGAACCGGCAAAAACAGCATAAAGTATGAATATGTAGACGGAAAGTTGCGACTGGAAGACAGGCAGGAGCCGTATACGGGTTACACTATCCAGTACATATACGGAGTAGACGGAATAATAGGATTCCACATAGGCGACATATATTACTATTATCAGAAGAACCTACAGGGAGATGTAGTAGAGCTGATCAGATATGTACCGTCACACGACGACAAACAGCTTGTAGCAACATATGTATACGATGCATGGGGAAATCACAAAGTACTGAATCCCGATGGAACCGAAAACACCGATTCGTCGTTTATAGGAAACAAAAACCCAATAAGATACAGGTCATATTACTACGACGTAGAGACGGGGCTTTACTATTTAAAAACAAGATACTACGATCCGAGAACAGGCAGATTTATAAGTCCGGACAGCGCAGATTACCTTGATCCGTCAATGATCAGCGGCATGAACCTTTATGCTTATTGCCTTAATAATCCGGTGATGTATTCTGATGAATTCGGACAAATGCCAGAATGGGCTAAGTGGATAGTCGGTGGATTGGCAGTTGCAGGCCTTGTAGTTGCTACTGTATTAACATGCGGAGTGGCAGGAGCTGGAGCGGCTACTGTGGGTGCTGCGATGTTAACAGGCGGAATAGTTTCTGGAGGAATTAATGCAATAGACCAATTATCAGATGGTGTAGAATTTGATTTTATGGAATTAGCAATTGCTACATTGTCCGGAACTGCGTATGGCGCAGTAATTGGCTTAACTGGAGGATCAGGAGTATGGGCTGTTACAGGTAAATTTGCTGTTGCAGGAGGGACATCATTACTTAATAGCTGGAATGATAATGCGGAAATTGGTGAAACAATAAAATCTTTAGGTGTTAATTTGTTATTTTCTGGCATTGCACAAGGCGCTGGATATTTAGCAGGAAAATATGCACCACAATTAATGTCTAAAATAATACCAAAAAATCCTAATCATTTGTTGACAATGGGGGATATAGGTTCGGTATTATGGAACATCCCGGCAGTTAAAACAGGTGGAATTAGACTTGTTAGTGGGATATTTGGTTCTATTATTAATGATTTTTAGAAGGAATAGGTTATGTGGGATTTTATTAAATATTGTTTGTATTGTTTATTATTGGTGATTTCGGGTGCTTTTGGTAATAATCATAAAGGAATAACTTTTAAAGATATAATTGTTGGAATAATCACAATGTTTGTTTTGTTAGGATTAGTATTAGGTATTTTATGGTTGATTGGATTTATTATGAAAATAATTATAAAATGCAGGTATACAAATTAATTGTAAACGGGAAAAGCTGAGTAACGCTCTTCAACCCAAAGTTATACACGCTATTATAACTGAGCAAATTTTGTAAGTAGTTACCCCAAATTGTATGGTATAAAGAATTCGTTAAATGAATCCTATTTATCCGTTCCTTAAAATTTACTTCGTTGCTGAAAAAAGATATTCATTTTTCTAAGATACTTCGGCTGAAGTAAAAAATATTGACTTAGTTGAATATCGATCGATTGACGTTATAAAGAAATATTTTGAAAGTAAGTGACATAAAATACGTAAAAATCAATAATTATTTATTTGAGCACCTAAATACAAAAATATTTTAACTTGCACCGCTCAGCGAAAATCTGAGCGGTGCATTTTCTATAAATAAGAAGCTTGACAAAAGCAAAAAAGTTATGTATAATGACGATGAAATAAGAATGTATATAAATAAAATTATTAAGCTTAAATTTAATAAAAACCTACGATTCCGAAGGAAACCGAACCGGCAAAAACAGCATAAAGTATGAATATGTAGACGGAAAGTTGCGACTGGAGGACAGGCAGGAGCCGTATACGGGTTACACTATCCAGTACATATACGGAGTAGACGGAATAATAGGATTCCACATAGGCGATATATATTACTATTACCAGAAGAACCTACAGGGAGATGTAGTAGAGCTGATCAGATATGTACCGTCGCACGACGACAAACAGCTTATAGCAACATATGTATACGATGCATGGGGAAATCACAAAGTACTGAATCCCGATGGAACAGAAAACACCGATTCGTCGTTTATAGGAAACAAAAACCCGATAAGATACAGGTCATATTACTATGACGTAGAGACGGGACTTTACTATTTAAAAACAAGATACTACGATCCGAGAACAGGCAGATTTATAAGTCCGGACAGTACGAAATATCTTGAAACATCAGAGCTTGGTGGCATGAACCTTTATGCTTATTGCCTTAATAATCCGGTGATGTATACAGATCATACTGGACACTTCATTATTTCATTATTCATTTCGTCTGTTATAGCAGGAGCAATTGTAGGTGGGGTAATCGGCGGAATTTCTGCATATGAAACGGCTTCAGATTCAGGAAAATCCGGGTCAAAATTAGTAGTTTCTACCGCATTAGGTATTGTTTTCGGTGGTTTAGTTGGTGGTGGAGTAGGAGCTATTTTTGGCGCAGTAGCACCTCTTCTAGCAGGTGGAATTGGTAGCGGTGGAACATTAGCATTAGCTGGTGGAGGTATAGTTAGCGCAGGAGCGACATCTGCATTGGGAGTATCAGTTGAAGTTGGTATTGCCATGGGGGTAGCAGTTTCCAGTGGAATAGTTATGATGGCGACCATTGGAAAAAGCGGGGGCTATAGAGTGGATCACTACTATCCTAACGATCATGATCCCAAACATGTTCATATACGCGGAGATGATATAGCTAACAAAAAGCACGGTATAAGAGTTGATTTAGATGGAAATCCGTTAAAGGGTGAACCTAAATTACCATCAGGCGCAAGAAAAGCATTTAAAAATTTGCGAGAAAAAATATTGAAAACATTAGGTGAATTATGATGAAATACACTCAATTAGCAGAAAAAGTGTTTCAATTTGGTTATCACGATACATCCTTTGTATCTGTTGAGGATAATAATTTGAGTTTATCCATACAATTTGATAGAGGTTTGTATATCTTAAATGAAAGCGGTAAAGAATTGCAATTATCTAAACCCTTGAAGATGATCATAAAAATCAGCGATTTTTATGATCAAATCAATTCAAATATTGAAGTAACAAATTTATCAAAAAAAGAGAGTTTGATTGAATTTGAAGATTTTAAATCAAAAATAAGAAAAAATAGATTTCTAATACATAACGTATACTACAGCAGGTTTAATAATAGCATATTGTTCGATGGAGATATAGATAATCAACACATAATTTTTACTGTTGAGGGTTGTGAAGAGATTGACTTTTTATTTGATTATTAAATATATTACTATCTTGGTAGAGAGACAGGGCTTTATTGCCTGCACAGCAGATATTACGACCCAAGAGTGTGCAGATTTATAAGTCCGGACAGCGCAGATTACCTTGATCCGTCAATGACTGGCGGGATGAATCTCTATGCTTATTGCCTTAATAATCCGGTGATGGGGTATGATCCCACAGGAAAATGGACATATTCAACAGGTTTTTCAGTATCTGCATTTTTATTTGGTGGTTCTACATTTTCAATAAATTTATCAATAGATGGTTATGGAAATATAGCATTGCAAAAAAGTAAAGCTGATATGTTTAGCGAAAATAGTGGTGTTACCTTGGGGCTGGCTTCTATTGGTGCATCCAAAACATTTTCTTTCACTAATTTGGATACAGTAAATCATTTGGAAGGTGAAGCTTTGAATTTAGGTGTTTCTGGTTCCGTTTATAAGTTTATCTCTGTTGGCGGAGAGGGTGTTTGGGTTAACGATGAGTTTGTCGGAGGAACATTAAGTACTGGTATCGGTGCTGGCGTAGATGTTCATGTTGCTGCTTCAACGACGAATACTATATTTCAATTTAATATTGTTGAAAAGATCGAAAAAGTATGGTCTACGATTAAAGGATGGTTTGGCAGATAGTATGAAAAATAATAAAAATGATAAAAACACTAAACGTGTATTTGTGTGCGCATTTTTGATTTTCTACACCTTTATTGCTCCTATGGTAATGTCTATAATAATTATTCTTTTTTCTTTAATCATTTCTCCGGATCAGATATTTTATTCAGTAAAAATAGTGTCGATATTATATCTAACATTATGTTTTATAATTGGAATGATATATAGAAATTCATTTCATTTAATTAGGATTAATAATATAGGCATCTGTAGCAAACATTACAAAATATCATGGGATGAGATTGTGACTGCAGGATTTATAGAGGTGAAGTTGTTCGAATATAGTATTATAAAGACAAAATGTTTTACATTTCTAACGGTTGGAGATGTAAGTAATAAATCTTTTATCACTGCAAATTTCCATACCGGAGTTTTAATTCCATTAAACAAAAAGACACGTGAAATAATTTTATCATACAACGATAATACATCTCCAATAGTTAAACTGATTTCTTAATATCTTGTTATAAATTAATTTATAATGTAGTCGCAAATAGGATAAATAACTAAATATTATTAACGCATGTAAACCATAATTATATTACAAGAAGAACCTACAGGGAGATGTAGTAGAGCTAATCAGATATGTACAACAGCTTGTAGCAACATATGTATACGATGCATGGGGAAATCACAAGGTACTTAATCCCGATGGAACAGAAAACACCGATTCGTCGTTTATAGGAAACAAAAACCCGATAAGGTACAGGTCATATTACTACGATGTAGAAACAGGGCTTTACTATTTAAAAACAAGATACTACGATCCGAGAACAGGCAGATTTATAAGTCCGGACAGCGCAGATTACCTTGATCCGTCAATGATAAACGGCATGAACCTTTATGCTTATTGCATTAATAATCCGGTAAAATATGTGGATCATTTAGGAAAATTGCCAATTTCGTTAGATGTTATTTCAAATTTGATTGGTTATTCTGCGGATTTTATTTCGCGTGTAATAGAAGAATCACTAAAAACTTTACATGTTTTATCCATGCAAGAGGCAAAAAAACTTGCAAGAAAAGGAGGACATGTTAATTCAGCCAGAGAAATCATAAGGAATAGAAACAATGATATCCGTGATTTGACAAATTATAACGCTAAGCTAAAAAAGTTCAGTAAAAACTTTGGAAGGACCATGCTTGCGGTTGATGTTGTTTGGAATGTCGCAGAAAATATTGCTGAAGGGAACGATGATTGGATATCCGATAGTTTAATTGACGTAGGTATAAGCATAGCAATTTATGCTTTAGGTGCTATTCCGGTAATTGGATGGGCTTTGGCCATTTCAACCACAGTACTAACATATTGCTTTGAGGAAGAAATAGAAGAATTTAAGGATTGGTTTGCCGAAAAGTGGAATAAATTTTTAGGGGATAAATAGTTTGTATGAGGAAAAAATTCAAATATGACTATAGACATAAAGTGACAATTTTTTCATTTATAGTAACATTATTATTTTTGGTTTTGTCGATAGTATCATATAAAAAAACTTTTGCATGCATTTTATGTATTATTTCGACTGTACTAAGTTTAGTAAATACAATATTTTTTATAAATCCGCAAGGATTACATATAAATAAAAGATTTAATCAGTTAGTAATTGTAGATAATTATTTTTACAGAAGATTTGACTTAAATAGTATCCAATATTTATCATATAAACAATTAAAAAAGGAAGTAAGAAGCGGATTATATGGTTTTTTTATGGAATATTATCATCCTTCTACTTATATGACTCAATGTGAATACGTGTATAATAACGGAAAAGTATTTGTTATAGAAATAATTTTAAAAAAAGGTGTGACATATCAATCATATTTTGGTTGGATGTATAAAGAGAAAAATAAAAACAAGGTTTTGAAAATAGAGGAAGAATTAAAGGCATTTATAGATTCGATTAATTTTTACTTAAGACAAAAAAATAAATAGAAATGTTTTGCACCGCTCAGCGAAAATCTGAGCGGTGCATTTTCTATAAATAAGAAGCTTGACAAAAGCAAAAAAGTTATGTATAATGACGATGAAATGAGAATGTATATGATGTAAATGAATACAGTAAAATGTACGAAAAAGTTGATGAGATAGGCGTATATATTTATTTTATTGAAAACGAAATAATAGAAATCGAGCTTATTACTAAAATCAGGACAACTGAAACAACTGAGTGTTTGGATTTTTATACTTTTTTTACGGAAAAAATATATTACGCTAAAGTGCCTTTTTTTCCTGAAAATTTGGATTATTATTCCGATAACACATAAAACGCTGTTGTAATTTTATTACGGTAACATTGGATTTATAAAGATAAATTAAAATGAACAGGATATCTGATTTTTACATAAGGAAATAATAGCAGTTTATATAGTACATAACGTAATTGGATTTCATATTATTACATTTTTTCTCTGAAAAAACTCCGCACTGTTTTAGAGTGCGGAGTTTTGTGTATTCGTTTAGTTGAAACATGTTGGATATTCTGAATTTTTTTACTTAGCCAAAGATATAACTATTATAAGGTCAATCAGTTCACCAAAGAGATTATAATATCGTTTTTGGTTTCCTTCATTTTTCTTTTTTTCTTCATAAATCTTTCCGATTTACTCGGAGAAAAAGGTTTCATTATATCTGACATATCGTACCCGCACATCATACAGTACTGCAAAAGCTGTTCATCAATTTCTTTGAGAAGTGCGCAGGCTTTATCTTTTTTTTCTGGCGTAAACTCGATTTCAATTTCTGCATCCTCTTCGCCAAGATAAGTATTCAGATCGAGCATAACTGACAGACCTTCTTCGAGCGTTAGTATTTTTCTTTCAGTGCGCAGGGAACCCATCAGACTGAGTACATGACTTTGAATGTTTATAGTCTCCGAAAGCTCTTTTATATTCAGATTGATTTCCAGATTTTCTCCGGGACTGTTTTTTCCGTGTATTTTAAACGTGCCCGAAAGTTTACCGTTTTTTTCTCTTACTCGGCAAGTCATGCCGGTTTTATCGAGATCAAAATTTTCGGTATCGTAATAGTAGTTTGTCTGTACTTCAAATCGGTCTTTTATTTTGTCTGACGTAAGAAGGTATGACTCTATAAAACTGAGTTCATCCTTGCGCACTACGCCTTTGAATTCATTTTCTTTCATTTTTTCTCCTTTTCATTTAATATCTGTTTTTGCATAAAGCGGACGTATTGTTCGGTATAACATTGTGATGTTGTCAATTTCCTTATCAACATGGAAATGGCCGCAAAACCATTCTTTTATTTTAATTTTTCCGTATATTTCGTCCAGCCATTTTTCAGTATTTCTGCATGCTGTCGGTTTGAACATTTTTTTATTTTTCGGTTCATTTGATTGCCTTGTTGACAAAAACATTTCCTGCGGCAGAAAACGGTAAGGGCAGGTGTGGGTAAGAACTCCGTACACGTTGTTTTTCATTTTTGCAAGAGTTTCTTTGACTTTGAGTTTTATTTCTTCGCCGGGTTCTTCATCATCCCAATAAGGCTTTCCAAGTGCAATACATTTGAGTTTATCGACACTTTCAGCTCCCCCTATAACTAAATATTTTTTCCCCTGAAAAGAATAGATTTCGCCGTCAATTGCAAAAAGAATATCAGGGTATTGCGGCTGATAATAAACTTTACCGCCGCAGAAATTTTTTATACCGTAAGTCGGGATATTTGATGCCCTGTTTTCTTTGTTTCCGTGCAGGCAAAAGAGGGTGATGTTCATCTCCTGAAGACGGTTTTTCAATTTTTCGTCTTGCTTGTCCCCATAGTAGTTGATTCCCGAGTCTCCCAGAATAATCAAGACATCTTTTTTCCGTGTGTTCATTTGTTTACAGAATTTTTCAACCTCCCCAAAGTTTCTGTGTTTATCCCCTGTAATATAAAATTTTCTGGGTTTACCGTCATCATAAAACCCGCCGCCGGAGTTTTTGCATTCGCTTGAGGTTTTCCTTTTTTTCTTTAAAAGAAAAATTATATACAGAGACATTAAAAAAAGCAGAAAAACTAATACAGAATTAATTTGAGTCATTTTTATCATCTCCTTTTATATTTTCTTTTTGTGTTTTTCCTTTTGTTTTTTGTTTATAAAGCTGATTTATGTAAACGCTGCAACCCGCAACAAGGATTCCCTGGGTAAACCCTGAAAAAACAGATGCAAATACAGTTTTATAATTTACAGTTTCAAGATCGGAAATAATGCGCACAAAACTGAAAATAACCGCAATTCCTCCGAGCAGCAAGGGGATAAAATTATCAGGGCAGCGACTTTTTTTCAAAAAAAGTCCAATCAAGTACAGAGCCGGAACCAAAACTATAAGTTCCGGCTTTATGTATTCATATACACTCACTTCAAATCTCCTTTCACTTTTTTAAAATCATTCCGATCAGTGCGGAAATAATTCCGCCGGCAAGAGCGGCTATAATCGCCGTAACAGTTTGTTGTAGTCTTAGTTTAGGCTGATTTTCAATTTCGTCTATCTTTTTTTCATGGCGCCTGAGGTGTTCGTTAGTGTGTTTGATTTCGTTTGCGAGGGTAACCAAAGTTTCATTCATTGCTTTGATTTCGTTCTGCACTTCACGAAGTTCTGAAATATCTCTTTCGAGTATTTTCAGCTGATGTTCGTGTCTTTCCAGTGAAACAATTATTTCATCCATTTTCAACTCCCGGTTTTACTTTTTTTTCCGGATAATTTTACCCGAACCGTTTTTTTCGATCGAACCCACAATTTCGATTATATCTGGAACCTGAAACCCGGGAAGTGATTTTATACACATTGCTTTGACTTCTTTTTCATCAGAAAAATCACCCGCAATCTTCATTCCGATAAGTGTTGAAATACGATTGCTCTTTTTTATTCCGTAAACTAAAACTTCTTTCGTTCTTGGATCCTTTTTAAGTTCCGCTTCAATTTCCTGAGGATAAATGTTGATACCCGCTCGTATAATCATATCATCGCTTCTGCCTTTTATTTTAAGTCTGCCGTTTTCATTTAACTCGGCAATATCACCCGTACGCAGCCAACCGTCGGTTATTGTTTTTTCCGTAAGCTCCGGAGAATTGTAATAACCGTTCATAACGCTGTCGCCCTTAACGTATAGTATTCCGGGTACACCGTTTTTTACTTTGTTTCCGTTTTCATCAAGAATTTTTATTTCAAGTGACTCAAGCGGAATTCCTACCGAATCGGGTGTCATATCAAATTCTTCCGGCGGCAGATATGAAATTCTCGGAGAAGCCTCTGTCATGCCGTAAACATGGTAAATTTCTGTTTTTGGGAAGGCGTTCCTTATACGTTTTCCTACGGCTGAGCTCATACATTCGCCGCTGATTACCATCTTTTTTAGGGGTACATTGTTTTTTGAAACTGCAAGTTCTGATAGAAGGCTGAAAATCGTCGGAGTTGCGCCAAATACGGTGATTTTTTCTTTGATTATTTTGTCAAGTATAGAAACCGGGCTTAATTTTTCCGAATAAAATTCAATATCAGTGCCGGTTGTAAGCGATACAAGAAATTCTCCGGTGAGTACCGCGCAGTGGTAAAGAGGTCTTGCGATAAGGATTCTGTCTTTGTCTGAAATACGGAAATATTTACGGATACCCCTTATATTTGTCATGAGATTGTTTTCAGTCAGCATAGCGCCTTTGGGTTCACCGGTTGTTCCCGAGGTACACATAATCAAAGCCGGATGAATATCAGGCTCCGAGTATTCAGCCGAGGGAATATCGAAAACCTTTATGTTACCGTGACTGTCGGTGATAACACAGTCCGGACTTATCATGTTGAGTATTTTTTTACAGTAAAGCGCGCCGTATTTTTCCGAAAGAGGAACGGCTGTGACTTCAGCTGACAAGCAAGCGAGCAGAGCCATAGCGGCTGCCATTTCTGAGTGGCAGTAAATTGCACAGCATTTTTTACCCCGGAGATTCTGTCCGAAAGCTTCGGCATAAGCAATAAGATCATCAAAATTCATACCGCCTCCGTTTTCGGAAATGGTTTTATCTGGGTAGTACATCATATTTTCTTTTATATATTGCCAGAGCATTTTTAACCAAACCTTTCTGTTTTATTTATAAAATCATTTAATATAATTTTTTCTTCCTGATTTATTTTCAGTAATTTTTGTTTAATCACAGGAAGCACAGTTTCCCTTTTTTTCAGAATATGAGCTGCATAAAGCATTCGCATATTGTCTGCCTCTTTTACAAGCGACTTGTATTTTTCCGGAATATCAGATTTTACGTTGATTTTTTCTAAGCAAGCAGAAAGGCGCTTTTCCATAAGTCTTTTGTGATCCCAGATCAGACGGAAAACTCTTCTGTCTGTTTTTTCATACGGAATATCACCGTTTATCAGTCTGTCAATATACATTCCGATATACTCGTGAACGATTATTCCTTTTGCTTTGTCATTTGTTTCCGAAACCGGGTATTTTACAAAGTCTGAGTCAAGATACTGTTTTATTTCATCACGAACGGTTTTGACACTTAGTTCAGTTATTTTGTCACTTACCTTAATACCTATTATCAAGGCATCCGGAAATTTTTTTTCCATGCTTTTTCTTCCTTCTTCAAATCCGCGGCAAGGCGTTTTGAAAACCCTGTATTTCCAGTTTTCATCATAAGCATATAAGATAAAAGTTTTGTCTGAATTATCGTAACCGATAATCATTCCGTCGTGAGAAAAATGTCGCTTATTATACCAGCTTTTTCCTTTTACGTAGAAGTCGTCAATTGCGGTAAAATAGACATATCTGCCGTCATCCAGCATTCTTCTGATGATATCACAGGTGTGACCTGCGGCATATCTGATAGGAATTTCGCTTCTTAAAATCAAGGGATTATTTTTAAGATCTGCTTTACAGATTGTAATTTCCGGTGTTGTATAGCCGGTAAGAAATTTTCTGTTACATTCAAGAGAGACCGAGTTGTTAAGATACCAGTTTTCTGCGCTCGGATTTTCGCCGATAATAGCGTAAGCGCTGCCCTGCCTGTGGTAAGTTGTAAGCAACGGTTCAATAATCGGTAACTCTACTTTTTTCATTCTTTTTTCTCCCTTAGGTAACGGTTAACCAAATCGATAAGATCATTAACTGTACCAAGATCGTGTGGATTTAGGTCTGATTCTTCAAATTTAATGTCAAAATTTTCTTCTGTGTTCAGCATCAGTTCTACCAGGCCCAGGCTGTCTATTCCCAGATCATTTGCCAGACTGTCACTGAAATTAATCTTCTCTTCCGGAATTCCGGCAATCTCCGAAATTATCTTGATTGATTTTTTCGTTATTTCCATTTTTTTTATTTTCCTTTCTGCAATTTATTTACAGAGTCAAGAATAATTCCGAAGCAAATGTCTTCCGGCAAGCTGCTGTCAATCAGAATTCCTTTGTTTCTTTTGCAAATGTCCAGATATTCACGTCTCAGTTTATACTGCAACGTAAGGTCAATATACCTGTCTTTTTCTTCCGGGCGGCTTCTTACTCGCCTTACTGCTTCGGAAACCGGAAGATCGAGAAAAAAGGAAAGATCCGGCTTGATAATGCTTTCAGATACTTCGTAAATCCAGGAGTCTTTTGTGTAACCTCGTGCTCTGAGGTTGGCAAGACACGAATAAAAATATCTGTCGCATATGACAGTTTCTCCACGGCTTAAGGCGTCTGCTATTTCTTTGTTTGTGTGCTGAATACGGTCGCTTGCTGCAAGAAGTGACAAACTTCTGTAATCGAAACGACTGTGGTTAGGGCAATCCATATAAGTACGGAAAATGTCCGATTTTCTCACTGCGTCTGTAGGTTGTTTTGTAAGGTGAATTTTGTCTATGCTTTCCAATGCAGTTGCCAAACGGTTTATCATAGTTGTTTTCCCGCAGCCGTCAAGTCCGCAGAAAACAATCAGATTTCCGTCTTTGTCGTTAGTTTTCATTCTGAGTTTTTTCATTGTTTTCACTCCGTTCCTTTAATAGATTTATTCTGTCGGGAGAAAAGAATCTTTTGGTTATGTCTTTTTCGGTATAAACGTATTTTTTGCGTTCTGCGGGTGCGATCACGGTATTCATCACCTCATCGTCTTTTAAAAATATTTTTTTCAGACTTTTAAGAGAACTGAAACTTTCATACCCGAAAAGCCGACATGTCCAGTTTATTACACAGGCGCAAATTTTATCGAGTCTTAGCTCGGATGCCCTTTGATAAATGGCATTGATTTCAGATTCCGTAAATTCAGATAACAGCAAATAAATATCGGTAAATTTATAAAATGTCATATCTCTGCGCATTTTTATCCAAGGCAAAGTTGCGGCTTCTTTGTAAAGATGGCAGCAAAGATGAATGAAAAAATCTGCTTTATCCGGAACAGGAATATTTGTATTTTCCGATTTTTCTGAGCGTGAAATAATCCTTTTGATCAAACCCGTATCTCCGTTTTTGTAGTCAAGTGAAAAATTTATATCTACTTCAAGATATCTCATAAAAGGTAAATTTATTTCTTTTATGTATGGAACCGTTTCGCCTCTTGTCAATTTTGATTCTATTATTTCTTTTCTTTCTGCCAAAACAAACTCACCGTTGCTGATATTTCCCTGTCTGAAACCGAACTCACCCAGAATATTACCTATAGAACTGACATCATCCGGACTGGTCAGCAAGTCGATATCATTTGACGTCCGGTAGCCGTCGGGATATTTTCCGCACAGAAAAGCTCCTTTAAGCAAAACGTATTTGCTTTCCTGTTTACTTAATATAACGTTTAAATATTCTATACATCTGAAGTAACTTTGATTTTTTATTTTGTTATACTCAAATGCTGTTGAAAGAGAATTTCTGAACTCTCTTCCGGTTTTACCAAGCAGGTTACCGTTTTTAAGAACGCCGTAAGCTATTGCAGGTATTCTGTTGAAAAATAATTCACCAAGAAGCTGTGAGGTTGCGCTGACTGAAAGAAAAGCTTCGATTTTCTTATAGTCCGGATTTTTGAATTTAGAAAGTTCAGTAAAAAGTGATTGTTCATTTAAATTCATCGTTAAACTCCTTTTTTATGTTTGATAAGTTGTTTTGATTGTATAGTTTTCTGCATTTATCTTCAATGGTGACTGAATCGGCGGCTTAGATAGCTTTGTAAAAAGAATGTTACTCAATATTCTCGGTTTTTCTCCCTTACACAATAACTTTACAATGTAAACCTGCCATAAAGTTTCAGGTTTGAAAATTTTTTTGTAAAATACAATTTCAGTTTACTTGTGGTAATACAAATTAGTTTTCCCGTACTTGGCTCACTACTGCCCGCCTTACTTCAGGTGATTTTCGTGAAAAAACAAAGACTTGATTTAATTATGTTGACGAAATAAGATTTCATTAATTATGCAAAATGCGAGTACTGTTATATAACATTGTTAACAAATTATGATTGTTTTGTTTATGCAAAGCGTAAAAAATATTAAATAACAATTGACAATATACAGTGAATGTGGTAGAATGGTCTCAAAGCACAAGTAAATAATTAAAAATTATCTTGAAAAGAAGTTTTTGCCCGGCATGTTCACCTTCGTATATTTCATGGTTTGGCAAGGTTATTTCAGGAGATATTCGAAAAGCGCACATGCAGTGGCATAGATATGCCATTTTTGCATGTGCGCTTTTCGCAGGTATTTGATTTTTGGTAGTTGTTCCTTTAAGCATCAGTAAAAACTATTATGGAAAAATAACAAAGGTTTAGATATTTGAAACAATGAAAGTACTGATGTGCAGAGTATTACGGTGACTTCTTATCCATAAGAATATATAAACAATATAAAACTTCTTATATTATTCGACAAAGAAGAAAATGCCGTAAATTACTCATTTGCCGGTAAAGTGTTAAGCATAGTTTTTAGACTTTTTCAATTGCGATGATGAAGTAACGAGGCTTTGAGGGGAAAACTTTGTTTAAAAGCTACCGGGTAAGCCGGGCGATCATATATTCTGCGTCGGGTGCTGATCAGGTCATGAGCTGGACAGACAAAAATGGGTGGTTTGCGAACATACGCTGCACTTGCTTGATTATATTGAAATGTAACCATAACTATGAAAGGAGTTAGCATGAATAAAAATATCAATATACCGAAAGACATAAAGAAAGTCATAAACAGATGGATAATAAAAGACTTGCTTAAACTGACGGGTATGTTAGTATTGTTTGTGCTGCTTGCACTTACCATCGGAAATACGCTTATGAAAGAGATGTCAGATAAAGTGAAGCTGACTGTGTTCGCGATCTGGATGATGATACCTTTTTTTATAAGAGGTGTTCCCGGCAAATATTACAGAAAAAACTATAAGGGAAAAATAACAAAGGTTGACATAGTTGAAACGATGAAAGTACCGTTAGTCGGAGTACTGCGTGTGACTTTTTGTCCGGAAGCGCCGATAAATAACATAAAGCTTCACATATCGTCCGATGACGGGGAAAATGTTTTGATAAACGCATTTTCAGGCAGAGCAATGAATTCCGAGTTTATAGACTTTTTCCATAGCGGAGACGAAGTGTTATGTATAAACGGTGTAAACTTTGTTCAAAGGCTACCCGGAAAGCCGGACGACCCCATAAACTGCGTCGTGTGCGGAGCGGTGCAGGAGCAAGACAGACAGAAGTGTGTGATTTGCGGGCATACACTTCACTTCCTGTTGCAAAATTCAAATTCGGAGAATAATGATACAGAAGTATCGGAGGAAATCAACAATGCGTAATTTCAGAAACTTTTTTTACAGGCTTGATCTTTTACGCTATATTTGCATAGGGCTCATTCTACCTGAATCATATGTATTTTTGTTTACGCCAATAGGTGTTGTGTATGTGTATATATTTGCCCCACTTTTTGTATTGTTACTAGTCGGAATAATTGTTCCGCTTCTTGCACCTACTGAGGATACAATAACAAAGACGGTGAGCGAAAATCACAAGAACTTTCTTTCACAGGCGGCAAAGTTACATGAGAAGCCCGAAGAAAGTGCGTCAATGCTTGATGGGTATGCACCGATAAAGACGTTTCTTCGGCGTAAAGTCGGCACAAGAGCAGTATATCCAGTATGCAGGACTGTTGTTTTTATCCCCGACGGAAATGTGCTGTACATCCATTTGAAAGACACGCCTCTGCTCGGAAATGTAACAGGTGAAACGGCAGAGCTTTCCGTTACAGCAGATTCAAAATTACGTATAAAAAACGGCAAGTACGACGAAAAGAGCAAGGCGATGAGCGTTGAATTTTCGGGAGACGGTAAAGAATTCACAGTGCTGATCGGAGAAAGGTATAAACTTCAGGAAATTATAGATAAATTCCGTAAATTTGTGATGACAGATAATTAAACACATAAAGGAAGTCAATCCATGAAAAAAATAAAAAACGCTATAGATTAGCGATTAGTAAATGGTATTTACGGGAGTGAATGGCTACCTCTTATCAGATGGGCACGGATGTTCAAACGATATTTTTGGTGCAAAAGTTATGTTTACTGCAGTCAGAACCGGATGTAACAAATCCGAAAACATGATAGTTTGGTCTTTGGACAGCGATTTTGATCCTCAAAAGGAGATAGGCGAGCAAAAGTCAAGCTGTGTAGCAGCACGGTCTATGAAATGGAAATTACTTTATAACCAAAATTAAATATCAGGCTATCTGATATAAGAGTAAAAATTATTTTGCTTTGTCTTTTACTTTCGGAAATAAACAAACAGCTAAATGAATCAGCTTTATATTTTCGTAATTTACTTTCATTTAAATAAAAAAACACTCGCCATACAAAAAAATGGCGAGTGATTTTTATTTTCTGATGGGTAAAGGTGATTGTTTTAAACCCAACTCAGAATTTTCATTTGTGGTTCTGAAACTTAATCATTAAAATGATAAACAGAGTATCATCAATTCTTGTAGGCAGTTAAACTCAGTTCACAATCTCATGAGAAAGGTAAGCAGTTATTGGCGATCTGAATTTTTATACTGTCAGTCTGCAAGGTTTTTTCTTTCGAATATAAAAACCGCTGCCTGATAAAAAAGGACGATGAAAATAATAAACAGCACAAAATGAATGATAATTTGCGTAACAGACCAATCCAAGTTCATGAATTGATTAAAGAAAGCCTCTGTCATGACTCCCGGAAATTTCCGAATAAAAACAATTACTGCTGCAAAATACAAAACCATGGAAATTGCGGATTTAATCATTCCGTTGAAAATTACGGATAACGCAAAGAACGGCGTACAAAACATAAGCATCCAAACAAGCGAAGAAAAAAATATAGTTATAAGCATCGGAAAATAACGAATGCCGTACGTCTTGCCGTTATTGATTATAACAAGGATTTCCGAAGTCGATTCTGTATTAATCATAAAGCCGTACAAATGTACGCCGATAAACATAATTACAAATGATACGGCACATGTTGTCAGGAAAAATAAGTACTTATTTCTGACAATCTTTCGTCGGGTATTTTTCTGATAAATTAATCTGTATGTTCCGTCATTGAATTCGGATGAAAAAATGAGCAGGGAAATAAATGCAAAAATCGCAATCATAGGTATGCACATGCTACCAAGTGTTAAGTAAGTGTACGAAAACCAATTTTTATGGGCTGATATAAGCGTATCAAATGATAAAGCCGTACCGCTCGGAATCTGATTTTCGATAATGTAAGTGTAAATCATTATTTCATCTTTTAGCTTATCAACGTAGTAGGTCGAACCACCGCCTTCGGCTTCGTAGTATTCTATTAATTGGCGGGTTTCCTCTATTCTGTCGCTGAGTTCGTCAAAAGAAGAATATTCCGGCAAGGAATTTCTGCCGTCGGTATAATTACGGCTTGCTGCGGAAAAATTTACAGCTGAATAAACAATGGTAAGAGATAACAATAACAGGCACGCTATAAGGTATTTTCGTTTTACAAAGGAAGTCAGTTCAGATCTCATTTTTTCCGCCTCCTTCCGCAGTATGTGAGAGATGATAGCTATACAGTTCGGAAAAGTTTTTTTCGGCTTTTTTTGCTTCCGTTAGCCCATATTTCCAGACAGCGCCGATAACGTCTGTGATGTCTTCTGCAAAGCTCAGATTAACAGTAAGATAATCGTTTCCCGGCTCGTGTTCGGCGTTCGGGAGAATTTTTGCCGCATCCGAACACGCTTTTTCGTTTTTGAAAACAAGACGGTAGGAGAGAAGTCTGATTTTTTTCAGTGTTTCGCGGTCCGCAGTGAATTTTCCGTTAGTCAGGAAATAAATATTGTCACAAACCTTTTGTATTTCATCCATGTTATGACTTGAAATCAACACCGACGTGTTTTCTTTCGCTGCTTTTTCTTTCAGCAAACGGTTGAATTTTTCGCAAGCAACAACGTCAAGTCCATTTGTGGGTTCGTCAAGGATAAGTATCGGTCTTGGAGAACAAAGAGCCATTATAAGTGCAAGTTTCTGTTTCATTCCAAGAGAATAAGCCGAAACTTTTTTTGAAAGCTCCTCTTTTGAAAGTCCGAGTTCTTCCGATATTTCATAAATCCTTTTGTCATCATCTCTGAAAAAATCACACAAGATTTTTAAGTTGTCGTAGCCCGATATATATTTGCAGAAAATCGGTGTTTCGACTATTCCGAATGAGAAATCAGTGGGAATATATGCTGATGAGCCGCAGCTGAAAGAGCCGCTGTCTTTCAGTAAAAGTCCAAGAGCAATTTTCATAAAAGTAGTTTTTCCGCAGCCGTTCGGACCTAATATTCCCGTTATTTTTCCGGACTTAATTTCTATGGAACACGAAGAAAGCACTTGCTTTTTTCCGAATGATTTGCTGACATTTTCGGCTTTCAGGGTAAAATTTTCCTCATTCACCACGTGTGATCTCTCGTCCATATCGTTTCTCCCCCGTCGGCAAGACAATAACCTATATCTTTGTTCACAAAATCGAAAATAACCGGATTGTTTTCTGTGAAGCCGTCTCTTCCGAGTACTTTTACCTTGATTGTCTGGCTTTCGTCATCAAAAATCGCAAACCCGTCATCAAATCCCTGATAAAATTCTTTTGCCTTCTGATAACTGATCGTGTTGAATACTTTATTTAATTGATCTTCAAAAAATTTACTGTTGAAATCATGATCGTAACTAAGATTTATTTGTCCGGGGCATGGAAAACGCGCAAAAATATCCAATTTTCCGGTAGTTTCATCTTCTCTGAAGTTGTAATCACAGAACAAATTGGTGATTTCAAATTCCCCGGACTCGTCTTCATAGAGAAAATAGGCGTTATCATCTTTTATGAAATAATATCCTTCGTACGGAGTCTTGGAATTGTAAACATTGAACGCACCTTCCCCCACATAGTACGGAGAGTCCTCAATAAGGTCAAAAACATCATTGCGGTTCAGCGGCTTGAAAACTGTTGAAGTATCACCACCGTATGACACGTGTTTCACACGCAACTTACCGAGAGAGAACTCTCTGCGTGAGTAATTTTCGTATATTGACGCATATATTTCGATTTTCGGATAAAGATTGTTGAATATAAGAATGAAGCCGCCGGAAAAAATTACGATAAAAATCAACGCAAAAGATATGTATTTGAGTATTTGTTTATTCAAGCTTGTAGCCTCCTGTTGAATTAATTCGGCGCAGGAATAATTACAGCAACCTCGGAACAAGAAACCGATATGCTGCCGTTGCGTATCAAATTATAATTATATTTCCTTTCAATGTAGATTGTTTGTAATAGCAAGTGTCAAAGGTCGGGGCTTGATTTTTCTGGTGACTTTAATGTCGAATAATACTTGAATTTCATATTTGCTTTTTATTTAATCGACGATTTCAGACTATTGTTGGATCAAGTTATAGGTGCAAATCTTCGGGTGGCTGCTGAGGCAACAGCATCAAAATGTAAAGAAGGGAGAAGATAAAAAGACACTGAGTTCAAGCACAATATATACTCACTGAACTTTCTAAGAAAAGCGCACATTATTTTCAACTATTACATTTATAAAACCTATCTTGCAACCTAACCTTACCATAAATTGATACATTTGTCAATATGTTTTTAAAAAAATGTGAATTAAATCCTTGTAATAGTTAGTAAAATTTATATAATTTGCACAAATTCGTTAGGCGCTTTTGCACAATTGAAAAATATACTTTTCTAAACTTCAGTCTTCGTAATAACTTGATTTTCGATATTTCGTTATCGACCCATAAGTATCTGAATTCTGATCCGACTAAAAAAGCCTTTTGGATTAGCACAGTTTAATCGTTAAAATATAAAACGCTTAACAAATCAGAGCATCGGCTTTACATACGAAAACAAATGAGGAGGATAAAGCGTATAAATTATCTAATTTGCCGGAAATAAGTGTTTTAAAATAAAAAGTATGTTATGGGAGATTGTTTTTAATTTGAAACTTTTTTGACGTATGTTAAATAATATTCAAAATAAGAAATATTTGTATTCATCCCAAACAGTGGTGACTCAAATACCTATTAAAAGCTATAAATAACTTAAAAACAGTCAAAAATAGTCATTATTATGCTGAAATCCGCTTTTCTTTATCATTCATACACGGTAGAATAAACATATTTTCGTTTTTTTACTGAGACTAAAAAACACGGGGAAGGGCGTGCAAAATTAGCGGGGAAATCCAAAATATTTACCTAACACACGGTAGGGGCGAACTGCGTTCGCCCGCGGGAGACCGCAGGTCTCCCCTACGGATAATCAAAAGTTGATACGCAGAAAACAAATAGATCCCCGACAGATTTTTAGAAATCTGTCGGGGATCTTATATGTTATACTTAAATTGATCAAATCTCATTCCAGTCGCTTTGGACATCCTGTCCCCAACTGTCTGAACCATAGCATTTGAGAGATTTGCTATTAGCACACTTCTTTTCCGAATAGTTAATGACAATTTGCAAGTCTCCAACACAAATCTTGGCGCAGTTATTTTCATCGAATTCAACTATGTATTCAGCGCCTTTCAAAAATTTAGGATGGCAAAGCGGAATAGCGCATAAAATATTGTAATTACTATCTGTGCCATACACACAAACAACCTGCGGTTCTTTTTCTACAACAATTCCTCTTTCCCCCTCACTAAACATTTGAACCTTTTTTCCAAACAAACTAAACTTGAATGTGTATTTCATTTTATTTTCTCCTTTTAGAAATGCTTATTATAATTCTGTTTTATCTCCAGTTTCGCCTTTGTATTACAAAGGCATCTACCCCTTATTCCTCTGTGTATAATTCGTCGTAATACCAACGGATAGGGTTTTCGTAAATGTAATTCAATCGAGCTTCGTAATCCTTTATATTTCGTATCACGTGTTCAATAAAAGATTTTTGCCAAATAGGTTTACCAACCTTTTTTGTGATCGCTCCTTTGAACTGCTTCACCATACGTTCCACCGTACGGGCGACCTGTGGTCGCCCGTATTCATCGGCAGAAATAACGACCATTATGTGTAGGTGATTCGGCATAATCACGTAAGAATACAATGTTACCGCAGGATACGTTTGATTCCAACGCTCCAATTCGTCTAACACTATATTGCCTATATCGGATAATGGCAGGTTTTGCGGGCGAACACAGTTCGCCCCTACGGAACACCATTTGAATGTCTGCGGATCAATCGAGCCGTTCCAAAAGTAATTCTTTCTGTTTTCCGTACAGATGGTTACAAAATATGCACCGGGAGAACTATAATCAT
>CALXUV010000045.1 GCA_944391815.1 uncultured Clostridia bacterium | reverse complement strand
GGATGTTCTGTCCCTTTACTATCGCTTCAAACGTCTTTGTTCTTCCGTTTACGTCGTCACTCTTGACTGTCAGAATTTCCTGAAGTGTATATGCCGCTCCGTACGCCTCAAGCGCCCAGACTTCCATTTCTCCGAATCTCTGTCCGCCGAACTGCGCCTTTCCTCCGAGAGGCTGCTGTGTTACCAGCGAATAAGGTCCTGTAGCTCTTGCGTGGATCTTATCGTCGACAAGGTGATGGAGTTTGAGGTAGTACATGATTCCGACTGTTGCCGCGTGATCAAACGGCTGACCTGTTCTTCCGTCATACAGAATCGACTTTCCGTCCGCAAATTTCAGTTTTCTTTCGGCTTTGAGCTGTGATATGAATTCAGGCGAATGCTTTTCGTCCTCGGTGAGCGGAATAATCGACTTGCCGCCCTCCTCGTCGCTGATTTCTTTGTAAAGAGTTTTAGTGGTGAATGTTTTCAGTCTGCCCTGAGACAGAAGTCCGACTATATACTCCCTGTTTGCTCTTTCCTCCGCAGTAAGCTCTTTTACTTTCGGAAGTCCGCTTTCGTCCCTGCACACGACCGGCATACCGCTGGACACGTGATTATACGTTTCTGTGCTGAACAGGAATTTCTGTCTTACGGCGTCCTCCGCAAGAGCTGCTATTTTAGCTTCTCTCTTGCTTTCATTCTTTTCTGCAAGTGCCGCTGAAACATCGTCCGGCGAGACAACATCGCAGTAAACATCGTCTGTGGGAAGCAGATCTCTGTAAAGACCTGATTTTACAAGGCACTCGGTGATGTCGCTTTCCTTTGCTCCGTCGAACACCGGTGTCATTACCTTCCAGCCGAGTCTCTTTGCACTTATTCCGAGGTGCATTTCAAGAACCTGTCCGATATTCATTCGGGACGGCACACCGAGCGGGTTAAGAACTATATCGAGCGGTGTTCCGTCCGCAAGGAAAGGCATATCCTCGGGCGGAAGTATTCTGGAAACGACACCTTTGTTTCCGTGACGGCCCGCCATTTTGTCTCCGACGGATATCTTTCTCTTCTGCGCTACGTAAACTCTTACAACTTTGTTTACTCCGGGCGGAAGCTCATCAGAATTATCCCTTGAAAATACTTTTACGTCGACAACTATTCCGGATTCTCCGTGCGGAAGTCTCAGCGAAGTATCTCTTGTTTCTCTTGCCTTTTCACCGAAGATGGCTCTGAGAAGTCTTTCTTCCGGTGTAAGTTCGGTGTCGCCCTTCGGGGTTATTTTTCCGACGAGTATATCGTTGGCGTGAACCTCGGTACCCTTGCGGACTATTCCTTCCGCATTGAGGTCTTTAAGTGCGTCTTCACCGACGTTGTTGATTTCTCTTGTGATTTCCTCGTCGCCGAGTTTTGTGTTTCTGGCTTCGCAGGAATACTCTTCTATATGAATTGAGGTGTAAACGTCGTCTCTTACCAGTTTCTCGTTAAGCAGTACGGCGTCCTCGTAGTTATATCCTTCCCAGGTAAGGAATCCGATAAGGGCATTCTTTCCGAGGGAGATTTCTCCGTTTGATGTAGCCGGTCCGTCGGCTATTACCTCGCCCTCTTCTACGCGGTCTCCGACATTTACTATCGGTCTCTGGTTTACGCAGGTGCCCTGGTTGGAGCGTTTGAATTTGATAAGTTTGTAAGTGTCCTTCTGACCGTTTTCTTTTCTTATCACGATCTCGTCGGCGCTTACCTTTTCCACGTTACCGGCGTTTCTGGCACAGACAACTACTCCCGAGTCAACTGCCGCCTTATATTCCATTCCGGTAGCGACTATCGGGCTGTCGGTTACCATAAGCGGAACCGCCTGCTTCTGCATGTTTGAACCCATAAGAGCACGGGCGTTGTCGTCGTTTTCAAGGAAGGGGATCATCGACGTTGCCACCGAAACAACCATCTTCGGCGAAACATCCATATAATCCGGCTCAGTTGCGTCCATTTCTATGATTTCGGCACGCTTACGTCCGGTAACTCTCTTCTCCTTGAAGTAGCCGTTTTCGTCGACGGGGGTATTTGCCTGAGCTATAACGTAGTTGTCCTCGGTATCCGCAGTCATATAAACTATTTCGTCGGTTACCTTGGTACGCTTTTCGCCGTTCTCCTCAACTACCTGCAGTTTACGGTAGGGCGCTTCTACAAATCCGTATTCATTTATTTTTGCATAGGTTGCAAGATAGCAGATAAGTCCGATGTTCGGTCCTTCCGGAGTTTCTATCGGGCAGATTCTGCCGTAGTGGGTGTAGTGTACGTCACGCACCTCGAAAGAAGCGCGGTCTCTTGAAAGTCCTCCGGGACCGAGAGCTGAAAGTCTGCGTTTATGGGTAAGCTCCGCAAGCGGGTTATTCTGATCCATGAACTGAGAAAGAGGAGAGGATCCGAAAAATTCACGGATTGCCGTAACCACCGGACGTATATTGATTACGTTTTCCGGGGTGAGACTTTCCACATCCTGTGTGCTCATCTTCTCCTTGACTATCTTGTCCATTCTGGAGAAACCTATTCTCATCTGATTCTGGAGCAGCTCGCCCACGCAGCGCAGACGGCGGTTTCCGAGATGGTCGATGTCGTCGGTGTTTCCGATATCGGCGGCAAGTCCGAGCATATAGTTTATTGAAGCGTAAATATCGTCAACGGTGATATGCTTCGGTACAAGCTCGGACATTCTTTCTCTTACGAGCTTCATTATTGTGTCGCTATCTCCGCCGGCGTCGTCTATTATCTTTTTAAGCTCTGAGTAACGCACCTTTCCCGTTACTCCGGCTTCGGAAAGATCAAGCCCCATGACCGAAGGATAAACGGTACGGTTTGTGAATATTCTGAACTCCTCGTCGTTTCCGTAGGTTACATACGCTTCGAACGCACCCATACGCTCGAATTCCTCGGCTTTTTCCGCATTTACGTATTCGCCTGCTTCTGCCAGGATCTCACCCGTAACCTCGCTTACAAGATCGCGGCTGAGTGTTTTTTCGGCAAGTCTGCCTGCAAGTCCGAGTTTTTTATCGAATTTGTAACGTCCGACCGACGCAAGGTCGTAGGAACGGTTCTCAAAGAACATACGGGTAAGAAGCGCCTGTGCACTTTCAACCGTGGGGGGTTCTCCGGGACGGATTTTGGTATAGATCTCTTTGAGCGCCTCGTCAACCGGACTTGTTTTGTTGGCGGCAGCGGCGGCGTTCATTCCGTCTTTATTTATTGTTGCGTTGATGCGGGTGTTGTTTCCGAAAAGCTCACGGATCTCTTCATCGCTTCCGCATCCGAGCGCTCTTATAAGCACGGTTACCGGAACTTTACGGGTTTTGTCTATGTGAACGTAAAATACATCGTTTACGTCTGTTTCGTACTCAAGCCACGCACCTCTGTAAGGTATAACGGTAGCGCTGTAAAGCTTCTTGCCGCTTTTGTCCATGGTTGAGGCGTAGTACGCTCCCGGTGATCTTACTATCTGTGATACTATTACCCTTTCAGCTCCGTTGATTATAAACGTTCCGTTATCCGTCATAAGCGGGAAATCGCCCATGAATATCGACTTTTCCGCAACTTCTCCGGTCGTGAAGTTTTTAAGTCTGACCGTTACACGGAGCGGAGCCGCATAGTTTACGTCTCTGTCCTTGCACTCTTCTACCGGGTATTTCGGTGTCGAATCGATCGTAAAATCAACAAACTCAATGCACAGGTTTTCCGAGTGGTCATATATCGGCGAAACCTCGCGAAGCACCTCGCTCAGTCCCTCTTCAAGAAACCACTTGTATGATTTTTTCTGCACATCGATAAGGTTCGGCATTCCGAGAGCTTCGTCAATCTTTGCAAAACTCCGGCGCACTATTTTGTTACTGAGCCTTTGTTCCTTTACCATACCTGTTTCCTCTCTGCTTACGCCGGGCCGGTGTGCCGTTTCGGCGTATTAAAATAAATAGCCCCCATGCGACAGCTCTCCGCAGCCCCGAGACCGGTTCCGTCCACTGATTTCTTACGTGCTACCCCTACGACAAGCTGGTTACCGTCGAATTATAAGCCGCACCCACGCTACCCCTACGACAGGCTGGTTACCGTCGAATTATAAGCCGCGCTGCTTTTCAGCCGATTTCAGCTAACAAAAACTGCTCTGAAGTTACGGTTTGCTCCCTTACGGAGGTCTTTCTATGTAAGCTTAACGCTCACTATATCAGCATACATTTTACTACTCTTTTTTTCCTTTGTCAAGAAATTTTTCTTCGATTTTTGCAATTTTACATTTTGTTCACAAAAAATGTTTTTTGTTTTTTTTGCAAAAACTATTGATTTTACGATTCAGATGTGATATAATGACAAGGTGAAGATATCTATTTTTCGTTAAGGAGGTAAGTTCGGATGCCCAATATTAAATCGGCAAAGAAGCGCGTTAAGGTTATCGAAAAGAAAACAATGCGCAACAAAATCGAAAAGACCGGTCTCAAAACTGCAATCAAAAAGTACGAAGCATCTCTGGTAAACGGCGACAGCGCTGCTGCTCAGGACGCTTTCAAAATGGTTTGCAAGAAACTTGACATGGCAGCTGCTCACGGAATCATTTCCAAGAACAAAGCCGCAAGAAAGAAGAGCCGTTATCAGTTCAAGCTGAACAAAATCGGAGCCTGAGTAAATTTTCAGGTTTCGCAAAGGAATATCTTTCATAATATGAAAAAAGCCGTATCGCCTCTTTATGAAGCCGACCGGCTTTTTCTGTTTTTCAATGTTTTTATTTCCCTAACTTATTCTCTTTTCTTTTTTTGTTATGTTTTCCTCATTTTGTAGACTTTTGGGGTAACACAACTTTTCGTGTTTTACTGTTTTTAACAGATTACTGTCCTCCGACCTTTCTTTCCCTTATTTTTTCGGATTTTTCTTTTGACAGATTTTTCTCTGTTCTTTTTCTTTTAACGGCTTTTTATTTTTTCATTATTCTGAATTCTAAGTCTCCCGTCTTTTGGTCAGACGGTGATTGTTTTTTCTCTTTACCTCTTCTCAATTTAAAATCAAGCTGTTTACAGATTTAATCAAAACTAAAAAACCCTTAGATTTTAATATATGAAAAAAGCCGCCTCCCTGAGCATCTGCAAAATTAGCGGTAAAATGAAATTAGCCACCACGTTTTTTCGTGGTGGCTTTTGATATGCAGAAAGCAAAGAAGAAGCCCCGCCGAAGCGGGGCAAGAATTAAAACTGTATAGGATAATCACCGTATCCCATACAACATGAAATTCCTTTTAAGGAATAGCGTTGCATTTCAAGGGTTGCAAAAAGAATACACAAACAAGTATGATACATTTCGTTGATTTCATAGGTAAAGCCTAAAGATTTATGCTTGGATTTCTTTTCAATTACAACGTTAACAGCAATCAATTCGTCAAGAGCTTCACGTAATGTGTTTTCCTCAAAACTCAATTTTTCTTTCATTTCTCCAAAGCTGATGTCGCTCATGGATATGATAGCCAAGCAAACAAGGATATTGTTTTTCTTTGAAAGAGTGGGGAGAATTGTTTGTGCAAATTCTACCGTCTCTTGGTTCACGTTTTCAAAAAACTTTCTCGTAACAAGCGCGCCATATCCCTTGCCCGATAACAGTGACAAACCATTTTCGTTAGAAATGTGTGCAGGCTCATCATGCATTTCAGTATTCTTTCCTCTGAGATTGCCTCGAGAAATACCGTGATGAGCAGGGGCGAATAATTTTAGAGCGTCTTCATAAGATGCCATACTCATTTGTGCGTGTTCTGCTACTTTGTCAAAAACCTTATTGTAGATATCATTATAGGCATAGTCCTCACCGTAGAAAAGATAGTCTATACTTACTTCAAAGTATGTAGCTATCAGAGGAAGCGTTTGCGCATCAGGAAAAGATGTATTGGTTTCCCATTTCGAAATAGCTTGGGGAGAAATATTTAGAGCACCGGCCAACTGCTCTTGGGTAATGCCCTTACGCTTTCTGAGATCTGCTATATTTTTTGAAATGTTTATTTCTTTCATAATCAAGTTTCCTTTCCGAATTTCACCGTGAGCTCTTCGGTTGTGATTAAATTATATCACAAAAACAGCAAGAAGTAAACAACTTGTTCGGATCGCATATCAACTCACAGTTGTTCGTTGCTTGTCAGAATATATATTCAGTTGTTTTTTCGCTTTCCCGACGCTTGCGTCTGGGGCAAGCATAGCGCCAGGACGTCCACCGCCAACTGGCGGCGCCCGCCTCGCACCGTCCCTGCGCTCACGCTGGGACAACATCGGGCAGAAGCCCGAACCCACTATCCGCAGAGGAACGGCACGCAAAAGCCTCCCTCCGAGAGGGAGGGGGACCGCGATAGCGGTGGAAGGAGCCTGCGTGCCTTGGAATTTAGATTGACCTCATAATAACGCGCTCTCCTTCAGTCGCCTTACGGCGCCAGCTCCCTCCCGGAGGGAGCCTTTCGTAAGTTCCCGCCGACAAAAACACCACCAAAGAGAAATTCTTGGTGGTGTTCGTGTTTTCTCCGCTAAAGATGCATAGCAGAGGCGGCGACTTTTATTATTATTTTTGAAAACGATTTAAGAAAACGTTGAATACGGGAACGGTTATAAGGTGTAACGTTGATTATTCGTTAACATCTGACTCTCCGTCTTCTTTGTCAGCGGGCTTTTTCTTTTTTTCAATACTGCTGATCATCACATTAACCAGTATTCCGAGTATAAGTGCGCAGGCAATGCTGGTAAGAGTGATCTTTCCGAAGCTGAGAGTAAGTCCGCCGATACCGGCAATAAGAATGGTACTTACAACGAACAGGTTTTTGTTTTCGTTGAGATCGACATCCTTTATCATTTTAAGTCCCGAGACAGCTATAAATCCGTAAAGCGCCATGCAAACTCCGCCGAGAACACAGGGGGGAATGGAGTCAACGAAGGCAACGAAAGGCGTAATGAATGATATAAGTATCGCACCCACAGCGGCGAAAAGTATTGTTATTACCGAAGCGTTTCCGGAAATGGCTACGCATCCGACCGATTCGCCGTAGGTTGTATTCGGACATCCGCCGAAGAACGCTCCGACCATTGAACCGACACCGTCTCCGAGGAGGGTGTTTTTAAGTCCGGGGTTTTCAAGCAGATCGCTTTCAATAATGTAGGAAATGTTTTTGTGATCCGCAATGTGCTCGGCAAATACAACGAACGCAACAGGAACATACGATACCGCAAGGGTAAGTATGTAAGTAGTATTCAGTTCTTTGAAGCCTTTGAATGCGGTGAGGAATGTGAAATCCGGTATGCTGAGGAAAGTTTCCACCGTTACTTTTCCGTCTGTAAGAAGCGAAGTAAACGGAACAAATGACATTACTTTGATAGCGTTTATGTCAGCTGCATTTCCTATAACAGTGAGAATAAGTGCGGTAAAGTAACCGGCAAGTATACCGATTATAAAAGGAATGAGTCTTACGGTTTTTTTGCCGAAGCAGGAAACAAGAATTGTCACGGCAAGCGTTACAAGTCCGCAAAGAACACAGACAAGCGGAGAGGCATACTGCTGAGCCTGTCCGTTAACAAGGTAAGTAGCTTCTCCGGAAACAAGATCGCTCACCGCATTACCTGCAAGCGAAAGTCCGATTATGGCAACTGTGGGACCGATGATAACTGCGGGCATAAGCTTTGTTATCCACGCAGTACCTGCGAACCTGACGATAAAAGATATGATTACGTAAACAAGACCTGCAAAAATTCCTCCGATTATCAGTCCGAGGTAGCCGAGAGCCATCGACACTCCGCCGGCAAAAGCCACGAACATCGAATCGATAAAGGCGAAAGAGGAACCGAGGAAAACCGGGCACTTACGTTTGGTGAAAAAGAGATAGACAAGAGTTCCGGCTCCTGCTCCGAAAAGGGCTGCGGCAGGACTCATGCCGTTTCCGACAATTACCGGTACAACAAGAGTTGCCGCCATTATTGCCAGAAGCTGCTGGATGGCGAAAACAACGGTCTTACCGAATGACGGCCTGTCGTTTACATTGTAGATCAGTTTCATTTCTACATCCTCCGATTTATTTTGACAAATATTGTATCATTATTTTTACAATTTGTAAATCGGTATTTTACACAAAATTACTTTTTTTGCAGGCATAAACACCAACACTTCTGCTTGACTTGACGTCATATAAATCCACCGACAGTCCATATTCTGCCAAGACAAATTAAATAAATGTAAAAAATGCGTTCACAATATATTATCATTATTTTGATATAATGTACTGAAATAAGAAATCCGGAGGAGATTATTATGGGATTTTTCGACATTTTCAAAAAGAGAACACTTGACGAAAAAATGGAATACTATGCGGAAAACGGTTACATAGGCAAGCTTGAATCGGCTGCCGCCGAAGGAAAGCCGAAGGAAACAAGGATTGCGGCACTCTCGGCAACAAGACTTATCAAACAGCGTCCGGGTGTAGAACTCCTTATGAGCGCTTTGCGCGATCCCGATGTTGACATAAGACGTGCAGCTACAAAAGCACTTCTTATGAACGCAACAAAGGACACCACAGACAAACTTCTCAATTACAGTGAACAGGAAGAAGACGAGGAAGTCGCAAAACTGATGAAGGAAGCGGCTATCGCATCAAAAGACCGTACCCCCAGAATATAATTATCGGAAATTTCCGGCGAAAGAACCGCTATGCGGTTTTAGCGCCGGCTTTTTTCGGGTTAAACGTCTTTTTTATGCAAATAGCAGATTCCGCTTTTTTTTCTGCGGCTGCCTTTCGGTAAAAATATAAAAATTTACTTTTTTTCGCCAAATCTATATACAAACCGACTTTAAAATGGTATAATTATTAAGAAAATCAAGAAAAGAGGATGTATTTTATGGAAAAAATCTATGCAGGTAAAACCAAAGACGTGTATAGCCTCGACAACGGCAACGTAATGCTCAAATTCAAGGACGACTGCACCGGTAAGGACGGAGTTTTCGATCCCGGAGAAAACAGCGTAGGCCTCACAATCGAAGGAATAGGAAGAGAAAACCTCAAAACTTCAATATATTATTTCGAAATGCTTAAAAAAGCCGGCATAAAAACTCATTATGTTTCCGCCGACATAGAAAACGCAACGATGGAAGTTCTGCCCGCCAAAGTTTTCGGTCACGGACTTGAAGTAATCTGCCGCCTTGTCGCCACAGGAAGCTTTATCCGCAGATACGGTGAGTATATAGAAGACGGTACTCCTCTCGAAGGCGGATATGTTGAATGCACCTTCAAAAACGATGCAAAGGGAGATCCGCTTGTAACCTGCGAAGGTCTTGAAGCACTCGGAATAATGGACGCAGCCATGTTCAACAGCATGAAAGAGCAGACTCTCAGAATAACCAAAATAGTAGCCGACGACCTCAAGAGCATCGGACTTGATCTCTGGGACATCAAATTCGAGTTCGGATACAACAACGGTGAAGTTATACTCATAGACGAGATTGCATCCGGAAACATGAGAGTCTATAAAGACGGAAAAATCGTGGAGCCGGTCCAGCTTACTAAACTCATACTCAACAGATAATTTTGCACCCGCCGTTTTTCAAAGTGAAATGCGGCGGGTTTGCCGTTTTGAAAACTGCATAACCTGAACCGACGCAAAATCCGTTAAAGCGAGCCAAAGCGTTTCAGGTGATACCGAAAGGATAATGAATTATGATTCAGTTCAATGTTTTCCCGGGCGGTAAAAAAAGGATCGTTACTTTCAGTTACGATGACGGAAGCGAAAACGACAAAAGACTTATTTCGCTGTTCAATAAATATTCCCTTAAATCAACTTTCCATCTCAACGGGAAAAAATATGCCGGACTTGACGCAGATGCTCTCGCCGGTATCGGGAAACTGTACAGCGGTCACGAAATCGCCTGCCATACACTCAGTCACGGCTGGTGCGCAAATATGCCCGACATTTCAGTTCTGAGCGAAACACTCGGCGACCGTATCATCCTCGAAAAGATAGCCGGTTACCCTGTCTGCGGGATGTCGTATCCCAGCGGCAGCTTCAGCGAAGCAAGTATAAACGTAATGAAAAGCTGCGGAATAGTTTATTCAAGAACTACTGTTTCAAATAAAAATTTCGCTCTGCCCGAAAACTTTATGCTCTGGCATCCTACCTGCCATCACAGAGAAGCTGAGCAGCTTATTGATGCTTTTATGGAAAATCTCGACTCTGAATGGAAGCGTCCGCTGTTTTATATCTGGGGACACTCGCACGAACTGAGAACAGAGCAGGATTGGGAGAAAATGGAGCACATCTGCGCTGCGCTTGCCGGAAACAATAAAATCTGGTATGCTGCCAACATAGAAATTTACAGGTATATGACAGCTTGCCGCCAGCTTATAATTTCAGCTGACGAAAACATAATCGTAAACCCGACATCAACCGACATATGGGTAGAAAAGGATAAAAAAGATATTATTTTCATTCCTGCCGGAAAAACTGTAACGCTTGACTGACTGCCAAGCTTTGACGCCTGACGTAAATTTCAGCTCCGGTGAAATAGCGTTGATTTGACTTAAACCGGTTTCCGGACATAAAAAGACAGACTATATCTTTATTTCATTGCTTTTATTTTATCGGTTGATGTATTCGATTTGACCACGGGATGTCAGGGTATTGACAACCGACGACTTTTGTTTTATAATAGTATCGGAGTATTTTTCGCTATGGGAATACGTCGCTATCCTACCTTGTTTACAACCGCAAATAAGGTGGGTTATATTATTTTTTATTTGAACGTTTTTGAATATATTAAGTAAGGAAAGGTGCATAATGAGCGGATTTTTCGGAGCAGTCTCAAAAGAAGACTGCGTTTTTGAGGTTTTTTACGGAACAGACTACCATTCACATCTCGGCACAAGACGTGCGGGAATGGTTGTATATAACCCCGAAAGCGGGTTTGACAAATCGATACACAATATTGAAAATTCACCCTTCCGGACGAAATTCACTCCGGAGTCGACTACAATGCACGGAACAATGGGAATCGGCTGTATTTCCGACTACGAGGCTCAGCCTATACTTGTCCGCTCGCATCACGGAATTTATGCGGTTACCACTGTCGGTAAAATAAACAATGCCGACGAAATCTCCGAAAAACTTATGGGAAAAGAGTGCCAGTTTTTCGAAACTCTCAAAGGTGAGATAAATCCGACAGAGCTTGTAGCCGCCATAATAAACCAGAAGGACAACCTTATCGACGGCATAAGATATGCTCAGGAAATAATCGACGGCTCGGTAAGCATGCTGATACTGACAGAAAAAGGCATCTTTGCAGCTCGTGACAAACTCGGAAGAACACCGATAGTTATTGGAGAAAAGGCAGAAGGATACTGCGCAAGTTTCGAAAGCTTCGCCTATCTTAACCTCGGCTATAAGGATTACAAAGAACTCGGCCCCGGGGAAATCGTTGTAATGACTGCGGACTCGGTAAAAACCCTCTGGGATCCCGGAAAGAATATGAAAATCTGCGCTTTTCTCTGGATCTACTACGGTTATCCGTCATCCTCATACGAGGGAAAGAGTGTTGAGGAAGTACGCTACAACTGCGGAAAGCTTCTTGCCGGAAGAGACGGCGGTTCGGTTCATCCTGACATAGTTGCAGGTGTACCGGACTCGGGAATCGCACATGCAGTCGGTTACTCCAACACTTCAGGTATTCCGTACGCAAGGCCTTTTGTAAAGTACACCCCCACATGGCCGCGTTCGTTTATGCCCACTCATCAGAACAAGCGTAACCTCATCGCAAAAATGAAACTGATACCGATAAAAGAGCTGATTGAAGGAAAAAGTTTACTGCTTATCGATGACTCGATAGTCAGAGGAACACAGCTCAGGGAAACAACCGAATTTCTATACGAAAGCGGAGCAAAGGAAGTACACATAAGAGTCGGATGCCCGCCGATCATGTACGGCTGTAAATACCTTAACTTTTCCCGTTCTACCTCGGAAATGGAGCTTATTTCCCGCAGAGTTATAAAACAGTTGGAAGGCAGTGAACCGGACGAGGAGACGATAAAAGAATATGCCGATCCGGAAAGCGAAAAATACAACAAAATGGTGGATGAAATATGCAAACAATTGCATTTTACCACTCTGAGATACCACCGTCTTGACGATATGATAGCCGCAATAGGACTGCCGGCAGACAAACTCTGCACCTACTGCTGGAACGGAAAAGAATAACTTAAATCAAAAGGGGCTGAGTCAAAAGCTTAAAATTAAGCGAATGGCTCAGCCTTTTGCTGTGCAATTTTGCACGTTTCGGCAAAACAAAAGAAAAAAGCCACGAAATGAGGCAAAAATGAGTATGACGAAA
>CALXUV010000044.1 GCA_944391815.1 uncultured Clostridia bacterium | reverse complement strand
TTTACAGGTTTGTATGAATAAGGTCGTGAAGCGAATGCAGAATCGTGAGCAATCATATTATCACTTCCAAAGAGGAAAGAATACGATGGTCCGGATTCCCTATAACGACATTATGTATTTCGTCAGTGCTTTGCAGTATACCGATATCCATACGCATGCCGGCGTTGAGCGCCAGTTGGAACGGCTTAAAAACATAGAGGCACTGATGCCTGCGCAATTTGTTCGCTGTCACAGATCTTATATCGTAAACATGCGATCCGTATACTCCATAACGCCCATGTGGATCACCACCGTAAGCAAAGAAATGATTCCCATCAGCAAAACCTTTTTTGATTCTGTAAAGGAGAAGTTTATTCAATATGTGGACAAGGAGGTTTTATGAACCGTTTAGCAAACAGAATATCCGATTATCTTATCGGTCTGGGCTTGGATGCTTCTGAAAAGGAAATATACACCTACGCAATTGAAGGGCTTTTAAACAGCATCTTTATCTTCGGATCCATTTTGGCGATCGGAGCTGCACTCCATAAACTCCATATTGCGCTTATTTGGATGCTTTTCTTTCTCCCTGTTCGTCACACTACTGGAGGAATACACGCAAACAGCCATCTTATGTGTTATATTGTGTCCTTGTTGGTTGGAGTTTGCAGCATGCTTGTTGCAGATTCAATCGCAAAAATCAGTTGGATGCTTTATGCCGGATTAGCTTTCAGTTTACTTATCGTATTCCTTTTTGCTCCGGTGATTCATCCGAATCATCCGCTCTCACAGGAACGTATCGCCTCCATACGAAAAAAAGCCCGTATCATTATATGCACTGAATGCTGCGCACTCTTGGGAATCGGTTTTGCGTCCTTTACCCCGAAGTCAATCATTGCTGCAGCATTGCTAGGTATTTTATCTGCGACAATCTCAACTTTTATCGGTTATCTTGCTACCACTTTTATTCATCGGGGATAGTATGAATCCCCTGCCACATTATTGCTCGGCAGGGGATATTTCATATGATTCTTTTAACAATTTAAGCTTAAATTTTATTTCGCTCAAGCACTTTGCACCAAGCCCTTTTGTTTTTTTCAATTGCTCCTCTGGCATTTGCATTAACTCACCTACCGTTTTCACCCCATATGATTGTATCAATACATTTGCTGTTCGTGTAGATAAGTCTAATACAGTAATGGAAAGATCACCGAAATCCGGATTGCATTTAAACTGGCCATAGCGCAAAAGAATCTGTTCAACACACCATATCATTATTTCGCTTTTTAAGTTCACTTCACAATCTATGATATCATTTTTCGAAAAACGCGCAGGATCTTTTTTCATATCTGCTACTACCGCATCGATTATCCGCAAAATCAGTTTGTTGTGATCATCCATTATGCTTTTATTCATTATTGACTCTCCAATTAATGCATTGATAATAATTCCAATCCGGATGTCCGATTATTGCCGATATAATTTCATTTTTATAGTATCTATAACGATTATAGCAGAACTATTCTTATGCTTTCAATAAAAACATAAGAATAGTTCTGAACTCACTTCAAATAATATGTCCTATTATATTATTGAGGTGATAATGCTATGGATTATGAGCTGTTTATTCGCGAAAGGATCACAGAACTTCGACTAAATGCCGATATTTCAGAATATCAGTTAAGCCACGAAATTGGTCATGCCCATAGCTATATCAACGGTATTACAAGGGGAAAAGCGCTGCCTGCAATGAAGGAGTTTCTTGCACTCTGCGAATACTTTGGGATCACACCTTCTGCATTTTTTGATCCCTCCATTGAGCATCCGGAATTGTATTGCGAAATCGAAGAAAAACTGAAGCGGCTTTACAAAGAGGACTTAGAGACCATACTCCGCCTTCTGAAATGGTTAGAAAGGGAACGTTAATAGTATCAGCGATACAATATTAATTAATAGAAAAGCCACTTTTCCCAGCATGGCGAAAAGTGGCTTTACGTTATTGGCAAGCAATGCAAGTGGCAAGCCACATTGCGATTTTCATTTCCGTCCCTGCCGGTCGTTCATGTAAAAATGCTTGTTGGGGAAGTCCCAAACCCCTTTTGAAACGCAGGATTGATCCTGCGGCTACACGTCCGGGAGACGCTTCTTGTGATTGATTTAATAGATAGCAAATTGGTGCTGGTGCCATATGGATGAGTTCAAAAGCATCACATTCTATGGTATAATACATTATCGGTGGGCATTGGCCCAGCCAAGGCAACCGTGTGGAAGTCATTCCATGCGGCTTTGTTTTATAAGGAGGTCATCTATATGACCAACATTCAAAGCACTTTTGTATTTATATTTGATAGTGGAAAGCTTGGAAGTTCTTTTTACGGGGAAGTTGTTTTTGAAAATATGATAAACGGTGGAGAACTTTCAGATAACTCTGACGCTATAATTGTTTCCCTTGGAAATATTTTCATTAACCATAGGTATATAGATATTGAACCCTATGTTATTAAGGATGAGTTTTGCACATTAGATTTTGACGATTTGTTGGGCCAAAATCACTTTACGGATCTTCCATTTTGTTGGATTGTTGAAAATCTATCCAGCGAAATTGCATATGCCATTGATAGACGGTTAAAAGAAGCCTTAGAGGGTTATGTAGGATTATCTCGTGTGGATAAATCAAGCACATTGGAACGAAGGCAGTTTTGGAAATATGCAGTAAAGAAGTTTTCTCTACATGGTAATACAATCACATCTTTTCAAGATCCACTGTTAGTAGGGGAATTTGTTCATTCAGAAATTGCAACTCAACTCGGATATACGATAAAGTACGTGCCGCAATTTGATGATGACCAGGATGATGAAGAGAAAGTCAATATACAAAACAAAGGCACAGAGCAAGCGAAGGACATTGATAGAGACTTGTTGACATTGAGTTTCTCAATTAGACAAGAACTTCAAATTTCTGGAGTCTTGCTTTGGAAGTCTATTAGCGCCCTCAACAAAATCCATTTCAATGCCGACGGATATACCAACACTCACTTAATAGAGTATCCATTTCTCACATTATACTTTGCATCACAGGGTATCGAAAGAATACAAAAGGCTATTGTAGAGCTGGTTTGCAAAAAAAATCATATCCAAGAAAGCGAGAAGGATGGCATATATAATTTGCTGATGAGCCACGCTCATGATAGGCTAAATAAGTGGATTGAAGAAAAAGAAGGTATTAAGCTAAGCACAAATTGTCGAAAGCTAATTGATATCCTTTCAAGGTTTTATAATACTGTAAGATATGCGCGGTATACCGATGAGACCTTCCGGTGGTCAACATCTCCCGAGTACGATTTGTTGTTCGAACTGAAGCCGTCTAATTCTTCAAATCCGAATGACGATATAAAAAATAACTTTGGTAACCATCTGGGAAAACTTGCCAATACGTATTTCGCTGTCTATGACAAACTGTGCTCTGATTTGAACATTTTCGCCTATGAATTGGAATATGACTCTGCTGCAAGCATCATCTACGGGTATAGCGAAAAACCGAAGAACTTATATAAAGAATTTCTTAGAAGGCAAAATGCAAAAAAAGAGATACTCTATTGGTTGATGAAAAAAGCTTCTGAATACCCAAAGTATTCATTTGCAAAAGAAGATGCCTTGGATTTTGATGCTGACTCTATCGAGCATTACTTGTGGGAATTAATCTTTAATTCTGAAGATGGACAGAACTGTTATGATGAGGTTGATTGTCTTTATGATGAGCTGTGCTCCATTGATAAAGAGAAATGGAAGAAACGCTTGGAATTGATGGACTATCTTATTTCGGAGAAGTAGGTGAGGATAATGTTTATTCAAAAGATGCAAATTCAGAATTTCAGGATTTTTGGTGACAGCGGAACAGACTTTTTATTTGATGACGGAATAAATGTTGTTATCGGAGAAAACAACACAGGAAAATCGGCATTAATTGATGCTATTAGAATTGCATTTTCTTGTGTTTTATACAAGAAGGATGTTTTTTTCAACAAATCAGATTTTCATGTTAATGCCTCTGGAGAAAGGTCTACAAAGGCACAAATTGATGTTTATCTGAAAGACGTGCCTATGAATTTAATAGAAATATGTGATCCAGAATTAGCAGGTTGCGGAGAGTTTCACGTTATCTTTACCTTGGAAAAAAATCCTTCTGGATATGAGAAGGTGAAGTGTAGAGCATGGGGTGGAAAAAATGAGGGCAACCCATTATCTTCAGATACGCTTGAGTCAATCAATACCGCATATTTGGGCGCATTACGTGATGCCGAAAGTGAAATGAAGCCATCAAGAAATAGTAAGTTGGCTAGATTACTTGAAAGTGTTGCGAGTGCTCCTGGTGAGAAAGAGGAACTTGTCGGCAAATTATATGAAGCTAACCAAGGTATATTAAGAACGAACTCTTTAAGTAAAGCAAAGCATATCATTAATGAGAATTTATTTAATTTAGAACAATCACTTTTGCACCAAAGGATTGAATTAGGCCTTGTTGAGCCAAAGTTTGAATCGATCATGGCATCGTTATGCTCTTGGATTGTTCCGAGATGGTACTACATAAGCAATACCCACCCTCAATACGGTTCAATCATTTCTTTTTTTGCTTCCCCTGAGTTCAAACCAATGATCCATATTCAAGAAAGCGGTGCTTTTGTTGATGTTGATACAGTTTTTGAAAAAGGTGTTGAGATAGAGAAAAAAACTGCAGAAACACTGCTTACGCTAAAGAATCATTCGTTTGAACTGAATCAAAATGGATTGGGATACAATAATTTAGTTTATATTTCTGCTGTATTAGGAGATATGTCCCTAAATAAGTCTGGAATATATGGGAATCTATTTTTAGTAGAAGAACCTGAGGCGCATCTACATCCACAATTGCAAGAATTAGTTCTATCGTTCTTTGCTAATAAAGTTGAAAAGCATAGAAATATCCAAGTCATTATGACTTCGCATTCACCTACGTTAGTATCAAAGATAGGCATACAAAATATTAATCTGTTGTATGAAAAAGAACACAGTATTTTTTGTTATCCATTAAAAAACTCTTCGCTGGATAATGTAGAGAGAGATTATATTGAAAAATATCTTGATGTAACCAAATCACAACTATTTTTTGCTAAAGGAATTTTGTTTGTTGAAGGTATAAGCGAAGCACTTTTAATACCTGAATTTGCAAAAATGATACACCGGCCTCTAGATATGTATTCAGTGGAACTTGTAAATATAAATGGTGTCGGCTTCGCTCCCTTTGCAAAAATGATCAAAATCCCTACACGAAATGCGGGTTTTGCTAAAGCAGCTATTATTACAGATGATGATAGATGCGCCGACAAGGAGAAGGATACCTATATTTCGAAGGATTTGGATTATGATGATGATCTAAACGGTATCGGCGATAAAATAAAAAGAGGTACTCCTTCTGATAGGTATTCAAAAATAAAAGAGCTATGTTCTGATGGTATTGTAAAATGCTCAGGCGCAATAAAAACATTTGAATATGAACTGTCACTGATACCTGATAACATTCCGTATATCCTCGATGCAATCTGCACTGTATATCCTAAAGTAGGTGAAAAGCTTAAGAATAAGGTGGAAGAAGAAACGGACAACAATACCAAAGCACTAATGATTTGGTTATTCATTCGTTGTCGAGACTCTGCCAAAGCACAAGTTGCTCAGGCTCTTTGCCGATTACTAAAAATGTCCCCCCAAGACATTGCGACGGAAAAAAACATTCAAAAGCCATTCGTTGTTCCTATGTATATCCAAGCTGGTATTTATGCAGTCACAATGGATTGCGAGGAGCATCAGGAGTGATTATGTATAACTTCACATCTGAACAAGAGGAATTTCTTGCATCTTCAGGAAAAGTAGTATTGCACGCTTGTCCTGGAAGTGGAAAAACTACCGTAGTCGCACAAAAAGTGCTTCATTATCTAGAAAACTGGAACAGACCGCATCAAGGGATCGCTGTTCTTTCTTTTACAAATGTTGCAAGTGATGAAATTGCTCGGCAAGCGCGAGAAGTATTGCCGCCGGGATATAGTATTGAAACGCCTCATTTTGTTGGTACATTGGATAGTTTCATAGATAACTATATCTTCTTGCGCTTTGGTTACTTGCTGCTACAATCCCGTAAAAGGCCAATAATTGCAACTTATGATATCGCTGAATCATATCCTTACTGGAGAAGGGATTGTCACAGGCAGAGATGCGTATCTGACATAGAACAGTTTCGTTGGAATAATGATATGGTGTTAACGAAAAATGGCAATCTGATAACATGTACTGGATTCGGGAAATATGATCCCCCATGTGTTCAATTTAAAAATAAATTATTTGAGAAAGGATTATTCTTTCAAGGCGAAATTGCTGGACTAACATGTACACTTCTAAAGAAATATCCTGAAGTGGCTAAAATTGTGGCGGCGAGATTTCCAATAATTATTTTGGACGAGGCACAGGATACTTCCATAGAACAGATGGAAATATTGGATTTGCTGTGCAATGCAGGTTTAGAATCTGTATTTATAGTTGGTGATCCAGATCAAGCCATTTATGAATGGAGAACCGCAAACCCGGAATCATTTATAAAGAAGATGGCAGATCCTAATTGGACACGCTTGTCACTTTCTAAAAACTTCAGAAGCTCACAAAGGATATGTGATGCAACCTATGTGTTTTCTGATATATTAAGGGATAAGCAAGCAAACGAAGCTGTCGGTGAATCGTCTAGCCATTCTCAGAAACCAGTTGTTTT
>CALXUV010000043.1 GCA_944391815.1 uncultured Clostridia bacterium | reverse complement strand
TTTCTTGTAGGTTTTTTTAGCAATTAAATTATACAACAAAGCAAGCGGATACTCAATACCTTTCGGTAAAAAGCATCCGCTTTTTTCTTTTTTCAGCTAAGTTAATGACTCAGCCCCATTCATTGATTATTTATTTTTTCTCTCGTCTTCGCGGGAGCGGAATTTTTCCGGTGATACACCTGTAAAGCGTTTGAAAGTATGAGAAAAATGATAGCTGTCGGCAAAATGATAAGTCATTGCAATCTCTTTTATTTGAAGAGTAGTATCAAGCAACAGTAATTTTGAAGAATTGATCTTCGATTTAAGAATATACTGTTTTGGAGTAATTCCGAACTTGTCACGGAATATTCTTATTACGTGCGTTTCAGACAAATAAAATTGTTTTGCTATCGTCGATACTGAAATATCAGAGTCAATATTTGCTTCAATATACTGTTTGATTTTCTGTGCTATAATGGCTGGCTTGGATTCTATTGTATGAGCCTGTGCAAATACGATTTCAATAAACAAGCTGTAAAACGCAGCTGCCATTCTGTTTGTAGTTTCAAGTTTATTGTCAGATTCAGCCATTAAATCGGTTATTTTATTATAAATGTCAATTACCTCAGGCCTTAGTGAAACGTGTGTCTGGAAAGCGTTACAGGAATTTGAAAATGCGTCAGCCAATGCTCCGTAGCAGGCAATACCAGAAATAAATGAAACTGAATCAGGAGTTGAAATCCGATAGGCAGATCCGGGAGCAATATAACACACAGAACCTTCCGAAGGATTTTTTTCAGTACCGTCTTCAAATTTAATTGTACAACTGTCAGATCTGAAATAAATAAAATGATGATATCTGTTACCGTTATGCTCACTTAACAAATCGTTTCCGGAAAGTTCACGGTAATAGAAAAAACGACCTCTCGAAAATTCAGATAAATACTCAGCGTTAAAATTCATCATTTTTCCCCACTTTTTTAACCTTCGGTTTTATTGCCGAGTTTTGGCAGATACACTGCAAGAGCTTTACTGATTGCCCCACCTACAACAAGAGAAACACCGGCTTCAATCAAAGCATTTACAGTTATCAGACCAACAATTATACCGACAAAAGTATCTGTTTGGAAAAGCGCAAGGACATCGGCGTTATTTCCGAAAAGAACAACCAGAAACAGCACAAAGAGAGCAGTATTTATAACCGCTCCGCTGAGAGCCGCAACAAAATATGAAATCGTTCTTGTTTTGTCGATTTTCTGTAAGGCTTTGAAAAGCAAGCCTACGAGGTATCCCATCAGCATACGGGGAATTACGCAGATTATAAATGTGAAAAAAGGATCGATAGCGAAAAGGGCAGTTCCGAAAGCACTGAATCCGAAACATGTGAAGAAGCTGGAAAGACCAAACATTGTACCGAGGAAAAGTCCTCCCACAGGTCCGGTAATAATGGCACCTATTGCAACCGGAATCATGAGAAAAGTAATATCGACGATTCCAAGCCTGAAATATCCCAAAGGTGTAAACGTCATGATAAATATCAGCGCCGTAAGTATCGCAAGCTGCGTCATTTTCAGAATTTTATCATGGTTGGTAAGTCTGTTAATTCTGTTATTCATAATGATCTCCTTTATTATACTTATTTAAGAATTTTATCATAAAACAGGTAAAAAGTCAACATTTTATAAATACATAAACTGAATGGAGACTATAAATTATACTTATAAGTCGTATAGAATGAGCATCACTCAACAAAATCAAACTCAAAATCGTAAATACTGACCGTGTCGCCTTCTTTACAACCCGATTTTTCGAGTTGTTCTATTACTCCGTTTTCGCGCAAAACTTTCTGGAAATACATCAGAGATTCACGATCGGAAAAATTAATTGTTTCCATAAACCTGTAAAGCCAGTCCGCCTCAATCTCGTAAACCCCGTTATTGTTGCGTACAGTAACAGATTTATCGGTTGGTCTGGACAAATCCTGTTCGACAAACTCCTGTTCATATATTTTCATAGGCGGAAGTTTTTCCAGCATTTTTACAATTTCATCAATAAGAACGTCAATGTTGTGAAGAGTAACTGCGGATATATAAATAAGCTTGTAACCTTGATCGGAAACATATTTTTCAAATCTGTCGAGCTCAGCTTTTTCAATATTACAGACGTCGATTTTGTTGGCGGCGACTATTCTCGGTCTTTTCGCAAGCTCCGAACTGTATTTTTCTATTTCCGAGGTTATAGTTTTCATATCGGAAACAAGATCAGTGCTTTCCGTTCCGGAAACATCGACGACGTGAACAAGAACTCTGCATCTGTCTATATGACGGAGAAAATCAAGTCCAAGTCCCGCTCCCTCCGACGCACCTTCAATAAGTCCTGGAATATCAGCGCAGACAAAACCTTTGCTTCCTGAATAATTCACGACGCCGAGGTTAGGTGAGAGGGTAGTGAAGTGGTAGGCTGCAATTTTTGGCTTAGCTGAGCTTATAACCGATAGTATGGAAGATTTACCTGCACTCGGTAGTCCGACGAGACCTACATCAGCCAGCATTTTCAGTTCGAGAATAACTTCACGTTCCTGACCTTTTGTACCCATTTTGGCAAATCTCGGAATTTGCCGTGTAGGAGTTGCAAAATGTCGGTTGCCCCATCCGCCTCTGCCGCCTTTGCAGAGGATAAAATCCTCACAATCAGACATATCTTTGATTATCTGACCGCTTGTTGCGTCCCTTACAACTGTTCCGGGCGGAACAGGCAAAACAAGGTCTTCTGCAGTTGCACCGTGCATTTTGGACGCCATACCGTCGCCGCCGTTTTTTGCAACAAATTTCTTTCTGTTTTTATATGCGAAAAGTGTGTTGCTACCGGTCTCTATTCTGAGAACTATATTACCGCCTTTTCCTCCATCGCCCCCATCAGGACCGCCGTGAGAAACGTACTTTTCTCTTCGGAACGAAACACAACCATTTCCGCCATTTCCTGCTTTTACATAAATTTTTACTTTGTCTATAAACATATTTACTCCAAATAAACTAATTATTTATCATTTGTAACAGGTCATTCTCGGTAATCACTGTTATATTTAATTCTTTTGCTTTAACGAGTTTGCTACCCGCTTCTTCACCTGCGAGCACAAAATCTGTTTTCTTTGAAACAGAAGAAGATGTTTTACCGCCATTCTTTTCGATAAGCAAAGTTGCTTCATCTCTTTTAAGAGTCGGCAGAGTACCGGTTATTACAAATGTTTTTCCCAAAAGAGCATTTCCGGTGGAAACAGTATCAAATGTGACTTTGACTCCGCTTGCTTTTAATTCATCTATGAGAACCCTTGTCTGGTGATGACTGAAGAATTCGGTTACATTTTCGGCAGTTACAGTTCCGATATCATTTATCTGACAAAGCTCATCTACATCTGCTTTGAATAAATTTTCGATATCTTTGAATTTTTCCGCAAGCAATCTGGAAGCTTTTTCTCCGATTTGCCTTATGCCGAGTGCATATAACAACTTATCAAGTCCGCGTTCCTTGGAATTTTCAATGCTTTTGATAATATTATCCGAAAGTTTTTCGCCGAAACGGTCAAGCTTCATCAAGTCTGTCTTTTGCAGTTTATAAATATCAGCTGCTGACTTTACAAGTCCTGAGTTAATCATTGCCGTGATCTGTGCTTCTCCCAGACCTTCAATATTCATTGCGTCTCCTGAAACGAAATGTGAAAGAGTTCGTATAAGCTGCGCCGGGCAGGAAGCATTTGTGCAGTAATATGCAGCTTCGCCGGGCTGGCGGTAAATTTTTTCTCCGCAGGAAGGACAGGTTTCCGGCATTGAAAAGGGAAGAGCACTTTCTGTTCTTTTTTGGTAGTTAACTCTGACTATTTCAGGTATTATCTCTCCGGCTTTTCTTACTACGACCGTATCTCCTATCCGAATATCTTTTCCTGAAATGAAATCGTAATTATGGAGTGTAGCTTTACTTACTGAGGTGCCTGCAAGGGTGATTGTATCAAAAACGGCATAAGGAGTTATTACACCGGTTCTTCCGACATTAAGTCTTATCTCCCTCAGAACTGATTCTTTTTCCTCAGGTGGATATTTGTATGCGACCGCCCATCTCGGGACAGAACCTGTGTCACCGTATTTCTCTCTTGCAGAAAGATCGTTTACTTTTATGACAATTCCGTCTATATCAAATGAAAGTGAATTTCTTTTTTCGCCTATTTCTTCTATTTTTTCTTGTATTTCATCGAAGTTGTTTGTTAATGTCCGTAGGGGAATTGTTTTGAATCCGAGCTCAGAAAGAAAATCAAGCGTTTCGCCGTGGGTGGCAAAAGTTCTGTCGCAGGCTTGAAGGTTGAATATGAAAATATCCAGCTTTCTGCTTGCCGTTACTTTAGAATCAAGCTGTCTTAGCGAACCGGCGGCTGCGTTTCTCGGATTTGCAAAAAGCTGTTCACCCGAACTGCTTCTGTTTGCGTTAAGCTCTTCAAACACTTCTTTTGGCATGAAAACTTCGCCACGGACTTCAACATGACCTTTATAAGGAATTTTAAGCGGAACTGATTGAATGGTTTTGAGATTTTCGGTTACGTTTTCTCCGGTCGTTCCGTCACCTCTTGTCGATCCGACTGTAAGATAGCCATTATCATAAACCAGAGAAACCGAAAGACCATCGATTTTACATTCTACGGAATATCCGCTGCAAGGAGTTTTTTCAATGAAGTCTTTTAACTCTTCAAAACTGAAAACATCACGAAGACTGCCCATTTTTACATCATGGACAACTTTTTCAAATTTTTCAAGGACAGGACCACCGACGCGTTTAGTGGGGGAGTCGGGCTCCGCATACTCCGGATACTGTTCTTCAAGAGATTTCAGTTTATGAAAAAGCTGATCATACTCGAAATCTGATATTTCCGGATTGTCCTCAACATAGTATTTTCTGGCATGGTATTCTACTGTTTCCCTGAGTTTTCGCATTTCGTCCCGTATTTTGCTATCCATTACCAATCTCACTTTCGTGCAGAATTATTACCTTAATAGTATATCATATTATTCGGTAAAAATCAAGTTAACCGAAAAAAACAAGCCGGAAAAAGCCGGCTTGTTTTTTTATAAAGCATAAAGCTGTAAAAATCAGTTTCCGAGTTTTGCGGAGTTGACCTTTATACCGGGGCCCATAGTAGCAGCTATTACGCAGCTTTTGATGTACTGACCCTTTGCTGCAGCCGGTTTTGCCTTTATGATGGCGCCGACGATCGCATTGAAGTTTTCGGTGAGTTTTTCGGGACCGAAAGAAGCTTTACCGATAGGGCAGTGAATAATGTTTGTTTTGTCAAGACGGTATTCGATTTTACCGGCTTTGGCTTCGGTAACTGCACGTGCGACATCCATAGTTACTGTTCCTGCTTTCGGGTTGGGCATAAGACCTTTGGGTCCGAGAACCTTACCGAGTCTACCTATAACGCCCATCATATCGGGAGTAGCAATAACGACATCGAAATCAAGCCAGTTTTCTTTTGTGATTTTTTCAACATAATCAATGCCGCCGACATAATCTGCACCGGCTTCTTTTGCAGCAGCATAAAGATTTTCTTTACAGAAAACAAGGGTGCGTACAGTTTTACCTGTTCCGTGAGGGAGTACAACAGCTCCTCTGACCTGCTGGTCGGCATGACGAGAGTCAACACCGAGACGAACATGAAGCTCGATGGTTTCATCAAATTTAGCTTTTGCGGTTTTGCAAACGAGATCAAGCGCTTCAGCAGAATCGTACTGCTTGTTTTTCTCTATGAGTTTAAGACTTTCTGTATATTTCTTATTAGCCATTGTCATTTCCTCCCTTACTCTTCCACAGTTATTCCCATGGAGCGTGCTGTACCGGCTACCATGCTCATAGCCGCTTCAATGGAAGCCGCATTGAGATCGGGCATTTTGGTTTCAGCTATCTGACGAACCTGTTCTTTTGTAAGCTTGGCAACTTTGGTTTTATTCGGAGTAGCCGAAGCGGTTTCAATGCCGCAAGCCTTCTTTATGAGAACAGGAGCGGGGGGAGTTTTGGTTATAAAGGTAAACGAACGGTCGGCATAAACGGTAATTACTACCGGAATTATAAGACCGATCTGATTTTTTGTTCTTTCATTGAACTCTTTTGTGAAGTTAGGTATTGATACTCCGTGCTGACCGAGAGCAGGTCCGATAGGCGGCTGAGGAGTCGCTTTACCTGCCGGGATCTGAAGTTTTATATACCCGGTTATTTTCTTTGCCATTTCTGAATCCTCCTTGTGGTTAAATTCGGGAAATTACTTTCCCTCCCACCTTACAGTTTTTAGTACTCTGTAAAACTTATTTTAGTTAGCTCTTTCGACCTCGTTTGATTTGAGATCAACAGGTGTGTTTCTTCCGAACATCGATACAAGGACCGTAACATTTTTCTTGTCATCGGATATTGACTGTACCGTTCCGGAATAATTAGCAAGCGGTCCGGCAATTATCTTAACATAGTCGCCGACCTGATATTCGAGCGATATTGTCGACACTTCAATGCCCATCTTAGCTACTTCTTCATCGGAAAGCGGAACAGGTTTGGATCCGGGACCGACAAAACCGGTTACGCCCGTTATATTTCTCACAACATGCCAGTTGGCGTCATTCATGAGCATTTTTACGAAAACATAACTCGGAAGAAGCTTGGACTCGATTTCCTTATCGCCATCGGTTTGTATTTCTACCGGAATCCTCACGTCAACGATTTCATCACCGAGATTTCTGTTTTCGATGATTTTTTCAAGGCTGCTTTTTACCTTGTTTTCGTATCCCGTGAAGGTGTGAATGACATACCACTGTATTTCCGGTATTGCGTCACTGAAATTACTCATTCTTAATCACCTTTTTCAAAAATTAAAAGAGATTTGTAATAAACTCAAGTCCTTTGGACAGTCCGAGATCGACCAGACCTATAACCACGGCCGAAATCGCCATGACAACCAGAACCAACAGTGTGCTTGTAAATGTCTGTTTGCGGCTGTACCACACGACTTTTTTCAGTTCGCTTTTCATCATTTTCCAAAACCTTTTCAGGGAAGCACCGACTCTTTTGAAAAATTTCTCTTTTGCCGGTTTTTTCTTGCCCTTGTCTTCGGTTTTGGCTTTTTTGCCGTTATCTTTAGCGGCAACTTCGGTTTTCTCGGTCGAAGCTACGTCAGTAGTTACGTTTTCTTCAACCTTGTTTTCGCTATTCAGATTTTCGTTATCCGCCATAATACCCCTCCTTATTTGGTTTCTTTATGGGGAGTGTGCTTACGGCAAAAACGACAATACTTGTTCATTTCGAGTCTGTCAGGGTCGTTTTTCTTGTTTTTGGTTGTATCGTAATTGCGCTGCTTGCATTCCGTGCATGCTAATGTAACCTTTACTCTCACTTGGTTGCACCTCCTGGATTTGATTAAACGACTAAGTCGTTTGTTTCTCCCTCAGCGAAAAATCTGCACACAAAAAAAGCCTCTCCGCAGAGGTAATGACATTATACCATAAAATTTGCTTCTTGTCAAGTGTTTATGCGGAAAAATATTAAAAATTACAAAAAAGTACAGAACAGTCGTTATCGGATGATCACAGAAGAGAGTATTTAAACAATATCGTATTGATTTTACGGTAAAAATGTGCTATAATCGTGCTACAGTGTTACCGATAACTTAATGAAACGGCAAGAGGAAAAATATATGAAATTACTCATACTCACGGTATCTACCGGACAGGGTCACAATTCGGCAGGTGCGGCAATAAGTGATGAGTTTTCCAAAAACGGTTTTGAATGTGAGACAGTTGATGTGTTCCAAAATTACAATAGATTTCTCGGTAAAGCAATGTCTGAGGGTTATCTGTTGTCCGTCTCGACTTTTTCAGGAATGTATGCCAAAAGCTATTCAAAACTCGAGAAAAGAAAAAGAGGAAGCAAAAGCTTCATAATGTTTCTATGTAAACTTATTGCATCCGGACTTGCAAAGAAAATAAAGCAAATCAACCCCGACATAATCGTGTGTACTCATGTTTTTGCCGCTATGGCTTTGTCGTACGCACTGAAAAAGTCCGGTTTATCACCGCTGACAGCGGCAGTCGTCACGGATTTCACGGTGCATCCCTACTGGGAAGAAGTCACATATCTTGATTATCTGATAACCGCCTCTGAACTTTTAAACCGCCAATGCGAGGAGAAGGGATTCAGACCGTCTCAGATTTTGCCTATCGGGATTCCGATACATGCGAAATTTTCTGTTCCGGTCGAAAAATCTATTGCAAGAAAAGAGCTCGGACTTGATATTGAAGAAAATGTAATTACGGTAATGAGCGGAAGTATGTGCTACGGGGGTTTATCAGAACAACTGAAAGAAATTGATACGATCGAGGAAAAATTCAGCATAATCGCCGTCTGCGGTTCTTCAAAGGAAGAGCTGAAAAAAATAAACGAAATAAATTTTGCGCACAGCGTGCTCAAATTGGGTTATACTGATAAAATGAATCTGATTATGGATGCTTCAGATTGTATTATCACCAAACCCGGTGGATTATCAGTAAGCGAAGCGCTGTCAAAAGACCTGCCAATGATCATTGCTAACGTTATCCCGGGACATGAACAAAGAAATCTTGAATTTCTGACCGCAAATAATCTTGCAATAGAGGTTAAAAACGGCAATTCGGTAAAAGATTGCATCAAAAAATTTCTGAAAGATGATAGTCTGAAAAAAACAATGAGAGAATCAGCTGAAAGAATCGGAAAAAAGAATGCGGCAGGAAAGCTTTACGAAATACTTTCTTCTGAAGCTGTCAAAAGAAATAAAAACGATAAGTTTTAAATTTTAATTATTGCCTAATGGGTTATAAGAAATATTTTCAGAACAATATCTGATTATAAAATGCTTATAATAAAAAACGATAAGTAACAGTGAGGTTCAAGCAATTTTCAGAATTCACTTTTAGTTCGTATTAAACTCAACTATATTTTTTCGATAATACCACAGAACAAAACACGAAAAAACAAGGTCATCACATGATTGACCTTGTTTTTTTGCAGATTATATTTTGATTTTCAGATGTAGATAACGAAAAAAACGGTTTTTGATTTCGTTAAAATTATTCTTCACGAACCACGGCAATTCCGAGTTCGGAAAGAGCTTTGGAGTCGGTAGGAGCGGGAGCTCCGGTCATAAGCTCAGAGGCATTCTGAACTTTCGGGAAGGCAATTACGTCACGGATATCATCAATTTCAAGAAGCAGAGAAACCAGACGGTCAAATCCGAATGCAAGTCCGGCGTGAGGCGGAGCGCCATATTTATATGCATCGAGCAGGAATCCGAATTTTTCCTCGTATTCCTCTTTCTGCATACCGAGAACGGAAAACATTTTCTGCTGGATTTCAGGAACATGTATTCTTACTGAACCGCCACCGGCTTCTGTGCCGTTGATAACAATATCATAAGCAATAGCACGAACCTTTTCCGGAGCTGTGTCAAGATACTGAAGATCCTCTTCCATAGGCATTGTAAAAGGATGGTGCTTTGCGTAAAATCTCTTGTCTTCCTCGTCATACTCAAGAAGAGGAAATTCAGTAACCCAAAGCATTTTGTAATCACCGGATTTTATGACACCGGTTTTGAAAGCTATTTCTCTGCGAAGAGCTCCGAGAGCGTCAAAGACAATCTGATCTTTTGAGTCAGCGACTATCAGAATAAGATCACCCGGAACAGCATTCATTTTTTCAAGAACAGCCTTGTTTTCACTTTCGTCAAGGAATTTGGCATAAGAAGAAGAAAACGTTGAGTCCTCAGCGAATTTATACCATGCAAGTCCTTTTGCTTTGTATGTTTTTACAAACTCGGCAAAGGAGTCTATTTCCTTACGGGAAAACTTTGCGCCGCCGTCTATTTTAATAGCACGAACAGAGCCGCCTGACTGGATTGCGTCTGCAAAAACTTTAAATCCGGTGCTTCTGAGTGTCTCGGTAAGATTTACGAGTTCGTAACCGAATCTGAGGTCCGGTTTGTCCGAACCGAAACGCTCCATAGCCTCGGCATAAGTCAAACGGGGAAGGGGAGTCTGAATATCTTTTCCGAGAAATTCTTTGAATACCCTTTTTAAGAATCCTTCGTTTATGGCTATTACGTCTTCCTGAGTCACAAAAGACATCTCTTCGTCTATCTGAGTAAATTCAGGTTGACGGTCCGCCCGAAGATCCTCGTCTCTGTAACATCTTGCTATCTGGATATATCTGTCAAATCCGGACAGCATAAGGAGTTGCTTGTAAAGTTGGGGGGACTGAGGAAGAGCGTAAAAGCTTCCGGGATGTACACGGCTCGGAACCAGATAATCTCTTGCGCCTTCGGGCGTCGGTTTGACAAGATTAGGTGTTTCAATTTCAATAAATCCGTTTTCTTCGAAATAATCCCTTGTTATCTTTGCAAGACGGCTTCTTGCCATAATTCTTTTCTGCATGTCAGGTCGTCTTAGGTCAAGATATCTGTGTTTAAGGCGAAGCTCGGGTTTTACGTCGCTGTTTTCCGTAATAGCAAAAGGCGGAGTAAGGGAAGAAGAGAGAATTTTGTACTCTTCAACTGCAATTTCTATTTCACCGGTAGGCATATTTTTGTTTACCGCTGCCTCACCTCTGGCTCTTACCGTTCCTTTTGCACAGATAACGTATTCGCTTCTGGTCCTGAACGCCTTGTCATAAACTTCTTTCGGTGTGTTTTCATCGAAAGCAAGCTGTATTATTCCGCTTCTGTCGCGCAGATCGATGAAAATAAGACTGCCGAGATCGCGCTGCTTCTGACACCATCCCATTACGCAGACTTTTTTTCCAATGTCATTTGCGGTAAATTCACCGCAGTACTTTGTTCGTTTATCACTTTTATCAAGAAGTTCTGACATTTAGACTCCCTCTCTTTTCACTATTTTGATGATTGATTCAATATCGTCCGGACTTACATCGAACTGATCACCTGTTTTCATGTTTCTTAGCTGCGCTCTGCCGGTTTGCAGTTCTCCGTCACCTAAAATAAGAGTAAACGCAGCATCGATCTTGTTGGCGTATTTCATCTGAGCTTTGAGACTTCTTCCGACAAGATCGGTTTCACTGACAATACCGAGATCGCTTAGTTTTGCGCAAAGACCGTTGGCTTTAACAGAAGCCTTTTCACCGATTGCTGCAATGTATAGATCAGGTCCTTCCTCCTCATCCTTGAAAGAGGAACCGTTTTCCATGGAAAGAACAAGGCGGTTTATACCTGCCGCAAATCCGATTCCGGCAAGTTCCGGACCTCCGATCTGACTTACCAGTCCGTCATATCTTCCCCCGCCGCAAACAGTGCTCTGAGCACCGATTCCTTCACTTATAAACTCAAAAACAGTTCTTGAATAGTAGTCAAGTCCCCTTACAATATTGCAGTCGACTGTATAATCGATTCCGACTTCCGAAAGTCTCTCTTTAAGTCCATCAAAATGTTCCTTACAGCTCTGGCAAAGATAATCAATGGTTTTCGGTGCATCAGCGGCAATGCCTTTACATATCGGACTTTTACAGTCAAGAATACGCAGAGGATTTGTTTCAAGTCTCGATCTGCACGTCTGACACAGATCCTCTTTTTTCTGTGAAAAATATTTTACAAGAGCATCACGGTACACAGACCGACACTCAGGGCAACCTATGGAGTTTATGTGGAGCGAAATGTTTTTTAAACCGATTTCTTTCAGAAAATCGCTTGCAAGAAGTATCAGTTTGGCGTCAGCGGAAGGAGAGGTAGCTCCGAACAGCTCAGCGCCGAACTGATAAAACTCTCTGTATCTGCCGGCCTGCGGTCTTTCATGCCTGAAACAGTTGATAATATAAAAGAGTTTCAGAGGCATTGTGCCGCCGGCAAGTCCGTTTTCTATAACAGCTCTCGCTACACTTGCCGTTCCTTCCGGACGAAGCGTGTAGCTTGTACCGTCACGGTCGGTGAATGTATACATTTCTTTTTGAACGACGTCTGTTGTGTCTCCGACTCCGCGTGCAAACAGCTGTGTTTCTTCAAAGGTAGGGAAGCGGATTTCGCCGAATCCGTGCTTTTTGCATACTTTGCGGCAGGCACTTTCTATGAATTGCCATTTTTTTGACTCCCCGGGCAGAATATCAAGAGTCCCTCTCGGCTTCTGTATCATTATTTCACATCCTTTAATTCAAGTTTTCGGTAAGAACTGTATCTTTGGTGAATTATAACATATTGTTTTTCTTCAGTAGTTCGTTTTTGGTATCCCAAAGCTTCTGAGAAAGGTCTACATAGTAGTTGTGAGGATTTTCAAATCTCTTGACCTCATCCCACTGCAGCTCAAGCTGAGCGGCACAGTAGTCTCTTATCTGATCGGTTGTATATCTCGGGTACACGCACTTACCGCTGATAAACACCGGCTTCTGGAGCTCAATGGCTTTGAAATCGGTAATGGTTTTTCTCTTCCAGGTGTAATCCGGATCAAATATTTCCAGTGGCTTACTTTCGTCTATTACCTCGTCATAAACAGTTATAAGGTCAGCAATTGCCTTGCCGTTTGCCTTATCGTATAGCCTGTACAATTTTTTATAATGAGGATTTGTGATTTTAGCAATATTTTCGCTTACTTTGATTTTCGGGATAATGTTGCCGTTTTCATCTTCAACTGCGGAAATCTTGTAAACGCCGCCGAATACCGGTTCAGACTTTGATGTAATCAGTCTTTCTCCGACTCCGAAAGCGTCGATTTTTGCGCCCTGATTCAGGAGATCACGTATTATATACTCGTCAAGAGAATTTGAAACAACGATTTTACAATAATCAAGTCCGGCTGCGTCAAGCATCTGACGTGCTTTGATCGTGAGATAAGCAAGATCTCCGGAATCTATCCTTATGGCGCATTTTCTGATTCCGCGAGGTTCGAGTACCTCCTTGAAAACCTTGATTGCATTCGGAATACCGCTCTTAATGACGTTATAGGTGTCTACCAACAAAGTAGCGTTTTCCGGATATATTTCGCAGTAAGTTTTAAATGCGGTATATTCGTCATCAAACATCATAACCCAGCTATGAGCCATTGTTCCGCCTGCCGGCACGCCGTACCTCACGTCTGCAATTGTACACGCTGAATTGGCAACTCCGCCTATAAACGCAGCTCTCGCTCCGAGAATAGCTCCTTCGGCGCCCTGAGCACGACGCGAACCGAATTCACTGACGGCGCGTCCTTCTGCGGCGCGTACAATTCTGTTGGTTTTTGTTGCGACAAGTGACTGATGATTGAACACAAGCAAAATGTATGTTTCGATAAACTGAGCCTGAATGGCGGGAGCTCTGACAGTTATCACCGGTTCGCCCGGAAATACCGGAGTTCCTTCCGGTACCGCGTATATGTCGCCGGTGAATTTGAAATTCCTGAGATAATCAAGAAATTCCTCGTCAAAGATGTTTTTCCTGCGAAGATACTCAATGTCTTTGTCCGTGAATTCAAGATTCTGAATGTAATCGATTATCTGTTCAAGTCCGGCGGCGATGGCAAAACCGCCCTTATCCGGCACTTTTCTGAAAAAGACATCAAAATAGGTGATTTTGTCTTTTAAACCGGTTTTGAAATAACCGTTTGCCATTGTAAGCTCGTAGAAGTCACATAACATTGTGAGATTTTCCGAAAGATACTGTTTATCCATACTTCTCCTCCGATGGGTAAGAAAAAATATACTTCAAGTTATTTTATACCAAACGGAAGTTTTTGTAAAGGACTTTGGAATATTTTCGGTATTTTAGATAACATTGTACAAGGGTTCAAACCGCTTTTTATTAAATATCGCAATATAAAATGAGTTTCAAGCGACAATATTATGAAAACAAAGGTAGAGAAGTTAGCTTGACATAACAGAAATTCTGTTTGATCCTATGGAAAAAAGCGATGAAAGCATGTTTATTATATCCATTTTCAGCTGTTCGTTACCACCGTAATTACAAACAACAGCTATACCTCTGACATTAGCGTTGATTTCAGATACTCTTACAACGTATTCGTTTCCGTCAGCATCTTTTATAACAACGTACTCTTTTTCTGAACCTTCGGTTGCGTATATTGTTTCTTTTGATCCATCGACAGTAACAAGCACATTGACATCTGTAACTCCGCCGATTTTTCCCACCAGATCTTCTATTTTTCTTTCGAGGGACTCTGTATAGCTTTCGAGTTCGTCAGATGTGTATTGCTGCTCCGGTAACTCTTTTTCATTTTCGCTCTTCGTATCAGTTCCTCCTGAACCGACAATTATGAGCAGTATTCCGATTATCAACCCGGCTGAAACAAACAGAAAATTTTTGTTTTGTATGATTTTTTTCAGCATATAGCACCTCTGTTTTTGCTGTATTTCACAGCGAAGTATTTTATTTAACCCGGACAGGTTTTGATTAAAAATAAATGTCAATGTGTCGTAAGTTTTTAGTGGTTTATTTTTCGGTGTTGTCAGAAATTTTCAGGGAGTAAGGATTATGCATTCACACATCAGCGTATCTGAAACAAAAGAGGAAATTTGATTTAAATCAGTTTCAACTGACTCTGTAAAAATTACAGTTACAGATTTAATGCTTACATTTCCGGTATTGTCTGCTGAAAGTGTTACGTTAACCGAAAATTTTTCTTTTTGGACACCGTATTTTGTGTTGATCAGGTCTTTTGTATATATTCCGATATATCTGGCTGTTTCTTCCATCACTGCTTCATCGCCGATATCAAATTCAGGTGGTGGCTCTGTTTCGGGGACCGAGATAATAACATCTGAAACGGATTTGAGTAATGGGGAAAAAACGTTAAGCATGGTCAGCAGTACAGTCAGAGCGCAAAGCATTTTCAGAGAAGAATGGAAAGCTCCGGAACCGATAAGTGAAATTATAATTCCCGTCACCAGTGAAACGGAAAGCAGAGAAATAATATACCCGCTCATATTTTTTCTCCTCCCTGTGTTTTAAAATTCCGTGTAAATGTTGTAGTACATAATGGATCAACAGGTATTATCAAATAATTTTTTCTATAAACTTATAGACTCACAAACGCAAACAAAAACATGAGCATAAATGATAATATAGCAGAGCATATGATAATTGCAAACAAAATGTCGATGACATTCAATATTCCGTCAAAAAAGTTTTTCTCGTCGGAACAACCGCAAAGTGAAGCAGTGAAACCTGCAAAAGACAGAAATATTTTTATCACCGCAATATTGACAACAATAGGAACAAAGGTAAAAAACACAGCTGCTGAAGTTATTCCGCCAAGAGAAGTTTTCAGATATGAAACGCCGGCGCTTATTGATTTATAAGATTCTCCGACTGCGCTGCCCACAATAGGTATAAAATTTGAAGCGGCAAATTTTACGGTTCTTGTAGTTAAAGAGTCAGTTTTTGCATTCAGCACGGTCTGATAAGTGACAACAGTTATCATAAGACTGGTTATGAATGTCAAAAACATGACGGTGTATTTTTTTACAAATTTACTGCAATTGATTTCAGAAAAAGCCGGTGATAACTTTTCAAAAATGAGTAGTACAGCAGCTGCTGTTATCATAACAGAAACGGCTTCTGAGAGGGCTATTTCAAGCAGTGATAACACACTTGCAAACGAGGCGCTCGAACCTACTGCGCTGACTGATCCGCCACCCATAAGCAAAACCGTAATAACAGACGGCAAAGTAAGACTGATGATTTGTTTATCTGCGTTTAATACATCGTGAGTTTCCTGAAAAAGTCCGGAAAGTATCACCAAAAACTCTCTTGCGATCACCGCTGTAAATACCAATGATGCTATCATCAATATGCTATTATTATCATTTATTTTTTTGAAAATTGCCATTATAAAAACAATTGCCATTATATTAAGAAAAGTATCCGAATAAGAAATTACCGATTCTTTCAATACCGATAAACAGAAACTCACTAACACTGAGTAGTCGGCGTAGGTTTGAGTATCCGCACCGTTTGCTTCTATAATTTCAAGTACATATTCCGGAATATATTCCTCTTCACTAAGAATGTTTTCGCTTTCATCCGAATTCACGGTGATTTCAGTTGCGTTTACAGGTATAAACAGCATAATCAACACCGGTATAATTACCGCTGACACAATTAATTTTTTCATAATTCAAGAATTTCAGAACTTAGAGTTATAATATCTTTGATTATCGGAAGACAAAGCAGAATTATTTCGGCATTTCCCGCAAATTCCACTGCGTTTTTCAGCATATTTTCGCCGTTCTCTTTGCAAATATCGGATAAAATTCTGAAAACAACAGCTATTACAGAGGCTAGTAACACCGATGAAATTGCATCTGAAGTTTCAGCTTGTCCCTCGTTCATAGATTTTATAAATTCGATTACCGGTATGAGTGCGGCAACAGCGGTAGAAAAAATTATCAGAGCGGTGACCTGAGTTATGTAGGGTGCAATAGCTGATCCACGGTTACGGAGAAGCGTCGCCATAACTATACCGATCAGAGCTATACCGCATATTCTCAGTATTTCATCCAATCCCGAACACCCCCTCAATTAAGTCAATCAGTTCACCAAGCTCCGATATAAGCATAAAAATAACTATCGTTATTCCGGCAAGCGAAACATATCCTGCATGATCCTCTCGCCCGGTTTTGCTTAAAAACTGACTGAGTACGCCGCAAATAAGACCTATGCCGGCGATTTTCAGTATTAATCCTACTTCCATATTGCACCTTCCGTTAAAAATCCGTTGTTCACAACACCATAAGTATGAGCATTGCGGATACTCCGGGGTAAATTATGAATGCTGTTTTGCCGTATTTTATAAATTTATTTTCAGATATTTCAACACCTTTTTTGGTTGTCAAGCACAAGTTTTCCGCCGTTTTATAAATTTCAGCACCGTTACTGACAGAATATTTACTCAAACCGGACTTTATTTCTGATATATTTTCCGCTTCGGCAAATTCTTTTTCAAGGGAACAAAGTACCTCTTCGGTTGTTTTAAATGCAATTTTTTTACCGAATGTTTCAAAGTATACGTCATTATATACATCGCAGAGCTTCTTCATTTCACCGGATAAGTTTCTGTAAAGCCTGTCCGATAGTTCGCTGAAAAACCAGCTTTGGTTCAAACTGTTCAGAGCGTACCTGTATCTCAGATAAGCCATAAGAAAAGAAAGCGTTAATATCGTTATCAGACATAATAATTTGAACACTTGCGTAGTTACCTTTACATATTACTTAATTTTTTTATTTCGTAACGGAAATTTTTACCTTCTTTTTTTATTTTCATGCCGTAATCGAACACATTGTTTTCAAGAAGTGAAGAAATATTTTTCCTGCGGCATACATCTTCGAAAGTAGCTGCGTGAACAGTGGCTATAAGCGGTACTCCGCTGTGCTGAGTCCGGCAGATGGCTTCTGCTTCATCTGAAGTTCCTATTTCGTCGCAGACAATGTATTCGGGATTAAGATATTTTATGGCTATTTCAATTCCTTTGGCTTTCGGATATCCGGTAAGGTATTCGCAAATTGAAGGTTCAGGAGAGAAGGGAAGTTGCAGTTCGTAATTGGTATCTATGGCGCATACACGTTTTTTGTGACCTGATGACGAAAGATAATGTGCAACTGAACGTATGACAGTTGTTTTACCTGTACACGGTGGAGAAAATATAAGTACCGAAGATCTGTAAGAATTGTTTTTTATAAGGTCGGTAAGTTCCGAGACATCTGTCAAAAGAGTGAAGGGGATACGTATATTTATGTAACTGACGCTTTTTAAAACTTTTATTTCGGATTTTTCTGTAAAAACATCTCCGCCGATTCCGCAACGCACACCGAAATTCAAAGGCAGGTATCCGCACTGCATTATTTCTTCATATCTGAAATAGCTTCCGTCGGTCATTTTATTAAGTGTAAATCCTATATCTTCCTGACTGAATGTCATCCCGGTAACAAGGTTGCTTTCTGGCAAGGTAAACGATATCGGACCGTTTTTCCGTATGCGGATCTCTCTGATTTCCGGATATGCAAGCAGATAATTGTTGCAAGCGCTTCTGAACTGTTCAGGGATAAATTCAATAAGGTAGTTTATAACAGATTTTCTGTAATCTTCGGTATCCATTAACATAAATCCTTTCCATTTTGCTTGTCCGTTTTTCAATAAATATGAAAGTAACCGGCCTTTTATGACAATACCGGAAAAACTATTGACAAAACTTAATCTTTAATATATCATTGAGGTGTAAAAACAGCAGGCGGAGGGAATATCAATGATTGATTACCTTGAAAGGTACATTGAAAACGTGAGTGGTTCGGAAGAAGCCATTGTCGATTTGATAAAGTTTTACAACGGACTTTCATCTGATTTAAAAAATCTGATTACCGAAAGAAAAAACAGCTTTTTTTCAGGAAAAACAGATTACACAGCGATTCTTGATGAGTTAAAAGAAACAGCTATCAGAGAAAACGTCAATTATTTTCAGTTGAGCGCTGTTTTTGTTCTTGAATGCTTTAAGGAAACAGAGAAAATCTACGAAAAAAACAAAATTGATAAAAAAATGTACTGGCAGACAGCGGCTGACGTATTTTATAAACTAAGGGAATGCAAAAAAGTGTACGGCGTTTACGGGACTTTTGTTGCACACTGGGACGCTGATTTTTTCAGACTCAAAAGGTTTGCTTTCGGGAGACTTCAATGCGAGTGCGTAAAATTTCCCGCAACAGACTGTCGCATAAACGGTCATATAATAAAAGCGGAGGAAAAAGTTCTGAATATCCACATACCCTCATCCGGACATATTGAGAGGGAAGACATAAGTGATTCACTGAAGACAGCATATACTTTCTTCGGTTTTAAAGGAATTATGACAGTTATTTGCAATTCCTGGCTTCTTTTTCCTGCATATCATCAACTGTATCCGGAAAATTCACGCCTAAGAAAATTTTTTGATATATTTCAGATAATAAAGTCTGTAAAATCAGAAGAGGGTAAATTTCCGGACGGCTGGCGTGTGTTCGGTGTCCAAACTGACAAAAGTAACTATAATGCTCTTGAAGAAAACACTACGCTACAGAAAAACTTCAAAAAATATCTGCTTAGTGGCAATTTTACCGGAAGCGGACTTGGTGTTATGTTTTTCGACGGAGAAAAAATTATTTGAGTAATTTCTGAAATTCAGATTTTAATAATCTGAGTAAAAATATTATCAATTCGTCATACGAATATATTGAAAGGTCTGATAAATTCATCAGACCTTTTTGATTTAATTAAAAAAATTATATTAGCTTATTGTATATAAAGTGTCAGTTAAATATTAAGTTCAAGAGAAGAATATCGGAAGTTATGGACACGTAATTATACCAAATGAAAATTTAGTATAATATAGGGCAGTTATTTGTCCGGAAAATGGGGTTTGCTACGACTTTCGAAAACGTATCGACGTTCAAGTAAAATTTAAAGCTTCCGTTTAAGTGCGGAAGCTTTTGAAATATATCACTTGTTATTAAGCTACTGTGCCAATGTTTTGAATACGGATATAATTGACTTTTTTCAGTGGCTGCTTATTTTATAAAAATGTTCTATCTGTAATTATAAATTATTTCACCGACGTTATAATTATCGCTTTCAGGTATTTCCACGTAGTAAGCTAAAACAATAAAGTCTTCGGCAACCGGATCACCATCTTTAATTTTATTACGGTCAAATAACGGATAAAGTTTACCGTCATTTATCAAAACATCCTTCAACATCATATTATCGGATGAATTACAACTGACAACAATTATCAGCAAATTATTGGTTTCAAAAAATTTTTTATTGTAATCGATATCAAAATTATACTCAAAATGATAAGATGAATAATTTTGGTAGTCGGTAAACAGTTTGATTTTGTCAAATCCGGATGTATAAACATCTTCGTTTTGATAATTAAACGTCATTTTTGGCGCTTCAAATCCGCTTACCTCATAGTCTCTATATGGGTTTTCTGTGCACAATTGCAGATTATAATCATACTTAAGCTTACTTGCAAAAAATCTGCAAGCCTCATATTTTATTCAAACTTAAAAAACTGATCCGAACCATCCGGTCCGGATCTGAATTTTGTGGTGGAGTAAGGGTGTTAGAGTTTGAACACGCTTTCAGCCTATCCACAAGTGCGTTTGTTTCGTCAAGCCGTATTTTCTCAATACTCTTGTCAACCTTAAAATCTAAAAACCCGACTGTCTTTATATGTTCGTCGTCATAAATATACACCATAAACACAAGATTGTCAATTATTTTCTTTTGGTAGTCCTTGTCGGCGGGGTTGCCTTTCAGTAGGTCGGCAACAAACGACAGAATGTCTTTTGCTGTAAACTTGTGTCCGCGTTCTAACAAAATCTGCGCTCGGCTCGTTTGCAGGTCTGAAAGCAATGTTTCATAGTCCTGCATTTTCTTTTCAATGCCCGCGCGCAGTAGCGGGCTTTTCGCCTCTATAAAAGCGTTTGTCAAGTCCTCGACTTGTGCTTGCGCTTGTGCTATGCGCGTTTCAATGCTTTTCAAACCGTCGTCGCCCGTGCGCTTTTCATAGTATGCGATTGTTTCTTGCGCGGCTTTCTCGGCGTTCTTTTTGTCGCTCAAAAAGTCGTAAACCTGTTGCGTTACCCGCTGTTCCAAATCGTCCTTGTTTTCGCGCGATTTCTCGCAGTTGCCTTTCTTGCGTTTCTTGCAAGCGTAATAATAGTGCTTTGTGCCGTTCTTGCTCGTGCCGCCGTCCGAAACCATAGCCGTGCCGCAACGTCCGCAAAACAATTTGCCCGTCAAAATATACGGCTCGACGGCTGAATTTGCGCCCGCTAAAATCTTGTTGCTTGCAAGCCGCTTTTGCACCTCTGCGAAAGTTAGTTTGTCAATGATTGCGGGATAGGTTTTCGTGCAAAGCCTTTCGCCAAAATAATACTCGCCCGTGTACTTGGGATTGGTCAACCACTTTTCAAAAGTCCGTATGGAGAATTGCTTGCCGTTTACGCGCTTGCCCTGTGCGTTGAGCGCGTCCGCGATAACCTTTTTATCAACGCCTTTGGCGTACTCGGTAAAAATGTAACGGACAATTTCGGCTTGCTCCTCGTCGATAGCGACTTTATGTATCGTGCCTTTTTTGCCCTTGCGGTCGGTGTCGATTAACCTATACCCGAACGGCACGCGCGAACCCGTGAAAGTACCGTTTTCAACGCAAGTGTCAAGCCCGTTTTTAATGCGCTTGGAAAGTCGCTTGCTGTATTTTTCGTCGTTCCACTCTAAAAACATTTCGTAGAACTCGCCGCCTTCGTCGTCGCTGATGGGCTGTGTTGCCGATAAGACTTTAATGCCGTAATCGCGTTTGAGCATTTCTTTATACAAAATACTGTCGTGTCGGTTGCGGGCAAAGCGGTCGAACATATACACGATTATGTACTGAAACTGTCCGCTTGCGGCGTCCTTAATCATTCTTTGAAAGGCAGGGCGGCTGTCGTTCGTTCCCGTCCTTGCCTTTTCGGGGTAGATACCTACCACATTATAACCTTGACTTTCGGCATACTCGCGGCAAATGC
>CALXUV010000042.1 GCA_944391815.1 uncultured Clostridia bacterium | reverse complement strand
GAGGAATATCGTATTCAAATATAATTTGGCCATCAACATTGTTAAGTGAAGAAACCACGTTCTTCATAATGTCGATCTCCGCTTTCCACGCGTCTCTTGTGGTGGTCAGTGCTTCGCCATGGTAATTATCATCTAATATTCTGTATATTGAAGCCGAATCTGTATATAAGAATGTCGCCAAATCGCTGTTATATAAGCATCGTGACATACATGCTACCTCCTTTCAAAGATTATCGTTATTTGTTGTCAGGAATAAATTCCATTATATCTTCAACATTACACTCAAGAACTTTACATATCTTACCGAGTGTATCGGTAGTTACGTTTTCGCCCTTACTCATCTTAGTGATAGTATAAGTGCTGACATCTGCAAGCTTAGCGAGATCCTTTTTCTTCATGTCTTTATCGATAAGAATCTTCCATAATTTCTTATAGCTAACTGCCATTTTTTACTCCTTCCACGACCATGGGTCGAGGTTATTATTATACAGTTTCTATTATATCACAAAATTCGTCATTTATCAAGCTAAAATCGAGGTTTATCTAAATTAATTTTAGTTTTTTCATCATCACAAACTCCACTGAAGCTCTACTGAAGGATTCAGTGACAGTTGAACTGGCTTGTTAGCACATATTGATATGGCTGCAGTGAAAGTCCCTTTTCTTTGACTACAGCGTATCAGTTTTTGCACTCAGCTCCAATCCCTCAACGGCGATTCTCATCCTGAACTTGAATATGTAATGCATGGTAATTTTTTGATGAGCAAAAGCGGGAAATCGTAGTCTATTGACTTTACAACGCTCTATTTACATCAAACTGCCTTTATAATCCCAAAGGTCCTTAGGAAGTCTTACAGTATCCATAGAAGCTTTCTTTTTATCCGGTAATGCTAAAACGAACACTTTTCGTGCTCTTGTCGCTGCAACGTAAAATGTCCTTATTTCCTCCGAATCTATGGGTTTCGTGTTTATCATGTTTTCGGTTAATTTGCCCGAACTGTTTATAATAAGCATTACGGCTTCAAAAGTACAGCCTTTGACAGAATGTATCGTTGAGTTTGTATAGTCTTCACAGGATGAATCTGCAAAAAAGGCTTTAATAGGTTGCTTTATAAAATCTTTGAGATTTTCGTCTTTTACCCTTGTTTTGGTTTTAATAACATCCTTGACCTTGAACTCTATATCATTATCTTTAGAAAAATCAGCTAATATTTGTGGAATTTTGGTTTTCCAGTCCTCTAACGATATGTTTGGATTCGGTAACCGAACCGACAAGTCAAAAATCAATTTCTTCCACTTTCTAACATCAAAATTTTTGTTTATCAATTCGCGGTCAATTCTATCATACTTTTGAAACAATAAATAATAAAGGAGTCTTTCTACCTGCTTATATAAGTTGGATGAATCCTTTATGCCTTTGGCATATGTAGCTTGTGCCAAGTAAAATGTTTTAAGGTTCTGCCAAAGATCCTTAATCTGACTATAGTCTTTGCCTGATATCGCCATTTTTCCTCTGTTTAACACAGCTACATTTCCAGGTGTAATATCAATACCTAAAGAAGCTACAAATCCCAGATACTCTTCTATTAGTTTGCTTCGTTCTACGGCTTTATATCTAATAATAATCGGCTTTATATCACACTCTTTTGAGTCTCCAACGGCGACGGAAACCGCAGATAAGGATGAAAAGATTTTGGTTGCATTACATATATTCTGAGAGCATCTAAAATTTTCATTCAACTCTACTGGATTCCATTTTCCGTTGTTATACATATCCAAAAAAACACTTGGATCAGCGTCTCTCCACTCATAAATAGCCTGATCGGGATCCCCTATGAGAATAGCGTTTGTAACACCGCCATCAAAAAGCAAATTAAGCAACTCCATTTGTTCTTTTGAAGTGTCTTGAGCTTCATCCACTATAAAATATGGAAATCTATGTGCAATTAATTTTAACACTTTCGGATTCTTTTTTAAAATATCAATTGCGAATAGTGTGGCCTCTTTGCACGATAGGATGGAATTATTCAAGAGCATCTCCTTGGCTCTCTCGCACGGCTTTTTACCCTTAAGTTTGCATTTTATTAACTTTTCTTTCTCATCACATACATTTCCGGAAGGAGTAATATAAAAATCTTTCAATTCGCAATAATTACCGTAACATTCTCGACTCCAGTAACTATGCATTATCGTTTCATAGTAATCGCCTTCTACAATGGTAGGACTTACACCGCATTTTAAAACACAGTTTCCAAATGGCATAATAATATATTGCGAAATGAAAGAATCTAATGTCCCTATAAAATGCGGGTATGGTAAGCTTGTTTGTCCAGTTATCTTCTTGATATTATTAATCAATTCATCCTTGGCAACATTAGTAAAAGACAAAACTGCCATACCAGAATTCTTATACTTCCACCTTCTTAATTCAGCAACAACCTTATGCGAAATTACATAAGTTTTACCACTTCCGGGACAAGCTTTCAAAACATTTTTTCCAGTTAGCTTAATAATATTATCTTGCGCCGTAGTTAGTTTCTTTAACATTTCTTCTTATTTTAAAATCTCGGAAAAAGCCTCTTTGATATACTGAGGCACTTCGAATTTAAAATCGTCTCCTTCTTTACTAATTCCGTTTTCTATCTCTCTTGATAAATCCTGAGCAAATGCTCCTTTACAATCTCGTATAGCAACCCACAATCTTACAGCAATCTTATCCGCTGTCTCAAATATTGGATTTGTACTTCCGTCATCATTTGTCTGCTTCATTCTATTGCGAATATCGTTGGCTATGTCAGGGTGATGGCTTTGTAATACTTTCAACAGAATAGGAATATTGCCCTCGATTTTTGCCAACTCATATTCCAAAGTTTTTGTTGCAAGTTTAACGTTATTAGGGCAGAAAATAACAAGCTTTTTAGCCCTATGAGATATCTCTCCATTGCTTATGTGTTGAATAATCTCGGTTACATTTAAGCTTGAATATACAAGAGTTTCATTTTTGATTTTATATGTATCTTCGTTATTTGTACACCTATCATCGTCAGAAATAATAACCCATGGTATGTTTAAACAACTATGCTCATTCTCTTTTATGAAAAGTTTAGCAAATGGCTCGAATGCAACTCCGCCCAAACTAACTACTTCAATCGAGTACTTATCCAAAGGTTTTTTTAACAATTTTGCAAAGGAATTCAGTAGAAGTGCTTCGCTTATACCTTCCACAAAAATTACTCTTTTTGCAAATAACATTTGGCTTTTTGTAACATCCAAATATCTTTTTAAATCATCTTTCAAATCTACATCAAGTGAGGAATTCTTTATAGATGTTATTGTTTTTTTGCCTAATTTCGATGTTATAATATGTATATCATCCAAATCTGCTTTTGCAACTAATGATGGCGAGTGAGATGTCATAAAAATTTGGATTTTGGAGTCTGAATTAGCTTTCCGGAAGAAATCAAACAACAACTCCAACAATTGAGGATGTAAATGTGCCTCAGGTTCCTCTATTAAAAGGACTCTGATTTCTTCATCGCTCGGATTTTCCTGCAAATCACCAAGCGATGTTGCCATATGAAGCAAGTTATTATACCCCAAACCGTTCAAAGAAATATCATGACTAATATTTTGAGCAATAGAACTTAGTCTATCATACAATTTGGTGTATGTTATATTTCCGTATAATTTTTTCAAATTAACGAATTTTTTGTTTGGATCGTTACGTCCGGTTATAATAAATTCTTTTATATCATCTTCGGTTAAAGAAAACTCGTCCAATATTGCTTTAAGCTCTTCCTTGGTAATTTTAAGATATCTTTCACTTACATAATCAATCTTCAGGGCAGTAGCCACAGAATCAAATTGTGGATCTATCAGAGAGATATGTACTTGTTCGTTCATCTCGTCTTTTTCAATATTCAAAAGATTTCTATTTATAATTTCTTCGGTTTTCTTAACAGCAGAATCAGTAGCGATACTATGATTTGTCTTAACCAGCATATCCTCAATTCTTTTTCTGTCTGTCTCGTTAGCTACTGAATATAAAATGCCCGCAATCTGACTTGTTTTAGCTGGCCTTAAATCTGTTTCAGCATTTCTTATTGCACCAAGATATAACAAGCTAATATTCTCTAAGGTTTCTCTCGGCACAGGATTATTATTCGGGCCTCCTTTAACCTCCTCACGCACTTTTTGTTTACCGTTTTTGTCAAGATACAACGTATATTCCAAATGCAATTCGGCTTTGGTTGTATCTGTTCCATCAGTCAACAAAAAGAAAGCTGTAGCTTCTTGCATGGTTAAATCGGAGAAATATAAATCTATATTTATTGTTTTACTTTGTTCGCCGAATAGATTTATATGAAAATCCGATGGTTTTACATAAATTCCTCTTTTATAATCACCTATAGACAAAGCAGTTCTTAGTGCATCTATAATTGCTGTCTTGCCGGAATTATTTTCACCTATTATAATATTCAAGCCTTTATTGCAATCAATTTCTATTCCTGACGAACCTATACTTCTATATCCTTTTATTGCAATTTTGTCAATATACATAGCAATCCCTCTTTGTTAATTGAATTATTTGAGTCTAAAATAACATATATTCTTTCCGTTGCCTTCGCGCTTGATCTCTCCTTCGGCAACCATCTTTCGAAGAGCACCCTCGATAGAGCTTATGCTAAGCGAAGGACATAACTCTCTGATGTCCTGCTTTGAAAATCTGCCGATCTTGTTCATCGTTGCACGGCGTACTGTTTCAAGTGCCGGCAGCTTTGTTTCTACGAGCGCGAACCTATCTTCGAAATCCTTATAGGCTGCAAGTATCGTGCCGAGCAGATATTTGATGAACGGAACGGCATCCTCTGTTCCCTCATACCAACCGACCTGCGCTTCGCCAAGTGCATCGTAGTACAAGTCTTTGTTCTTGGCTATCTTTGCTTCGAGGGAAATATATTTTCCAACGTAGAATCCGCTTCTGTAGAGAAGCAACGTGGTGAGCAGACGACTCATTCTGCCGTTTCCGTCATTGAACGGATGGATGCAGAGAAAATCGTGAATGAATATCGGAATCGCAATTAATGGTTCTAATTCATTGTTACCGATTACTCGATTAAATTCGTTACATATGCTTTCGAGTGCAGTCGGCGTTTCAAAAGGATCAAGCGGAGTGAACAGTGTTCTTATGCTACCGTCTGGATATGTTGCGCTAATATAATTTTGCACGCTCTTTGTTCTGCCTGCCGCAGGATTGTTCATATGGCTATACAGAATTTTATGGAGTTGCAGAATGTAATTAAGGGTAATCGGGATGGCATCAAAGCTATCGTGGATGATATTTAACACATCGCGATATCCGGCTATCTCTTGCTCATCTCTATTTTTAGGTGTTGTCTTATCCTCTACGATCTGCCTAATTCTCGTATTTGTGGTAACGATACCTTCGATAGCATTAGAACTCTCTGTACTCTGTATCTTAGCAATCTCAACAAGCTTTTCGAGTTCTTCCGGGCGTTGCTTGAGGAACATTTCCTGCTTTCCGGCTTCTTTGTAAATTGCTGCTATCAAGCTAAGTAGTTCCGAATCCCATTTTTGTTCGTTAATTTTTGAGTAGTTAAATGTTCTCATAACCTTAACCTCACTTTCTTTCCCTTAAATTATAGCACATTATAAGGGGAATGTCAATGGCGTGAGGGAATATTTCCTCAATATTGTTTTGATAATAAGGGAATTTTAATCACTCAATTTAAATATTGAGGATGTTTCGCCCTTTTCTTTGACTACAGCATTCCAAATATTTAACCTCGAAACCTCTTGACAAACTCTCTCGAAAGAGTTACAATACGACAACCTTAGGTGGGCAGAGTTCGTAAAAAAAAGCGACCACATGCTCTGACCACAATTACCATACAAAAAGTTATCCGCTCCCATGATGCTTGACCACATCAAATCGGGAGCGGATTTTATGACCACATGTTTGACCACTTTCAGAACCGGACTACCCAGAGACAGTAGCACGCGACGGACTTAGTATCATTTTTTCGGACGAAAAAGCACGTATTGGACGCTATATCACACAAAAAACCATACCCCTTTGCTTGGGGTAATAGAGTACTATACGAAATATATACCACCAAAAAGAATTATTATAACTAAAAACCATCCAAAAAGCCATAATAATACTTGAACTTTGGGTCTCTATTCTTTTCACACTGGCAAGATCGATCCCCTCCAGTAATAGTTTGAAAGGAGTTTACGGTATGTATATCAGAAACGGTATTGCCTATGCAGGTGAGGAAGCACCGATTCTCAAGGTCAACGGTGTCCGCCCGCTTGAAAACCACAAGTTATGGCTTCGCTTCAATACAGGCGAAGCAAGGATCTTTGATTTCACTCCCCTTTTATCAATGCCTGCTTTTGCCCCTCTTGCGGATATGAGTGTGTTCAGATGTGTATATATTGATTACGGTGTTCCTGTATGGAATGACGGAGACATTGATATTGCCCCTGAAACGCTTTATGAGCAAAGCGTTCCTGCTGGAGGTGCTGTCGGTGCCTGAGCAGTGTGCGAAGATTATTGACACCTTGATAGAAAAGCGCAAGGAGTTAGGACTTACCCAAAAGGAACTTGCTGATGCTTCCCATCTGACACAATCCGTGATTGCCCGTATGGAAAGCAAAAAAGCAGTCCCTCAGCTTGACACGCTACTAAAGGTTGTGGATGCACTTGGGTGTGATCTGGAAATCAAAGCAGTATAAACAAAGAGCGGTAGCCAATCGGTTATCGCTCTTTGTTATTTATTACATTATAAAACCGTATCCATAAGCTGTCCTGCTATATCTGTATTCTCGAATCGCATGATGCTTTCCTCATGTGTACCAAAACTGAGGAAATTCACGCTTCCATACCACACGACGGACTGATCGATAACTGTAAATTTCTGATGGAAATCGGATTTATAACTGACGATTATGCCGCTTTCTCTCAACTTCTCCGCACACTCTTTAACCGTATCTCGATCTCTCTCCTTGAAATTCTCGTGAGGTCGTGTAACTACCGTTACCTTAACGCCGCTTTCTATAATTGAATCAAGGATTTTCATAAGACTTGTTATCCTACTCTTTCTCATAAACGGACTGACGATCAAAATCTCGCTTTGAGCGTTTTTCAAATCATTGCAAAATCCGTGGTAGAATGATTTACCGTCATAGATCAGATCGGGAGCCGCATTGACATTTGACAGTAATTTCGTCTTGTATCCGATGGAGGAATAGCTTTTCACGCGCTTCTGATACATTCTTTCAAGCACGGGAATATGAATATCCACGTAGTCATAAACCTGCACTTCGGTTTTTCCCTCAAAATTTCTGTGAAGTCTACCGGCATACTGCGCAACTTTTCCCTTCCATGCAATTGGCAATGCAAGGAATAACGTATCGAGTCGAGGATAGTCAAAGCCTTCTCCTACGTATTTACCCGTTGCAACTATAACAACCGATTCGTCACCGGGGATAGCTTCAAGCCTCTCCATCGTTTCTCTGCGTTCCTTTGCAGAAGCTGTTCCTACGAGTTGAATGACATTTTTGCAATTGCAAGCAAGTCTTTCCGCAAGCAACGCAACGTGCTCGCGCCGTTCTGTCAATACAATTGGATTGCGCCCTTCTTTCAGTGCTTCGACAACATCCGAAACGATCATACTATTTCGTATCTCATTCTCGGATAATTTCTTATAGACATCCGTGATACTCGTTTTTCCTTCTGACGGATAGCGTGTGTTTGTAAATCTTGGCACAAGATAATGCTCAAAGCTGCGCTTTTCAGCTTGCTCCTTCGCATCAACACGGTATCGAATCGCACCGCACTGCATGAAAATTATCGGATGATGACCATCCTGTCTTGTCGGTGTTGCTGTTAAGCCATACACATACTTAGCATTAGCATATTTGAGTATCATCTCAAAGTTGACCGCAGAAACATGGTGGCATTCGTCAACAATGATCATCCCATAGTTTCGCACAATCTCTTTCACTTCGTCACCGCTAAAAAGAGACTGCATGACGGCAACATCCACGATGCCGTGCACGGTATCCTTTCCGGCACCTAGAACACCAACAGGAGACCACACTTTCCTGCGGCCTCTTCCCTTCTTTTCTTCGGGAGATGTTATGTCAAACTTCAAAAAGCTTTCAAGAGATTTTTTCCATTGTGTCATTAGTGCCTGCGTATGAACTAAAATCAGCGTATTTGTTTTTCTTTGTCCGATCAAACATGAGGCAATGACCGTCTTACCAAAAGCTGTTGTTGCAGATAAAACACCCGTATTTTGTTCCAATAGCGCATCTGCCGCAGGTTTTTGCTCTTCACGCAGTTCACCGTTAAATGCAACGGGAATAAATTCACCTTTATTTGTTTTATCTTCTATCGTATACGATACATCCGCGTCATTCAGCAAATTGCTAAGTGCATCTTCGCACCCGCGCGGAATGGCAATATAATCTTCCGTGATATCCGCTGTACATATGATTCGCGGCTTATCGTATATCGGCAATCGTATTGCTTGTGCGCGGTAAAAGTCTGGATTCTTGAAGGCAGCCAAGCGTTTGATCTGATTCTTAGCGTTTGAAGATAGTTCTTCCGTAGGAACATACAGCATATTCGCGCGGACAATATTCAGTACCATAGGAAAATCACTATGCGTGATTTTTGCTTTCTTCTTCGCTTCCCACGGCTTTGCATCGGATTCGCTGACGAGTTTACCAAGCTCTCCGTCCTTACCGAATGATAAAACGAGTGTTTCTACAACGTCTGCAGTTATTTTTTGAACAGACGAAAGATATGCCCATTGATCGTCATAAGGACGGAATTGCTCATCTACAAACACGCTGTTTCCACTTTTTCTTGCCAGTCCTTGTAAAGGCAAAGCAACAAGATTACCGAATCCGCCATCGGGCATAGTGTCTTGGTTGGGAAATAGTCTGTCGTATGACTTGAAAGATAACTCACCGCGCTTCTCCATCGCCTTAGTTAAAATACCGCTTCCCAATTTGCGCGCGGTAACGGCTGGGACAGGTGACTCAAAGAATATCCAAGCATGAGCACCGTTTCCGGAACGAGAACGCTCCACGCACACGGGAACGGCTAATTCCGTACAAACCTCTCTGAAAGCAGTGACATCTTCTTTGTAGCTTTTTTCATCAAAATCCGCGCACAGAAAATGGCAAGTTTCATCCTGTAACATTGGATAGATTCCGATCACATCCCGTGCAAAAGAGTCCTTCCCTTCGAGATGTCTATAAATATCTTCATCGGTCAAAGGCTTCAAATTTCTGTTCGGACAGTTGCTACATTTGAATTTTCTCTTATCGCACAATCCCTCTGCCCATTCATTTTCACACACGGGCTGATATCCACTCTTACCTGTGGACGCACTTTGCCAACGACGGGCAAAAACATCTTCTCGCCCTTTAAATAATGAACGGAACAAATCAATCTTCTCTGTCGACGAACTGTATTTGTTGATTGCGGATGTTTCATCGGACGATTTAGGGCACTCACCTTTGAAAAAGTCTGACATTCCAAGCAGTTTACGAAGTTCTACGACCTCCGCTTTCAAAAGTTCGTTTTCCTCTTTTAACTTGTTATAGCTCAACAAAAGTGCCTTATATGTTCCATCGTTTTCACTCATTTTTTCTGCCCTTTGACCTTAATATTCACAAACATCAATATCGTTTATGCTGAGTAATGCGAGCTCCAGTTTTTCGCAATCTGCTGAACCTATCATTATCTCACTATTCAAACCGAACTTTACAACGAACATCGCTTTATTTTCCATGCTTTGAGAAATATGTATAGAATCCATCCCCTTCAGAAAAGGAAAATCTTTATACAGCTCACGATCAATACTATCCCATGAATACGTCACCGGCCTATACTTGCGAGAAGGCTTTTCTGCGATTGAAGCAATCATCCAATCTCTCCCCTGCTTTTTAATTGACCGTAGCTTGCCACGGCGGATCCATTGTCGCACCGCTACAGGCTGAACACCATGTAAATCCGCGAACTCGCTTACCGTCATCATTGAGCAACTCATTTCAATTATCAATAATACCTCGTCTATACTCATCGAAAACTCGGTTTCGGAATCAACAACGAAATCCGTTCCATGACACATTTCAAGTGTCATTCCAAAGCGTGTGAAATCATAGGAATAAAACCACCAATCGTAGCAGTTTGGCAGTTTTGTCGATTCGATTTTTCGAATAAAATCCATTAACAACACTTTTTTCGATTGCAGTATTGAATCATCGGTTCTATATTCCTCATACAAATTTTTCAGTGAGTAAAGCAATTCTTCTTTGCTTTGGATATTAGCCTCCTTGAATATTGTCAAAGTATCGTTCATAAACACCTCAAAACATTTTTGTATCGCTTCGATACAAAAATTATAACACAAATATCACAATATGTCAATATTCACTCGTAACATTATTCCTTTGTACTTTGCGATGTATTTTTCGAGATCAAAGCATTTTCAAATACCAGGCCTGCGGTCTTTTTCTTTGTCTATTGTGGAAGAATTTTTGAAGGGTGAATTCCTATGCGGATTTTATTTGCGGGAATTTTATCTCCAAGCATTTACAAATAATGACAACAGTAGTATAATGTCGGTGTACACCTACCGTTGTCAAGTCTTTCATTTTTTTCTTCGTATATCAGCAAGGAGAGAAAGAAAAACACTGCAAACTTTTTGGATCTTCCGCACCCGGGCGGTAATTTCAGTTTGCTAAGCACGAACTCGATTTCCGATAAATTTATTTTTTCATGAGAATATTTCGAATTTGATAATTTGAAAACACCCACGTCTTTTCTTTGAGATAAACTATGAACCCTTTTGCATACTACAACAGTTCCAACCCTTGTTTGATTACATATTTATCACGCCATATAACTGAATCCCGGGAAATTGATTCTCCGAAAACACGATTATTAACCAGCTCTTCGTAGTCCCCATAGCTATACCTTACATATCTGCTGAAGTGATACATATTCTTACCTCACTTATTAACCTGCGCACTTATCCAGGCTCTGAACTCTTCCTTCGGAACGACGATGCGGTTACCGATCCTGATCGAAGGAAATCCCTTTTCCTTCATCAGCTCATAGGCGGAGGAGATGGATATCCCGAGGATGTCTTTGACATTTTCCGCATTCAGCATCAGCGGAAGTTCATCATAGTTTTTGTAAGTTGATCCTTTCATTTTCTGTACCTCATTTCTGAAATTTTTTCAAAAGAAAAAGGCGAGCATCAGAATAAGACAGAGAAAAATCTCTGTACAAAAATCTGATACTCACCCGTGTTTCCCGTATTCACTGACGGGAGGATGGCTCACTATCAATTTTTTATCGGTCAGAGAACAGTGGTTTCAAGTTTCTTGCCCATCTCAAGCCTGACCTCTTTTTTTCTGGAGCGTCATTGCTGTACGAGTACAAATCAAAACCGATAATCTCAAAACCGAATGATTTATAAAATGAAATTGCAAGTCTGCGTTTCGAGCACTGCCATTCTCGCACCACTCTCCTCTGCCTTCTTCAAGATCTGACGCATTAGGACACTGCCGACGCCTCTATGGCGGTCGGTTTCATCGAAAATACAGATGTTTGTGATGCGGTACCGGTTGTTCCATTCTTCAATCGTTCCTTCCACAAAACCGATAAGCTTATCGCCTTCGAATGCACCGTATGATTTCGGTGCTTCCAACCACTTGTTGAAGAAAGTGTCGGTAAAGGACTTGGCGACCGTGCGCTCAAACGGCTTCAGACGATCTTGAATGTACTGTCTTTTGCCTCGATATCGTAATATCCAGCAGTCTTGTACCTGACGGTAAAAGGTTTTCCTGCGTATTCATCCCGACTTAGTTCTTTGATCTCCATTGCCATTCTTCAATCCGAAGATATCGCACAGCACAGCATATCATATGCTACGTTTTTCTTTTCAATGATATTTTAAAGACTAATTGCCGTACCAATAATTATCCTGCATTCCGCATGGCATTCGCATCTCAGTCAGGATTTCAGTCTTAGTCATAATACTCCGAAAACCCGTACCGAATTTCCCGATATAATCCTTCTGACAATCGACTAGTAAAATAATTGACTTTTATCACACATGATTCTATTCTTGCGACGAAAAACGTCCGACACCGAATTTCTTTGGTCAACCAGTACTCAAAAGCCTGTTACCATTACATAAAAACTCAATGAAATTAAATGTTGCGAAAATATCATCCACCCTGTCGGGAAATTCAGCGGCCTCAGAAAGAATAGATTATTTCGGAAAGAAGCTCTGCCAGACATTCTGCTCCCTGCACAGAAAGATGGATTCCATCAAATGCTGCATCACCGCGCAAAAACTCGTTAAGAACGTCGGGATTTGTCAAGAACATTGCATTGAAATCCAAAAGTGTAAGGTCATTTTCTTCAGCGATCTGCTTTTGAAGCGGAACTACTTCATTGTTAATAACCTCACCGGGTGTGGAGAATTTATTGTTTTCCATAACCGGTGGCGAGGTCACTGCTATAATCCTGACATCCGGGTTAATCTTACGATATGCGGCGATCAAAGCTTCATAATGCTTCTGAAATACAGGTTCTGCGTCCTCCCATGCCTTGGAATCATTGGTGCCGAGCAAAATAATAACTATGTCGGCATCATACGCAATGCTCTGACTGTACATATCGCTGCCGAAATATCTTGGGTTCTTATCGAGGCTTCCGGTTACTGATGCGCCGTTGACTCCGAAATTTCTCACTTCGACATCCTTACCGAGATACTCTGCAAGATAGACCGGATAGGACTCGTCATGCCATGTATGACCGTAGGTCAGACTGTCACCTATGCAAGCGATCTTCGAGTAGTGTTCGGCACGCACAGTAAAAGAAAGAGAGACACTATTTTTCGCTTTCTCCGATGTAGCTGTGATGTTGATCAGCGCCTCCCCCTCTCCCTTTTTCACAGTAACAGTCAATGTTTTGTTATCAATCCCGACTTCAGCAACCGACTCGTCAGAGCTTGTTGCATCGAAGATCACGTCGTCAGCGTTTGTTGTAATATATGTGCCGAGATCATAAGAAACCGATGAATGTTCTTTGCCGAAATACCCCTTTGTGACGTCCTCAGGATCTGCAGCTTTTTCGAGCGTATAGTGTTCGCCACATGCAGAGAGTACCAGACAGACAGTAGCGATAGAAAGCATTAGCGCAATCCGTATTATTTTTTTCATTAACTACCCCTCCGATAAATTGATTATCAACATTGAGCACAACCGAGGTGCTATTAAGTCAAATATTAAAAAACAGCATTTAAATTCTCTGGGTCTACTTTGGCGAGAAGGCATTGAATTTAGAGTTGTATTTCTTTTTAAAATTTAATGTAAATCCGATGAAACCTGATGTTATCAATCTTTTCTGTAAAACTTTCCAAAGAATATCCCTGTTATTTGGCGAAGTTAATCCGAGCGCATTATTCAGCCAATATCAAATTGCAGTGCCGGTATTGTTTCCGATAAAGTTACGCTCTCATTTTATTACGTCGGGACAATATCATATTGATTTTCTCAGGCAAATAATACACGACTTATGCAATTTTTTAAAAGCTAATCGGATTTGCACATTAACTTCAGGATTTTATAAAATTAATATTGATTTTTATATCAATTAATTTTTCCAAATAGGATATGATGATTTCCGGACAATAAAATTGCTTTTTACCGGTATTTTGCCTGTTACGTTGTAATAATCATACAATACATTTGCAAATTTGTCAAGTAAATTAAATCTTATTAACAAAATCATGACAACTTTAATTCATTTTTTGTTACATACATCTGATATTCGGCATAAATAATTTCAAAAAACATTTGCGAGAAAATCATTTCACGCAAACTTTGAATGATACATAAGTTTTTATGCCAGTCTTTTAAAATTGTTGATACTTTGCTGTTGCCGCCATTTGGTACGGATATTTAAGATTCGGTTTAATCTTTTTGAGGAAAATCGCAACCGCAAATCCGCCTGAGCCGGCAAGTCCTACCCATGCCTGGATCGTCAGGATTATTGCATACATCATATATGCTTGCTGCAAGGGATACTACGTCGAATACTATATCCCAGAATTCTCCGCCTTTATCTACCCGCATTACCGGATTATTATCGCAGTAGGCATACAGATTCTTGTCCGTCAACGACATCGGACTTGCCGTTACGGTTT
>CALXUV010000041.1 GCA_944391815.1 uncultured Clostridia bacterium | reverse complement strand
TTGGAGATTGTACCTTCAATTTATGTGGAGGATATCAATCCTTGTCTTGCGCCACCTCTTGATGTCATTGATTTTTGTCATGCTACAAGAACGCAAATAGATATTGATATGTATTTATTTAATTCTGGAAATCAATAAGCAACCCCCGGCAGACTTAAAAAATCTGTCGGGGTGAATCTTTGTTTTCTGCGGTTTAATTTTTATTGCCCGTAGGGGCGTTCTGTGAACGCCCGCGGGCGAACACAGTTCGCCCCTACCGTGTGTCAGGTCAATGTTTTGTAATTTCTCCGCTAATTTTGCACGCCCTTACAGCGGTTTTTTTATTTTTTCCCGCTTTTTGAAAAAAGCTCCTACTTTTTTGAAAAAAAGTAGGCAAAAAACTTTTCTCGCAAACGAGTTCGAGTTAAGTTTTGATGTTTTGGGTAGGAGATTGAACAATGATTTTTTCACAAATAATAAATGTTTCCTCAAATCCAATATAAAAAACTTTTCTTGCTGTGAGGTTCGAGGCGGGTTTTACTGTTTTGTGGGTGAGATTGAACAATAGTTTTACGCAAATAAAAAGTAATTCAGCAACCATGTAGAGAAGTTTTTGTCCCACTTTTTACAAAAAGTGGGGGGAGAAATTGAACAACTGTTTTACGCAAATAAAAAGTAATTCAGCAAATCCATGTAGAGAAGTTTTTTGCCTACTTTTTTACAAAAAAGTAGGTGGCAAAAACTTTTCTCGCAAACGAGATTGGGAGAAATTTGATGTTTTGGAGAAAGTTTGAACAGTGATTTTACGCAAATAACAATCATTCCCACAAATCCATGTAGAGAAGTTTTTGTCCCACTTTTTACAAAAAGTGGGGGGAGGAGAAATAAGCAGTACGAATTTTCTGTTCAGACACCGGTTTGTCACGGAAATCTGTTTTGGTTTCGGCAATTCTGTCAACCGCCTCAATGCCCTCAACCACTTCTCCGAATGCCGCATATTCTCCATCGAGGAAAGTCGCATCTGCGTGGCAAATGAAAAACTGGCTTGATGCCGAATCCGGTATCTGAGTTCTTGCCATAGAGATGACGCCGCGTTTATGCGAGATCGGATTTTTAACGCCGTTTGAAGCGAACTCACCTTTGATCTTATTTTTTGAGCCGCCCATACCCGTTCCGGTCGGATCGCCGCCCTGAATCATAAATCCTTTTATGACTCTGTGGAATATTATACCGTCATAGAAATTTTCGCTCACCAGTTTTTTGAAATTTTCGACGGTTACGGGTGCGGCACTGCTGTCGAGTTTTACTGTTATTTTGTCGCCGTTTTCCATTTCAATTGTCACATAATCTGTTGTTTTGTCTGTTTTGGTATACATATTTTTCCTCCGTTTTATTTTATACTTTTTTGTCCGCTATTTTGTTTTTTTATCAGTTTTATTCCGTTTTTCTGATTTTTGGGTAATTTATTACATATAATTGGTATTAAATGGTAATAATATTTATTAACATTAACAATTGAAAATATTGGCAGATTATGGTAAAATATATGCAAAAGCAAAGCAAAATATACCATAAAGGAGAAATAAGATGGAGAGTACTGCAAAAATACTGATTTGTGATGAAAATGAAGATTTCAGGAGAATTACATCGGAGTATCTGAAAAGCGCCGGTTTTTCATCGGTAGCCGAAGCCGGGGACGCAGGAGAAGCTCTGCGTAAAATCAAAACCTTTTATCCTGACATAGTCATAATAGACATTTGGGTACCGGGCGGTGATGCGGTTACTGTTATCAAAGAAAGTGCACGTATTTTTACCGGAAGTGCGGTAAAGTCACCGGCGTTTATTGTAACGTCACAGCTCAACAATCCCACAATGCTCACAGAAGCTACCGAAGCGGGAGCCGACTACTGCATTTTAAAGCCGGTAAATTACACTGCCCTTGCGGAGCGCATCAGGAGGCTGATGCTGAAAAGAGAGATAATCGAGACGAAAAGGAGCAGTACGGGTGAATCCGATGCAAAACTTGAAACTCAGGTAACGAAAATCATTCATCAGATCGGAGTTCCGGCTCACATAAAGGGCTACCAATATCTCCGCACGGCAATACTTATGACGATAAATGACAACGATATCATAAATTCGGTGACAAAAATACTTTATCCGTCGGTTGCCAAGCAGTACAAGACAACATCATCGAGAGTTGAAAGAGCCATTCGCCACGCCATAGAAGTTGCGTGGGACAGGGGCGATGTTGATACGCTTAATTCTTATTTCGGTTACACCATACAGACAAGTCGCGGCAAGCCGACAAATTCAGAGTTTATTGCAATGATTGCCGACAATTTACGTCTTGCCAATCTTGTCTGATTTCCGCTTTTTTGCTTTTTTGTTATCGGCAAATCAGAGTTTGTCTGCATACAGGAGTAAAAATATTTGTTTAATGCCCGTAACACAAAACATTTTTTGTTTCCGATCAGCGGATAAACAGTGACTTCCGATTTAAAAAAATATATGTTCCGGACTTGTCTTGGTTCTTGGTTTTAGCTTTGTTGGGGGCAGCCGGCGGATTCGGCGAAGCCGGTAAAGTCGGCTGCCTTTGCTTAGGTTAAAAGTAACTTTATTTTTGGGGAAAATGCAAATTTTACGGCAACGCAAATGATTAAATGTCCGATTAGTCTGCCGGATTTGAAGAATCGGGATGTAAAATACTTATTAAATTAAATTCAGTTTTAATCTAAACCGGAGCATCCGTCTGATTTTACGGTAAAAAACTTTTTACTGAAACTCAGTTTCCGCATTCAACGCTTATTTCGTTGAATGTGCCGAGCAGATCGCTGACTTTCAGGTTTTCCTTATCATTGCCGCCTTTGTCGATGACTATCTGACCTTTGTGCATCATAACCGTTCTGTTACCGTACTCAACCGCAAACCTGAGGTTGTGGGTTACCATCAGGACGGTTATATTTTTTTCCTTAACCACCTTGTCGGTTAGACGCATGATGATTTCGGCAGTTTTCGGATCGAGCGCTGCCGTGTGCTCGTCAAGCAAAAGCAGATCGGTTTTAGTCATTGTGCTCATTACAAGCGCAAGAGCCTGTCTCTGCCCGCCGGAAAGCAGTCCCGTTTTTATATCAAGCTTATCTTCAAGTGAAAGTCCGAGTCCGCTCAGAAGCTCACGGTAGAAGTCGGTTTTCTTTTTGTCCTTTGCAAAGGTCAGAAGCGCCGGCTTGTTTTTGTTTTCTGCCAGCATCAGGTTTTCAAATATCGTCATGTCCGGTACCGTTCCCAGTGCCGGATTCTGATAAACCCTGCTTATCCTTCTTGAACGCAGATATTCCGGTTTTCCGGTTATGTCTTCGCCGTCGAGGTATATTTTCCCCTTTTCGGGTGTAAGGCTTCCGCCGATAAGGTTGAGCAGTGTTGTTTTCCCGCTGCCGTTGGAGCCGACTATCGATACGAAATCGCCCTTTTCTGCTTTAAAAGAAAAGTCGGAAAGCAGTATATTTTCGTTTACTGTATTTATACCGAAAATTTTTGTTATTTTATCAAGCTCAATCATCCTGCTGCCCTCCGAAACCTTGCGGTATGCTTTGTTTTGACTGCGTCTTTTTCAGTCCTTTTTTTCTGCCGAGGAACTCCGAAATCTTTCCGTTGAATATCAGTATCAGAGCAAACAGCACGGCGTTGAGAAGCTTTGTGTAGATTCCGTTGGTGTCGAGAAGTACGATATAGTTAAGACACAGGCTGTAAATTATCGCACCGAAAATGACGGCGGAGGTATCGCTTAAAAATCTTATTCCGGAGAAAACAGCTGTTCCTATAATTATTGAAGCCAGTGCAAGTACCACCTTTCCGCTTCCGCAGGTGTTGTCATAGTTAAGGGTGTACTGAGCGTACAGCGCGCCGCTGACGGCTGTAAAGCCTCCGGCTGCGGCAATTCCGATGATTTTATATAAACCGGGGTTTTTGCCGAGAGAGGTAACCAGCGTTTCATTGCTTCCGGTTGCCCTGATCATGTAGCCGAGCTTTGTGCGGAAGAAAAGATCGATTATTACTTTGCATATCACGGTGATGACAAGAAGTACTGCGGTGATGTAAAGGTCGCCTTTTTCAGGACTGAAAAGAGTCGGGATTTTTACGTTTTTCTGAATGAATCCGAAGATTACGCTCGGGCTACCGTCATCGGTAAGCAGTGAAGTCAGAGCCAGAGTTACCGACATCAGTCCCGTCATCATGATGATACCGGCGAGCAGCTTTGACATTTTGAAACGAACGTGCAGAATTCCGGTCAGCAGGCCTGCGGCGGCTCCGAAGACAAAGGTTATCGGGAGTGAAAGAAGCGGGTTTATACCGAGACGGTAAAGCAGTATCGTGCAGACCACTCCTCCAAGCGGGAAAGTTCCGTCAACGGAAAGATCCGGAAAATCGAGAATTGAGTATGAAATGTACAGTCCTAGGGCAAGAACCGCAAAGCAAAGTCCGAGCTGAAGGCCGTCAATAGTGGTGTTTAAGAACAGCATTGCATAGGCTCCTTAATTTTCCTGACCGACATCGGTTGCGTTTTCCGGAACGGTAAGTCCGAGACGTGAGCAGACAATTCCGTTGTAGCAGTAGGTCGGTTCCGTAACCGTCTGTACCGGAATATCGGAGGCGCTGACGTTGTCGAGGAGGATCTGAGCGGCGGCATAGCCGGAAAGCTTTCCGACGTTTACATACTCAATGGAAGCGCTTGCCGCACAGCCTTTTTTTACCTGTTCGATTTCCGAACCGAAAACCGGAATTCCGGCGTTATCGGTAGCGGGAAGGATATTTGATTCGAGTTTTCCGACTATTGTATTGTCGAGAATGTTTACAAGGCAATCGACGCCCTCGCTCAGCAGAGCGTTTAGAGATGTGTCAATAGTAGTTATATCCGCAACAGCTTTGTCGGAAACCGTCATTCCCGGGTAGGCTTCCGCTGCTTGTTTAAGCAGGCTTATCTGGTAGGGTGAGCTTGACTCCTGAGTTGAATAAAGAACGCCGATTTTCAGGTCGGTTTTCCCCATTACCGAGGTTATCAGTTCAAGCTGTTTTTCAAAGTTCGGAACGTCGGATGCACCGGTTACGTTTTCGAATTCTTCCATTGTTGCTTTGTCGGTTACGGCGCAGTAGACAACGGGGATGTCCTTGCCGATAGCGGCGGTGGCTGCTTTGATTGCCGAGGGTGTTGCGATGGCGATTATAACTTTTGCGCCTTTGTTTACCAGAGTTTTTGCCTGAGTTTCGGCAACAGTTGTATCAAAATTGCTGTTAAGGATTTCAAAAGTATAGTTTTCTTCGGTTATACCCTTTTCCTCAAGACCGGCGAGGATTCCGTTTTTGCAGTTTTCCAGGGATTCGTGAGAACCGAACTGCATAATTCCGATTATCGGTTTACCGCTTCCGCAGGAAGCAAACGAAGTGCAGGCTGTTATTATAAGTGCGAGCGTCATAAGAGCCGCCGCTATTCTTTTGATGTTGAGGTTTTTCATTTCTTTATCTCTTTCCTTTTGTTGATTTTATTTGATTTTTATAATTTCTCAGCTGAATTTTGTTTTAAGTAAGGCTGAGAGAATGTTTGATTTATCTTTATTTATCTTGTCAGAATCAGGTTTTTCGGGCAAACGGCTGACTTTTCTTTATTTGTCAAGCTTTGATGCTCAACCGCCATCGTTTTGAAAGTATTATCATTTTTATATGTTCTCCTTTCGGCAGTAGGAATACTTGTTTTGCCTTTCTGATGCGTTCCTGCGTTTATTATTTCCGTGACTTTGAAACGCAGTGCAGTCGTAAACGTCAGTTTTATAATTTGAACGCCTTGATTTTTCGGCAAAAAACATTTTTCTTTTCCGATATGTTTTTGCGTTTATTGTTTTCCGTGACTCTGAAATGCGGTGCAGTTGGAAATGTCGGTCTATAAGTCTGACTTCGCTGAACTTTTCCGGCAGTGAAAATACTTGATTTATTTTTAGAAAGAAGTTATTTTCGGACTGCGGTTGACTTTTCTGTAATGCTCAAAATCGAAAAAATATTTTCTTTTTTAAGACTTAAATTTTTTACTTTACAAAACAAAAACCGGGCATCTGTTTCCAGATACCCGGGACGAATCATTAATCCGTGGTGCCACCCGAATTGACGGCTTTGCCGTCCTCTTATTAAGCGAACGTCAGATCAGAAGCAGATCAAAAGTATTCGCCGGCATTGATAACGGGTGCGCTTTCCCGTCAGAGCCTACCTGTCGGCCCTGCCCTCGGAAGTCCATTCACGGGACTTGTTCTGCGACACTTCCACCAACCTGCCGCTCTCTGTGAAAAACTTTGTCCGGTTACTACTCTTCTTCAACGGTTTACCTTACAAGTATAATCCGAATTTCTGATTTTGTCAAGTGCTTTACGGAATTTTTTTATTTTTTTGTGCGGAAATACTCATACACCCTGTTAAGACACGACCGAAACTGCAGCTGAAAATCCGTTTTCTTTAATTACGGGTTCGACCATCGGGTTAATTCAGCCGTTCTGTATAATTTTCAGCGGCAATACAGGCGGTTCTGTCATTGTGATAAGACCGATTTTGTCCGCCGTAATAATTCCGCCGTGCGGGTTTTTAACCCCGTCTATTCCGCCTTTTACTTTTACGTTTACGGTAGACTTTTCAAACGAAAGGTCCATCCCTTCCGTTTCGCAGTCGATAAGAGTGAGGTTTTTGGCGTAACACAGCGGCTGAGTTCCTTTTATCTTACATCCGATCAGTGTCAGGTTTTCTGAGTACCAACCGAGATATTCCCCGTTTACAGTGCTGTTTTTTACGGTTATGTTTTTTCCGTGCCAGAAAGCGTCCTTGGTGTTCAGAACGCAGTCCTCGATCAAAGCGTCCTCAACGTACTGAAAAGAGTACTTTCCGGTAAGGGTGACTTTTTTCAGATGCAGATTTTTTGTGTTCAGAAATGGATACTCGGAGTTTATTTCGCAGTCGCTGAGGGTGACGCCGTTGCACATCCAGCACATTTCCGGCGAAACAAATTTACTGTTTGTTATATGTACGTCCGAACATTCTCTTAAAACCTTGATTCCGAAGAAGTCGCAGTTGTCGGCTTTGAAGTTTTTGCAGTACCAGACCGCGGCACGGCTTGTTTCGGTAAAGCGGCAGTCGGTTATTTTTGCGTTAGTGCTGTGCCATAGCGGATATCTCAGTCTGAAATCGCAGTCGACTGCTTCTATATCCGAGGTTTCTTTGAGTGCAGACTCTCCGTCCGCCGGACCTTCAAAGGTGCATTTTATTATTTTTGCGTCCTTTGTTCCGTAAAGGGCACGTTCGAGATCCGTTTTCATTCCTTCTATCAGTTTCACCGTTTTTCCTCCTTTTCGGGTTTGTTTATTTGATTCTTTTTCAGGTTTGCGGGTTTTTTAAACCGGTTTTGGTGATGACTTCTGTATGTTTTTTCGGTTTTTGCATTAACATTTTTCCGAGAGTTTTTTATAATCGTTTTGAGACGTTTTTCGGTTCGCCGTTTGTCAGATTCTCTGCTTTATCATGTAGCTTTATTTATGCGGACTTCGGTCATTTTAAGTTGATGCCCGTCACCGTTTTGATTTTCGGTCAAAAAAGGTTTTGGGGTTGCATCTATGCATAGATTATCTGTTTTGCGTCAGAAATTTTTCCCGTTCTGCCTTTGAGTAGACACATCCGCAGTAATTCTGTCGGTAAAGTCCGTATTTTTCAGAAAGCTGACATGATTTTTTATATCCGTCGTTTTTCTTGAAGTCGGAGTAAAGATATTTTACCCCGTACCGCTCTTCCATTGCTTTTCCGGTAGTGTTCAGCAGTCGGGCGTTTTTGTATGGGCTTATTGAAAGGGTTGTGCAGAAATAGTCGTATCCGTTTTCAGCGGCGTATTTCGCTGTATACCCAAGTCTGAGTTCAAAGCACGCCGCACATCTTGCGCCGCCCTCAGGCAGTTCCTCCTTACCCCTTGCTGCTTTGTCAAATTCCTTTGGCTCATAAGGGCAGATGATCACTTTTGCGTCGATATGCGACTTTTCGGGTAACGTGATTAGCTCCTTTGCCCTTGCCTCGTATTCCTCCTTTGGCTGTATGTTCGGATTGTAAAACAGCAGTGTTATGTCAAAATACGGGTTTAAATATTCAATGACATACGAAGAACACGGAGCGCAGCAGGCGTGAAGAAGCAGCTTCGGTTTTTGCGGTAAAAGCTGTATTTTGCTGAGGGTTTCTGTCAGAATTTTTGCGTAATTGGTTTGTTCCATGTAAGGTTCCTTTTTGGTAATTGTGTCCCGAATTAATGTTTCCGTTGTTTTTTCTTCGGATTTTCCGTTCAGAAAACGTCTTTTGTCAACGGGTTGATTTATTTAAG
>CALXUV010000040.1 GCA_944391815.1 uncultured Clostridia bacterium | reverse complement strand
TATCGCTTTTGACAAAAGAAATCAAGTCGCTCGGGCTCGGCGTAATATCCTTTACAGGCAGAACGTATGAGGACGTTCCCGAAATTTTTGAGGGCTGTGACGTCGTATTGGACGGCTCTTTCAAAGCGGATTTGCCTGAGACAAAGAGAAGGCTTTTGGGCTCTGAAAATCAGCGGATAATCTGTCTGACCGAAAGATACAAAGATTGCATTAACATTTGGTTTGCCGATCATAACAAGGTAGTAGAAGTAAGCGTCGGATCTAAAATAATAGCAAATGGGGATAAATTTTAATAAAAATTTATCGTCAGAAATTATTCTGAAAAGCAGTGTTGTATCCTCGTTTTATGTTTTGTTCCGCCAGAAAAAATGACAGCTTTTTTGTACTACCAAGCCATATTGGGGCAACAATTTTGCGCCCTAACACAAAAAGTCCTTGATTTTCAAGGACTTTTTGTGTTTTTAGGGGTAAAAAACATACCTCTTTCACCATTGCACCTTTTCTTGAACCTTATGGACTCGAACTTGCGACTTTAGCATGGACTCGAACTTGCGACTTTAGCAAATTCTTGACATTTATTTATGATTGTGATATAACGTATAAATATGATTAATTCTTGAAATACGGAAAGGAATACCGAGATATGGTTAAAAATATTTTCAAAAAAGCAAACTGGATATGGTGCGAATCCGAAGGACAGGCAGATGAATACGGCGAATTCTATTCCTCGTTCAACTATGACGGAGAGAAAAATGTAAAATTGAAAATATCCGCGGACAGTAACTACGCGGTCTATATCAACGGCAAATTTGAGGTCTTCGGGCAGTACGCCGATTTCCCTTACGATAAAATATACGACGAGGTCGATATTACAAAATTCTGCAAAAACGGCAAGAATCACGTTGCCGTTATAGTCTGGTATTTTGGTATAACAACGACTTCAGTCTATTACAAAGGAGAGGCTTCCCTTATTTTCGAAATAACAGAGGGAGAAAATGTTTTGTGCTTCAGCGGCGAGCAGACTCTTTCACGCCTTAGCCGTACCTACGATCAGCATGTATGCAAGATCATCACGGGTCAGATGGGGCTTTCCTTTAGCTACGATATGACAAAAGAGGACAAGTGGAAGATGGGAGAACTTTGCGGATTTTCAAACAGCGTTATCGTTTCAAAGCATCCATCTTGCCGAATTCGTCCGAATGAGAAGCTCGTCCTTGAAAAAAAGGTTTTGGGAAAAGAAATAAAGCGCATATCCGATAGCGATGTTATTTTTGAGCTGGGAAGTGAGCAGGTCGGCTTTGTAAGCATTGATATAACCTCTGATACCGAGCAGGATATTTTGGTAGCTTACGGTGAGCATATTGTGGACGGAAACGTAAGACGTATCATCGGACTAAGAGATTTCAGCTTCAAGATGCGTTTGCGCAAGGGAAAAAATAAGTATCTCAATCCATTTCGTCGTTTGGGGGCGAGATATTTGGAGATAAAATCTGAATCTCCCGTGACGGTAAACGAAGCGGCAATCACGCCGACCATGTATCCCGTAACTCTTAAAACCAAGCCTGAGCTTAACGAATATCGCTCGAAAATATACGATATCTGCGTAAACACACTGCGTCTCTGTATGCACGAGCATTACGAGGACTGCCCCTGGAGGGAGCAGGCGCTCTACTGTATGGACAGCCGAAATCAGATGCTCTGCGGTTATTATGCCTTCGGTGAATATAAGTTTCCGCGCTCCTGCCTTGAGCTTATATCAAAGGACGACCGTAAGGACAGGCTTCTTTCCATATGCTATCCCGTAAATAACGATTATTGTATTCCTTCGTTTTCAATTCACTATATAACCGAGTGCATAGAATACCTGCAGTATTCAGGAGATAAAGCGTTTATTGAGGAGATATATCCAAAGCTTGAAAGTGTTCTTTCCGCCTTCCTTGAAAGACGCGAAAACGGACTTGTGCCGATTTTTGAAGGCAAACAGTACTGGAATTTCTACGAGTGGAGCAACGGTCTGGACGGTAACGGCACAGGATACGAGCTGCCGAAATTCGATATCATAATGAACGCGCTGATCTCTATTGCCCTTGAAAATATGGGCAAGATCGGAGATATGCTGGGTAAGCAGAACCAATATCGCGATATGATCCCCGAGATCAACCGTCGCATAAGAGAAGAGTTTTGGGATGATGAAAAGGGCATATTTGCGGACTGTCCGGACAAAACCAGATACAGCGTTCTCGGCAACTCTCTGGCGATTCTTTGCGGAGCAGCGGAGGATCCCAAGGGAGTATGTGAAAGAATGCTTAATTTGGAAGGTGTGACGGATATCTCTCTCAGTATGCGTTGCTTCAAGTACGATGCGATGTTGCTTGCTGACAAGGGGAAATACAAGGAGTCTATCCTTTCCGAGATCGACGAAAATTACAGACTTATGCTTGAGCTTGGCAACGGGACCGTTTGGGAAACGGATGAGGGCGAAAGTGATTTTGGAAAGGCAGGAAGCCTTTGCCACGGTTGGAGCGCTATGTCGATATATTACTACAATATTTTATCATAAGATTTTTAATGAGTTCTAAAAGGTTCGAAATTGTTGGAGCAACTCATGTTGGCAGTACAAAAAAGCTGTCAATTCAAGAAAAGCAAGTATTTATGCAAAATACTCGCTTTTTTCTTGTCAAAAAGTGCATAATTATTGAATAAACGTCAAATTTATGCAGGCAAAAACCGGGCAAAATGTTGCAAAAATACAGCTGTCATTTCAAGGCGTGTCAGACTCGAACTAACGACATTTGATTTTAACGGTCTTGAATACTGCGTATTTTAAATAGAAGTCTCCCGATCCTCTTTCCAAGGAGGATTTTACTCTGTTTCTTATATGGTGTCTGCTTGTGAAAATGAGTGTATGATATCGGAAAATGAGATTATCGCCAATAAACCGCATGACGATATTGAGTTTACCGGTTCAGGAATGCTGATGAAGAATATTGTTGCGGTTTATGCGGTGAAAACCAATACCTCGGGAAATGATTTTATCATCGTTGATTATAAAAATCAGAAGGAATTTCAGCGGGTGCTTGATGAGATGTACTCATTCCGTTACTATACAACTGAAAGGGAAGAGACGGTAATGCGGCAATATGTTGATGCTGATGGCGATCCGTATTATGTCGAAGAAACGGTTATAAAAACTATCCTGAACATCGAGCGTGATACCATGATGACAAGTGAAGCGGCAGACCATTTTTCTTTCAATAAGAAGCAAAGAGAGTATCTTGACACGCTTATGAGCCAAGATTTCGATGAAATATGGGCGGTGTTGGTTGATTGACCGACACCGTGTTACATAACCATATTTGCAAACAAAAAGTTTTGTGATATAATATACTTATCAAAAAATTTTAAAAATTTTAAGAATTTTAGAAAAATCATGCAAAAAATCCGAAGTTTCAGCAAGTTATAGTTATGGAAGGCGCTTTCGGAAATGAAGAAAGGAGGAGACATGGCTACTGTTAACGAAACAAAAAATACAATCATTGCTGACGAGCAGATTGTGGAACTGTATTGGGCAAGAGATGAAAAAGCCATACAATTTACCGATGATAAATACGGGAGGTTTCTTTATCGTATTGCTTATAATATCCTGCACGACAGGCTGGATTGTGAGGAATGTCAGAATGATACATATCGCGGAATATGGAACAGCATTCCTCCAAACAGACCGGAGGTGTTTTTGATATTTATATCAAAGATTATGAGAAATATTGCGGGAATGAAATACAGGGAGAGGACACGTAAAAGGAAGGTGCCGTCTGAAATGACAGTTTGTATGGATGACTTACAATGTACATTGCAGAGTAACGACTCGCCTGAAGCAGAATATCTGGCAAAAGAGCTTGGCAGGCACATCAATGATTATCTGTGTAGTCTTACGGACCGTCAACAGTATATATTTATAGGGCGCTTTTATATGGGTGACAGACTTGAAATTATTGCGGGAGAGCTTAATGTGAATGTATCGACCGTACACAGAGAAATCGAAAAAATCAAGCAAGGCTTGAAAGCATATCTTGAAAGGAACGGTGTTTATGTCTGACAACTATTTACTTATGAAAGCTGTGGATTATGTTGATGACAGGTATCTCGGGAAGTATTTTTCAATGAAAGAGAAGCTTTCTCATCAAAAAATCAAACGCAAAAAAGCAATTAAATGGTCAATCAATATTGCGGTCTGCTTTTTGGTCGTCTTAATTGCTGTTCCGGTAATCATGCATTTTACACAGCACAATACTCCTGCTCCGGTAATAAAATACTACGATAATATTGCCGAAGTTCGTGATGATTTGGGTTATGACACACTCTATTCAAAGTTGGAATTGAACGGCGCGTCAATTATGCTGTCCTACAAAAGCGATGAAGACGGAAACGCGCAGCTTGATTCTCCGCTGCAACTGAAGATTGGGTACAGTTATTCAACCGAAGCGGGGAAGGACGCTGTTGACTATTATATCTTATTTGACAAAGACAATGTTGATGACAGTTATATCGGTGGTTACGATGAACAAGGACTTACAAAAATCATTAACGGTGTAACCGTTCACTATTCGGAAATATTTGATGGCTCAAATCATACACAGGCAAAATTCATATATGAAGGAAATCTTTATGTGATTGATATTGTTTCAACCGATAAAATTGATTTGGATCACTATTTGAATTCGCTCCTGTGTGATTGAGAGGTGAGTAAAATGCTTATATATTACGGAGTATACTCCGATATTGGTATAGGCGGTATAATTTTGCTTTCGGCTTTGTATTTGGCAGGCGGCGTGACTTTGGCGCTTCTGAAAAGAAAAAAGCTGCAAATCATTGTCTCAGGCGTATGTATTTCTGCATTAATCCTATGCGAAACCGGCATGGTTGTTCCAACGCCGACATGGCTTGTAGGAGACGGATATGCAGTGACGCAG
>CALXUV010000039.1 GCA_944391815.1 uncultured Clostridia bacterium | reverse complement strand
AAGTCTGCCCGATATATCGTACTGGGGCTGCAGCGTCTGTCCGGTTATATTGTCTGTCACCTTGATGATATTTCCGTTTGAATCGTACTCATACTCATACGCTACAGTATAGGAATTTCCGCCGTCTACATTATACAGTATTTGTTCTATTCTGTCAAGTTCGTCGTATTTGTAATATACTTTTACGCCGTTGCCGTAGCTGAGAGTATTAAGTTTTCCGTTGCTTGAATTATAAGTGTAGCTTGCGAGTAAATTACTGCCGGCTTTTATCTGACTGGTATTTCCGTAATTGTCGTAAGTGAAACTATATACAGTCGTATCTGTCAGTATTTTGCTAAGTCTGTTAGCTGTGTCATATTCGTACTCAACTTCACCGGCAGTATTTACGGTATATCCGGTGCCGCTTATCTGCGCCGGCTGAATACTTTCAAGATTTCCAAGTATATCGTAGTTATAAGCGACACCGTAACCTTCCGGACTTATAGTAGCTTTTAACTGTCTTTTGTGAACGAAATGGCTACACTTACACCAATGATAAAGAAAAACATTATCATCTATAGCTATGTCATCTATATTGTTATACAAAACGCGATCATCATATTTATCAACAAAGTCAAGTATTAATCGCATTACTTCGTCTTTCGAAGGAAAAAAACAATTCTTATTTGCGTATTCGATAAAACTATCTACAAGCAAACCAAAATCATAATCGAAACTTTCCATTGGAATTGTATATTTTTCTATTTCATTATTATCAACTATAAATTTTCCTCGATTGTTTACGATAGCTCCTTTCTTTACTGCTTGACTTAAAATTTGTCTAACAAAATTTTCTTGAAATATATTATTATATTTTTCATTTAGTTTTTTTCAATCTATATAAGAGAATTTTCAATAATTTCATAAAAAGCAAAAAACGCACGGAAACAACGCAAATTTCTTTTACAGTATTGACATTACATCGAAAAAATGATACAATAAACAAGCAATTCAACCGCTGGACTAAAAATCAACTCAAAGGAGAACAATATGCCTACGTTTATACCGGCACCCAAAAAATTTACCGTGACCGACACGCAGAAACACGAGGTGCCTTTTGCTATATATACCGAGGAGAAGGCTTGGGAGCTTTATGCCCGCACCTTTATCGAGACCTTCAGTAAGGGCTACTACAAGGAGCTTAATTTTAATGAAAAGGGAGGTATCGAGCTTTACCGCGATGACACTCTTGCGGCCGACGCCTACCGTATCGACACCGAGGGTGCGCTTAAAATACACGCCTCCTCCGACGAGGGTATCAATTACGGTCTTGCAACCGCGCTTCAGATACTCGATGTGAAGGACGACAGAATCTGTCTTGAGGCTATGCAGATCGAGGACCATCCCGACAAGGATTTCCGCGCTCTTATGGTTGACCTCGGCAGAGAATGGCATCCCTTTGGAAAGGTACTGAAATTCGTTGACGTATGCTTCTATTACAAAATAAAGTACCTCCAGCTCCATTTTGCCGACACCAAGCTCTACACTCTGCCGTCAAAGGCGTTCCCGAAGCTTCCCTCAGAGGGAAAGCATTACACTCTTGAGCAGATCGAGGAGCTTCGCGAGTATGCAAAGGCTCGCGGTATCGTGCTCATCCCCGAGTTTGAATGTCCCGGTCACGCGCCCCGTCTCAACGAGTGCTACCCCGAGGTGTTCGGGGATCTCGGAACGGGTGAAGGAGCTTTGTTCTACAACGAAGCAGGCGACGTTATCGACAATAAATCACTTCTTTGCGCAACGAGAGAAAGCGCTGTTGAGGGAGTAAAGACCCTTCTTCGCGAAATGGCGGAAATGTTTCCCGACTCGCCTTACCTCCACATCGGCGGCGACGAGGCAAACATAGCTCTGTGGGATCAGTGCTCCTCCTGCACCGAGTATATGAAGAAGAACAACATCAGCGACGTATACGAGCTTTACAGCGACTACGTCGGACGCATCACCTCCTTTGTGCTCTCCTTGGGCAGAACTCCCATCGTCTGGGAGGGATTCCCGAAGAAAGGAAGCGAGCGCATCCCCAAGGAGACCATCGTTATCGCCTGGGAGTGTCATTATCAGATGCCCGCGGATCTTCTTGAGTCGGGCTTTAAGATCATCAACGCAGCCTGGAAGCCTCTTTACATAGTGCCCGGAATGGCGTTCCATCCCACCATCAACTGGCAGGCGAAGGACATCCTCGATTGGAACGTGTACAATTGGCAGCATTGGTGGCCGAAATCCGAGGCTCGCCTCAATCCCATTACCGTTCCCGATACCGATCAGCTGATCGGTTCGATGCTCTGCTCATGGGAGATGACCTTCGAGCAGGAGATCAGTACGGTTATGAGCAACCTTGGCGCAATGTCCGAGCGAGTCTGGACCACACGCCGCACACGTACCTTTGAGGAGTTTGGATCGGGCTTCCGCAAGCTCTACGACCTTCTGGGAAGAATAATCCAGGACGTATAATTTGAGACAAAAATGAGGACTGCTTCACAAAGAGTGAAGCAGTCCCGTTTGCTTTTAAGTGTGCATTACCTGATCTCAGTGCCGCCCCATTTCACAACGGTGAAGCCTTGGCGGACAAAAGTATCGAAGGCTTGAGGCTCTATATCAATAGGAGCGCTCAGCGGACGGTACGCCATAAATACTCGCAAAAGGCTGTCGGGAGATGGGGAAATTTCAAGCTTTGCCGACTCTGTGTATATATCGGACTGGAAGGATATGAGATTATAGGGATTATTCTGCATCCTCGGCAGCCAATATACAATAAATTCATTGTACTCAACGGGTGTCAAACCGATCTCGGCTAAGGTTTTCTGGAGGAACTCCGCCGTGTCCTCGCCCTTGACCACAAAGCCTCGGCTGAAGTCGTATTCAACGTCGGTCACGCCCTCCCAGAAGAGGTAGGAATATTCCTTGCCGGTCTTTTGGTCGATGATCCTGCCGCTCGGGTACGCGGTGACCTCCCATCCGCCGTTGTAATCGGGATAAGTGCAGGTCAGATTACCCTTGTAATCGAGCTTTACCTTGACGCTCGTAGGCTCGGTGGGATAGAGATAGATAACGGGCTTTGCTGCCACGGGATCGTCCTTGCAATTGTCTTCCGGCGCACTGTTGCTGCTCTCGGGTTTTGTCTCCTCGGGCGTGCAGGCAACGAAAAGTGACAGCATAAGTATTATGGATAAGAAAAGCGAAACTAATTTTTTCATATATGCCTCCTCTAAGTGACGATCAGCTTAATTTTACAACCTTGAGATCATTGGGGGTTACCACGTACAGATATCCGTCCGCGACGAGGCCTCTTGATATGCTGAAGTGGGAATCGAGCTCCGCGCTTGCCGCTTCAATGAAATTCTCGCCGTCGAATTTGACCAGCAGATACCTGTTACCCTTCGGAGCGAGCCCCGAAATGCCTATATATCCGTTTTCTCTGTCGATGAAATATGCCTTGTAGTTCAGCGTATAAAAGAGCATAGGCGGGGTATATTTGCTGATGGGTACTACCTTACCGTCCTCCTCGGCGTAAGCCTCAAGCTTCAAAAGCAGATTGGTTTCTCCTCTGCCTATACCGATCAGCTTTCCGTTCCCGAACTGAATGAGAGAGGTGGAGAAGCCGGGTATCGTGCCGGTGTCGGTGTAGGTTATATTTTTAAAATCGGAAAGATCGAAGAAGAATACGGGATCGTTTATTACAGTCTGGGAGATTTTGGCCGCGGTGCAAACGTAGGCGCAGTTGCCGTCGAATCTTGCGGCGGTGCTTGATGAATATATTGAGTATTATAACGAAATCCGAATGCATCGGACTTTGAAAATGAAAACTCCGTCCCAAGTTGAGACGGAGTTCTTTGAGCGTGTAAATTTGTAAAAATGAGAAAAGGCTCAAACTTTTAGTCTACACTTGCGTAGTCAAAAAGCTTGAGCCCTTTCAATGGCAGGGGTACCCAAAAAAGCACACTATCCAAAATTCAAGGCGGTCAGGGTATAATATTCCCTTGGTTTTGATCGGAATCGTGCTTACCCGCTATCTTCCGGGAACATGATTCCAAGCTTGTAACGAAGCTTATGTATGGCATCAGTTTAGCCTTTTTCAGGTATCCGAAACAGATGTGTAGGAATTATAATTTTACTGAAACGCCACCTTTCTATGCAATTGATGGCTTGATTCAGCCCATGAGTTTGACTAATTATATTATACTAAAATTAAAGTGTTATAAGTTTGCTTACTTACAAACAAAATACTATTTATGAGCCTATAGATTTATATATACTTAATGAACTTTCTCCGGAATAATTGTTATATTGAATCAATTCACAATCAAATTTTTCAATCAACTTGTAAAAATCAAAATATGAATCGCTACTGTTTGAGGTAAATTCATTAATACAAAATGTATTTAATTGTTCTAAATTTAATTGATCCATTGCCAGCAAAATTAATGGGTTATACATTTGCAGTATGTTCAATGAATAAATTAAATCCAGTAAGTTATTTTTACTGTATTTTGAAAAACACAGTACATAAGATAAATTTTCGTTACCAATGACTGTACTAGTTAATAAATCAGTATACCCTTTTAAAACTAATTTTTTGTACCATATTTTTTCTTCAAACAATGATATACTTCCGGGATATTTTTTACATAAAATTAAATTGCAATCAACAAATTTTGTAGAAAAAAATATTTTTTTTATAAATAGTTTTCCCCAGAACTTTAGTCCTTGTTGTTCTTGTTCATTCCATATCAAAGATTCACTTTTTATAAATGGATTTTTGATAATATTATTTTCCCAATAATACATAACTCCCCCCTATTGTTCCGGTATATACAAATGTACATACCGGAACAATATCGACATTACCTTTTATAAAATATATGTATATCCGATGTTGAAATGTTGAAATGAGATCCTATATGCCCTCCATCCGGGAATATATGACCAGAAATATCATCTCTGATATACTTCCCATTGTCAAAATAGTAGACTCTACCCGGAGCAATTTGTCTTTGTCGAGTTAAATTTGGACCAATCTTTGTAGGTTGTGCACTTGTCGGAACTCCTATTTGTCGTTTAGCTTCGTTAAATGCCTGTTTGCGAGTTTCAAATACCATTTTGTTTTTTGGGGCACAATCATTATGCACCAATATACCACTATCAAAACATAATAAGTGTGAAACTCCTCAACTTCAAAATTGTGTACGTTTTCAAGCGCATCCAAAATTTAGTACTAAATTTGTATACAAATAAATTCCTACAAACTATAAACAGAATCTTTTAGTCTTGTGGTTGGATGTATTTTTACGGTTTGACACGGTCAAATGTCGCATTCTTCAAACAACGCATCTGAATCATATGCTTTAATCATATCCTGAAACTGATACCAAAAACTTTTCATTTTTTCAGGAGCGGAAATAAGCCATGCGGCTACTTCTAACTTGTTTGGTGTTTCGTAAACACAATAACCTTTTGTCAATATAATCCCGCTATCTAACATATATTTCTTTAACTTATCAGGAGTTTTTAATTTTGAAATGTTAAAAATAACATTTTCCAGCTCTTTCTTGGTTGCTAAAAACATAATTGAATAATGCTCATTATATATCAATGTTTCTATCTCTTGTGGATCAAGTTCGATAATAGCGTACATGTATTCATCCTGCTCATCTCCCGCTATAATGTGTTCTCTCGGCGTATTTTTCCTTGAAATTTTTTCTATTTCCGACGATAAACCTTTATAGCGTTCAACACGACCAAAACCAAACTTACTTTCACGATAAACAATAACACCGAAATATAGGTTAAAGCTTTTAACAATGAAAGAAAGAAATAATCTGTATTGATTAATAAAATTTTCTACCGTACACTGATCGACCATATCTACGGCAATCAGCCACGCATTTTCATAAAGATTCCCGTTTGTGTTCAAATAGTACTTCACGATTTCTCCTCCTCACGGATATAAGTAGTGAAACTTGTTGCCAAGTATATTAAAATGCGGACCAATACAGTATTCAAGATGTCCTGCCCGATGTTCCATAATTACAGTTCCGTTTTTAAACGCATAGGTTCTACCAGGAATTGTTTTTTCCATACGATTTACGCTTTGTGTAACGCTAATTGGCTGTTCGCCCTGCTTCATTTTACCGAGATGAAACGCGCGGCGTCCACCGCATCCACAAGTAGCTTAAGCTCCGGTAACTCCAAAACACGGTCTGCGATAAAATACCGATTCTGCGTACTTCGCACAAAAATGATATCCACACCGAACTCCATAGCTGCTCTATCGCCGCAGTTACCGTATGCCGATGGACTTCTATCCCATTCTCATTCAGATAACCGATAATATCTGCTATGCTTGCCGGATGCTCTTCGTCACTCTTTTCCCACAGATGCTTCAAGATTACAACACTCGGTTTTTTCGCTCTATCTTCTTCACCTCCGTTCATGATATATTATAAGTGCTATCTGTAGGACACTATGATAAACCAAACTTTGATTTCATGAGTTCAATTTCTTTATTGCCATTTTTACCATATAAATATAGAACTCTTTCTTCAGGGTAAAAATCAGAAGTACAAATAATAGTGGCGTCATTATCAAGTAAATAATCAATTGTTTTCATGTCTGTTAAAAAAATTTTTTTATCATGTATATGTTCATAAATTATATTATATTTTGAGAAAAATAACATTGCACCACAGCATCTGTTGCTACAAAGAGCAAGTGCCTCTTTTATCTTATGTGGTTCTATTTCAGCTATAGCAACCATTACTTCGCAACTATCAAACAAAAAATATTTTTCTGGGAATGTAATCGAAAATTCTATATTTTTATTCAAAAGCTTCTTCCATATACCATAGTATTTGTCTATTCGGTTGAATCTTCCAGGCTTTCGAAGCATAAACAGTTCATAAAGCTTAACATGATCACTCAATAAGTCTGTAATCCATTCTAATGTTTCTGTATATTTAGAATCATTAAAATTATATTTTAATTCTGAATCATTAAAAGAAATACATATACTTGTCACATTCCATCTTGGATTTATTATATCCCCATTGTAATCTGATACAAATACTTTTTTCCCTCTCATCATATCCATACCTATACTCATTCCTTTCTGTTACAAATTACCTCTTTATTTTTTTGTAAAACACTTAGGAATAAAACATAACAACTTGTTAAAACAGGGATACAAGTTAAGTTATTGATTGCAATAATCAAAAACTTATATCCCTGCTTTGACTACTATAAGGGAATTTCAATTATCTTTATTGCCTGCTCTACGGATAAAGATAATGCCATTTACTACCTTTGATATTAATATGAGGACCAATACCCCATTCAACATGACCAGCAGCATCATCTCTTAAAACAAATAAATCGTTTCCCGATTTAAATGTATATGTTCTGCCGGGAACTTTTTTGCCTGACTTGTTCATATTCGGTGAAACACTCATCGGTTGTTGACTCATTGGAATTCCCATGTCTCTTTTGGCAGCTCGGAATGCAGCATTTCGACTACTATATTCGGAATAATACTTTGCATTTCCGGCACGACATTTATTATGCACCAGAATCGCACTATCGGTAACATAATAGGTATGGAAATCCTCAACTTCGAAGTTATAGACAGTAATCGGTGTTTCCAGCAGTTCATGCTGCACCTGCTCGATGATGACATACTCACCGTTGAGTAGCTGCAATCTGTCTCCTGCGCGGAGTTGTATCGCGTCAGTCCATCCCTTTTGCGGTACCCAGAACGGATGTGTCGGCGTCGTAATAATTTCCTCGCCATTTACTTTGATGTGTACAAGCTCGCTTGTCTCTCTGACAAACGTCTGCACAACCTCTTTCAGCTCTGTTTCTCCGGTATCGGGATGACTTAGATTACTCAAATAGTCAATCATCTTACATCCGTTGGCAAAATTCCATTCCGTAACCAATGAACCATTTTAGGTTACATGGCGGCATCATATAGATACCGCCATGACCTTTCAGAAATTAGATGAATCATATGTTTGGGCATTAATGAATATCAGTCACATTGCGAAAGCAGTTTTTCTCCATTTAATGCATTAGTTATTTCCGACTAATTATATTTACTTCGGATAATTTTGATATGGAAGGAAAGTAATATTCTTCAAAACCATAATTATTTTCTGATAATGTTTCTCTGATACGTAGATATTGTTCTACATCAT
>CALXUV010000038.1 GCA_944391815.1 uncultured Clostridia bacterium | reverse complement strand
TCTGAAAAGAAAAAAGCTGCAAATCATTGTCTCAGGCGTATGTATTTCTGCATTAATCCTATGCGAAACCGGCATGGTTGTTCCAACGCCGACATGGCTTGTAGGAGACGGATATGCAGTGACGCAGCAGCTGTCTCTTATCATTGCATCGTATCTTGCTCCGATTGTACTTGGTATGATAACATATGGCGTGCTGAAGTTTATATTTGTTTTTATTAAACGGCGGAGAGAAAAAGATTGAATTTGTAAATTCCGGCGCCTACGGTATTCATAGAATCAGGGCATAACCGCGCCGCGGTTATGTTGATGCTGATGGCAATCCGTATTATGTCGAAGAAACGATTATAAAAACGGTTCTGCATATTGAGCGGAATACCATGATGACAAGTAAAGCGGCAGATTATTTTTCTTTTAATGCTCGGCAAAGGGAATATCTTGACACACTTATGAGCCGGGACTTTGATGAAATGTGGGCGGTATTGCTCCATTAACAGATACCGCTTTACATAAAGAGTATAAGGTGACAAAGAAAAACCATGGCTTTTGTTTATTATTTATGTTTTTCGAAATATTCTTTAATGCCTTGAAAGGTTTTGTCGCTGATAATGTGTTCTATACGGCAAGCATCCTCTGCAGCAGTTTCCTTATCAATACCGAGATGGATGAAAATGTTCGTCAGGACCTCATGACGCTCCATGATTTTCTCGGCCTTCGTTATTCCATCAGGTGTCAGCGTTATAAAACCGCTTTTATCAACTTCAATAAGCCCCTGCTTTTTGAGAAGTCCGATTCCGCGGCTGACACTGGCTCTTGTATAATTCATGTGTTCTGCAATATCAACAGAGCGCACGGCTGCTTTTTTCTTGTGTAAAACATATATTGTTTCGAGATACATCTCGCCTGATTCTTTGAGTAACATTTTATTACCTCTTTAAACAATGATTTCGTATAATTTCGTACACAACTATTGTAACATCATTTTGTAAATTAGTCAATATTACAAAAAAACATTTTTTTTGAAAAAACTATTGACAAATCCGGTTGACCGTAGTATAATTCCTTATGTTAGCAATTGCTAACATATTTTGGGATTTTGCGTCGGAGATTGCTTATTCGCAGGCAAAATCATATTACATATGAGAGGAGGAAAACAATGACTCTTTGGGAAGCAGAGGAAGGAAAAGAATATACCATCCGCCAGATTGATACTGATGATGAAGAGCTCGATGCTTTTCTACTATCTCTCGGGTGTTACACCGGCGAGACCATCGCAGTCGTTTCTCATCTCAAAAACAGTTGTGTTGTATCTATTAAAGACGGCAGATACAATATTGATAAGCAACTGGCGCAGGCTATCCGAGTCTGAATTCAGATTCAAGCAATACTTTTCCATTTGAGCTTTATAACTTTTGCCGATGTATTAGCTTTTGCTGATATCGGCTAATATTAAAAGCATTTGTTAGCAATTGCTAACAAAATATTGAACCAACCGGAAACGGTTCATTTATTATATCGTAATTATTAAACGGAGGAGAACCAATATGAGAATTGCTTTAACAGGAAACCCTAATTCCGGCAAGACCACGATGTACAATGCCCTGACTGGCCGAAATGAAAAGGTCGGAAACTGGGCGGGTGTTACCGTGGAAAAAAAGGAACACCCCATTAAAAAGGCATACTACCAAGGAAGCGAGCAGCTGATTGCTGTTGATCTTCCGGGTGCGTATTCCATGTCCCCGTTCACGAGCGAGGAAAGTATCACGAGTTCTTATGTGAAGAAAGAGAATCCTGATGTGATCATCAACATTGTGGACGCAACCAATCTAAGCCGCAGTCTTTTCTTCACCACACAATTACTTGAGCTTGGAATTCCCGTCGTCGTTGCGCTTAATAAAAGTGATCTCAATAAGAAGAAAGGTAACAAAATCGATACTGCGAAGCTTGCGACTGAACTCGGTTGTCCGGTTGTTGAAACGACATCTACTACAGCAGACGGTCTGAAGGCTGTTGTGGAAAAAGCAGTTTCTGTTGCATACGGCACACAGAACGCACCTTATCATCAGGGAAACATTGATCTGACCGATAAAGCGGCAGTTGAAGCGGCAGATAGAAAGCGTTTTGAATTTGTAAATCAAATTGTTAAGGATGTAGAAATACGTAAGATTCTGACAAAGGATCAGAACATAAACGACAAGATTGACCGTGTACTTACAAACAAATGGCTCGGTATTCCGATTTTTGCCGTTGTTATGCTTCTGGTATTCCAGATTTCTCAGACATGGCTTGGTGCCTGGATTGCTGAAGGTTACGTCTTCAACGAAGGCGAGGCGAACGAATGGGCAATTCCGGGGCTTGTTACTCTTCTTGAAATGTTCCAGGGCTGGGTAGGCGGTCTGCTGGAAAACGCAAATCCGCTTTTGACGGCATTGCTGGTTGACGGTGTGATCGGTGGTGTCATCGCGGTGATCGGCTTCCTGCCTCTGGTCATGGTGATGTATTTTCTCATTGCCATCCTCGAAGACTGTGGTTATATGTCCCGGGTTGCCGTTGTGCTGGATCCCATCTTCAAGAAGGTCGGACTGTCTGGTAAGTCAGTAATTCCTTTTGTAATCACAATCGGATGTGCTGTACCCGGCATTATGGCGAGCAGAACGATTCGCAATGATCGCGAGCGCAGAGCCACCGCCATGCTTTCTCCGTTTATGCCCTGCGGCGCGAAGATTCCTGTCATTTCTCTCATCGCGGGTGCTTTCTTTGACAATGCGGGGTGGGTCAGTGCACTGGTATATTTGCTCGGTATCGTTCTCATTTTTGTGGGTGCGTTCCTTGTTAACAAAATAGCTGGCTATAAATCCAGAAAATCCTTCTTTATTATGGAAATGCCTGAATACAAAGTACCGTCCTTGTGGTTTTCCTTCAAAGCGATGTGTAGCAGAGGATGGGCGTATATTGTAAAAGCGGCGACCATCATTCTTTTGTGCAACACTGCAGTTCAACTTATGCAGACCTTTACATGGAAATTCTCGGTTGCTGAAAACGCAAGCGATTCCATTCTCGCAACGATTGCAACCCCCTTTGCATACCTTCTGGTACCGGTTGTCGGTGTTCTTTCCTGGCAGCTTGCGGCAGCGGCGGTCACCGGATTTATCGCAAAAGAAAACGTTGTCGGTACACTTGCGGTTTGCTTTGTGGGACTTGAAAATCTCATTGACATCGACGAACTTGCTATCATGGAAGGAGCCGGAGCGGAGGTTGCGGGAATTATCGCAATTTCCAAGGTTGCGGCTCTTGCATATCTGATGTTCAATCTTTACACTCCGCCTTGCTTTGCGGCTATCGGCGCTATGAACTCTGAAATGAAGAGCGGGAAGTGGGTATGGGCAGGCATCGGCCTTCAGCTTGGAGTCGGATATTCCGTTGGCTACCTCGTATACACGATCGGCACGCTGATTACCGCTCCTGCGGCTCTCAATATTGGTGCGGCTATTGGCGGTCTTGCTGCGGTTCTTGTGTTTGTGGGTATTATTGCCGCTCTCATTATCAACACGAACAAAAAGATGAAAGCGGAATACGCTCTCGGTAACGCGTAATGGAAAATTTCATTGTTGCCGGACTGCTTGTGATCATCATTGGTGCCGTTGTTTTCTATCTTGTCAGGGAAAAGAAAAAAGGTGTGAAGTGCATCGGTTGCCCCTACGCCAAGCAGTGCGCAGGTAAATGCGGTGGAAAATGCAACAGCAAATGCAGTGATCACAGTGAACAAATACATAAAGATAACTAATACTCAAGGGAATGCGTTTTTAATATTCGCATTCCCTGATTATAAATTAAGGAGGTTAGCGGTGGCTAATAAGATTCCGCTTACAGGATCTCATATACGTTATCTGCTTGCAATTAAACGGATTTACAAAGATACAGGGGTGCGAAGTGTCGATATTGCCAAAGAATTGAAGATCACTAAGGTCAGCGTTCACAAGATGATGAATATATTTATTGACTTGTACTATATCCATAAAGAGCGCGGTGGCCTTGTGTATTTCACTGAAAGAGGAATGAAAAAAGCAATTGAGTTTGAATATTATCATAAACTATTGAAAGATAAACTGTTTTTGGACATTACTGTGGATGAAACAGCGGACAATGCTATTTGTGCGTTTATTTCCGAATTATCTGAAAACAGTCTTGCGTCTATTACCTGAAAGGAGATTGATGTGTTGGATTATTTTATTGTAGGTGTGATCGCCGTTGTTGTCATAATAGGCATCATTTATACGGTCAAACATTTCCGGGGGCAGGGCGGCTGTTGCGGTGGAGGTGGCTACAAGCCAAGGCGAAAGAAACTGTCAAGAGTGCTTTATCAAAAGACTTTTAAAGTTGATGGCATGCAATGTGAACATTGCAAAAACAGAGTGGAAGAAGTTGTCAATGACATTGAGGGTGTTTCGGGGAAGGTCGATCTTAAAAATAATATTCTGACTGTATTCTATGCGAAGGATGTAAGCGACGAGGTAATTAAAGCTCGTGTTGAAAGCGCGGGATATGGCATTTTTGGATCATATTGAATTTTGCAGCATGTATTTTTGTGGTATGAGTAAAATTATAGTGGATGCATACGCTTTGAATGAAAGCATATATGTTTATTTAAGCATCGGACAGGTCGGGTTTCATTTGTAAAACAGGTCATTGTAATCGGAGGGGGTTGTGGATTGTTTATCATTCGGTCATTCAGCAAATTCAAATATTTATGATGCAAGTGCTTGTTCGTATGAGAACAGTGGCGGCGTATCTGAAATCGTGAATAGGTTAATCATATACAGATAATTCAATGTCGGGAGGTCAAAACGACCTCCCGATGCTCATATAACGGCAGAACGCCCCCAAAGTCAAATGATTTTCGGGGGCTTCATTTTTTATGATATAATTTAAAGCAAAGCGATTTACGAATGTAAGAGGAGGGTTTTTGTGAATATTTACGGATATATTCGCGTAAGCACAAGAGAACAAAACGAGGATAGACAGTTGGTTGCTTTGCGGGAGGTTGGAGTTACAGACAAATTCATTTTTATGGATAAACAATCGGGTAAGGATTTCAACCGCCCGAAATACAAGCAACTGCTTCGAAAACTGAAAAAGGACGATCTGCTCTATATCAAGAGCATAGACCGTCTCGGGCGTAACTACGAGGAAATATTGCAACAATGGCGACTGCTGACAAAGGACAAGGGCGTAGATATCGTGGTGTTGGATATGCCGCTTCTTGACACACGGCGAGGGAAAGACTTGATGGGGACATTTCTCTCGGATATTGTTCTGCAAGTGTTGTCTTTTGTGGCAGAGAATGAACGAACCAACATTCGCCAAAGGCAAGCCGAGGGCATTGCGGCGGCAAAAGCAAGGGGAGTGAAGTTCGGTAGACCGCCTAACCCATTGCCAGTGAACTTTCATGAGGCATACCAGCGATGGAAATTCGGAGAAATCACAGGAACTGCCGCGGCAAAACTATGCGGGATGCCGCTTGCGACCTTTCGATATCGAGCGGAAATTTACAAAAACGCCAAGATATTATAATAAGGTGTAGTCTACAAAAATGTGTACTCTATTGTAGACTACACCTATTTTATTTTCGTCTAATATTATATCACTGTTTTGAGGAAAAGTCAATTGTTTGGGGATAAATTCTCCATATTCTTTGACATTTTTTTGCATTAAAAAAGAGCTCACAACAAAGTACACTTTATTAAAACACAAAGGAAGGTAAAACATTATGAGCAAAAAAATTCAATCGCAGTTTAGTTGTATAGCTATTTTCCTTGCACTATTTATGGTGCTTGGACTGTTCACTGCTTGTGATACCTCTGTGGGTGAACAAGGCCCTCAAGGGGAACAGGGTATTCCCGGAAAAGACGGTGAAGATGGCAAGTCTGCGTATGAGCTTGCTGTTGAAAAAGGTTATACAGGAACTCTCGAAGAATGGCTCGCTTCTCTTGCCGGCGAAGTGGGTGCGTCCGGACAAAATGGTAAGGATGGAGCCGACGGTGCAAATGGAAAATCTGCCTATGAACTCGCTGTTGAAAAGGGTTATACGGGAACTATTGACCAGTGGCTGGAGTCGTTGGTTGGCAAAACCGGTGCAAGCGGTTCCAATGGTAAAGATGGAGTGGACGGTCAAAACGGAAAGTCTGCATACGAACTTGCTTGTGAGAATGGTTTTGAAGGAACGTTATCCAAGTGGCTTGACTCTCTGATTGGTGAAGCAGGCAGGGATGGTCTTGACGGCGCAGATGGTAAAGACGGAGCGGATGGTCAGAACGGCAAATCCGCATATGAGCTTGCTTGTGCGAACGGTTTTGAAGGTAGTGTGACGGAATGGCTTGCATCTCTCGTAGGTGCGTCAGGTACGAACGGTAGCAACGGAACGAACGGCACAGACGGTAAATCTGCATATGAGCTTGCAGTTGAAAATGGCTATACAGGCACAGTTCAGGAATGGTTGATATCTCTTGTTGGCTCAAACGGTCAGAATGGTGCTGACGGAAAATCTGCATATGAGATTGCCGTAGCCAATGGGTACAAAGGTTCTGAAACCGAATGGCTTACATCTCTCGTCGGCTCAAAGGGCGACAAGGGCGATACCGGTGCTAAGGGCGACAAGGGTGATGACGGAGAAGACGGAACAGACGGTATTACCCCTCAGCTTCGCATCAATGAAACCACGAATATGTGGGAAGTTTCTTATGATAACGGCTCTACTTGGACTTCGCTTAATGTTGTTGCAACAGGTAACAACGGTGCTAACGGTCAGGACGGAGCAAAAGGCGATAAGGGCGACAAGGGTGATGCCGGTCGAGGCATTGTAAAGACGGAAATTTCTGACACTTACCTTGTTATTCATTATACGGACGGAACAACGGATTCTCTTGATTTGAGTGGGCTCATTGGCGATTCGAACGAAAAAGAAATTTTGGTTTACAGCTTGCTCCCCGACGGCACCTATGGTGTAATGGCGGGCGGAATGGCGAAATACGAAACGATACTCGAAATTCCCGCAACATATAATGGCATCGCAGTTACACAAATTCTCGCAGAGGGCTTTAGAGGATTAACCAATCTTCAGCAAATTACTTTACCCGAAGGGGTGCTTAGCATTAACGATTACGCATTTTACGGTTGTATTTCTCTCAGCAACGTAACTCTGCCTTCGACTCTGACGAGTATTGGCAGATACGCATTTTATAGTTGTACAAATATTTACGAGGTGACGATTCCGAGTTCTGTCAATTTTATAGGGAGATATGCGTACTATGCTTCGTCAATAACGAGTGTTGCTTTTGAAAATGCAACAGGCTGGAGTATCACAGATTCAAGTGCCGTTTATGTAGGTGCTTCAAATATATCTTTGGGAGCATCTTCTGTGGAATCGGTTATGAAAACTGAATTGCAATTTGAAGGCTCTGTTACAATAAGTGACAAAAGTTGCGGTTATAGTAGCGGAGCAATTAGTTCTTCTAACACAACAATTAATGCGGATGTAATGACAACTACCGTGCAATTCTCACTGGGTTATTGGGATAGTTCTTTCACTCATTATAACATTGTAGCAACAATTTCTGCCGCGTACTATAAGAGCGATTTGGTAAGATCTTGATTATAAATTATAAAAGGAGAGAAACATATGTATATCTTAAAACCATTGACACCAAGTGATTTTAGAAGAAAAAATGTGCCGTTGTCAATAACCGATGAATATCATCAGCGCGATACCGATGTTCTAAACTATCTATTTAAGAAAATGCCATCTAATACAAAAGCAGAAGAAATTTTCATTAAGGTGGTAGTGATTGATTTCATCTATTCGACGCAGCTCAAGCGATCGATTGGAAGTGCCGGCGTTCACAAGTTGGTTGACCTTATTATGAGCTTGAATTTTGATGCTCGGGTAAAAATAGGAGATCCAACGTTGGTCAGCGATATTGCTTATAATAACGGTGGCGTAAATCTGTTCTCTTTTGCAAGTAAGTATTGCGCACTACATAATTGGTATTTATATGATCGTGATGATTACAGTATTTACGACAGTGTAGTTGCAAGACTGTTCCCTGAATATACTGCTGCACATCAATCTAATCCAAATGTTGCGAAGGTTAGTACAGCTCAGGTTGAAAAATGGCGTCAAGCAAGGGACTACAAAGCGTTCAATGATGCTATCGGTGATTTTTTGGATAGCATTGGAATAGACGCACAAACCTTTCCCTATCGCAGAAGAGATTTCGACAAAATCATTTGGAAACAACGAATTAGTCGGGCGGGGAGCGTCAGCGTGCATGGATTGCTATGACGGTGGCGCAGCAGCCCGAAATACTGATCCTTGATGAGCCGACCACATACCTGGATATCGGATATCAGGTGGATGTTCTCGAGCTGGTACGCAAATTGAATGCCGAGAGGGGAATTACCATTCTGATGGTGTTGCACGATCTGAATCTGGCTGCCCGGTATTCAGATGCTTTGTACATGATCAAAGACGGCACTGTGTTTGACTCAGGCACGCCGTCGGAGGTCTTAACAAAAGAAAACCTCAGACGTGTCTTCGGCATAGATGCTCAAATATTTTCTGATCCGATCTATCATTGCCCGTTTTTTATACCCAATAAATCATTACGTTGAAAAGGGAGATTATAATGAAAAAACTACTTACATTTTTTTGGCGGCGCTCTGTCTGTTTCTGATGGCATCTTGCACACAACCGGGCACAGAAAATACAGACTCTACCACTCAGAATCAAACCGATGCAACGAAAGATCCCACCGAAAACAATCAGGATCCGGCTCAGATGGAAACACTCCGGAATGAGTTCTTGTCTAAAACCCAGGATGTTGTGATCAATGAGACGACGGTAAGCTTCACCGATGCTTCCGGACAGCATCTTACGATTGAAAAGAATCCGGAAAAAACAGTAAACCTTTACGCAAGTTTTACGACGCTATGGTATGAGGCGGGCGGAAGCGTAATTGGTTGTATCGGGGGTAGTTCGAGTACGGAATTATATCAGGAATATATCGGGCGCGATATCACACAGGATGACGGCATGACTGTTGTGGCGACATCTTCATCAGGAAAAAAGTGGGATGTTGAAAGTATTATTGCGCTACGTCCGGATCTGATTATTTGTTCGACAGCCATGAGCGGATATTCAACGATTGAGTCGCCGGCTAATGCAGCTGGAATTCCGTTGATTGCTGTAGAATACAATGATTTTTCTGATTACCTGAAATGGTTCAAGGTGTTCTGTAATCTTACCGGACATGAGGAACTGTGGGATACAGTTGCCCTCAAAGCGTTGGATGAGGTTGTCAATGTTTTGATAAACTGTCCAACGCAGAATACACCTTCTGTGTTCAGCATGTTTTCTGGTTCTGAATCATTGCAGGCAAATACCTCCTCAACAGTGATTGGCGGTATGATTAATGCCATGAATGCAAAAAATATCGTTGATTCTTGGGGAGATACTTCCGGTGCTGAGCGGCTTGATATCAATCTTGAGACGGTATATGCCGCAGATCCTGATATCATCGTTATTCAGTGCCACGCAGGAGCAGAAGCAGCACAGGAGCAGGTGGAGACTCTGTATGGAGATAATCCGGTTTGGAATTCGCTTCGCGCGGTAAAAGAGGGCAGGGTATACTATCTTGAAAAAACGTTGTTTCACAACAAGCCTAATAGCCGTTTTGCAGAGGCGTACAGCCGGTTGGAGGCGATCTTGTATCCGGATCAGTTGCAATAACAGGCGCAGATACTTCCTTACCAATCGTGATTACCGCTTCGTGGGTAATAGTCAGTTCTGTAATTAGGTGTTTCGTGCTGCAAGACGATGCGGTCTTAAACCTACATCCATGCAGATGAACACACAATCATTCTATCCGACCATGTATTATAGGCATGAGGGTGCATCAAAAAACCGGACCGTCCGTTTCGGACAGCCCGGTTTTCGTTTTCGCGGCAACATTAACTTATATCTAATATCTGAAAGAACATAAAGGGAGAATGGCAGTGCCTACACCTGTGCATACGGAGAGCATTTGCTTATGTCGAAAAACGGACTGAAAGAGAAGGGAAGTTAATCTGAGGAACCGTTCGAGTGACCGGTATGTACGGCGGTATCATACAGTTTCACAGCGTATTTAGGTGCCGATTCGCACGACAAGCTTCTATGTATGGCGCACCTGTCTTCACGGGAACTTTGCCACGGGGGATCATGAATTCACTCATCAGATGCCTGTGGTTTGGCAGTATGGACCTGCCGGGAATGATACGGATCAGAAACAAAAGGTAACAATGCATATTCCACTGTCTGAACGGGACATATCCGATAAAACGGTGTGATATGCATCCGGAAATGCCATGATAAAGTTATCACACTGTGCGAATTTTTGTGGCGGGCCGCACTTTTTTCGGGGTGACATCCGGTTTCTGAAACCGAATATTGTTAAGGCCGGTGTCTTCAGAAAGGTAAACTCGCTGAAAAACCATGCTGATTTTTTATCCACTTTCAGGTATATAGAGGACATCAGCGTTGTCAATCGTGATGCGCCTACACATCACGGAAACTGAAATCTGTTTACAGACCGTTGTTTTCCGTGTTGGGAGGGACCGATTACAAAAGTGAGTGTGTAGGTCTTTATGGTGGTGGAAATATGATGTAATATACGGTTTTTCCGTAACAAAAGATGATGTTATCACAATCGGTTAGATGAGAGCTCTTGCTCAGGCTGTGTCTGAGGGAATCGCTCGGTTTTTTCGATCATCTCTGCATCAGAGAATCTTGCATCCGGTAGACTGATCGCTTTTTGGGGGGACAGCTCATTGCGAAGTTCTTCCGGATTTTGAATCCTTCAGCACATGCTTCGCAACAATTCGTTTTCCGATCTGTGCCCCGATACACGCGGCCAGGATCACGCCCGCGAGCAGTACAATCCAGCCCCACGACTGAAGCATTGCAGAGGCGGCGAGGATGCTGTCCTGTCTTCCGTCGGTTACAGGCATTTGCTCTATAGATTTTACGGCAATTGCATAGGGATAAATCGTGCTGCCGATAGCTGCCAGTACCTGATTTATGACATAACTGCAAGTCAGGGCTTTGGTATTTCCGTACCCTGTTTTCCACAGAATTAACTCGGCAATCACACCGGATGCCAAAAACAACAGTATGTAAGGCAGATAACCGCCAAGAATACCGCGGACAAAACTATATATCAACATAGCACCCGGCTTTCTTATGGTGGTGCCGATTATGAAAAATACGACCCCCTCCAGTAATGCAAAAAATACCGGCATCAATACGATGGTAATCGGGGTTACATACAGCAAGGAACTGGCGAAAAAGAGTACCACGTTTATAAGTGCCAGCAGGACGACTGTAATGATGTCTTTTACTTTCATTTTTTTGCCGATGGTCATAATTTATTGACTCCTTTATAAAAAAAATTAATGTTAAACGCTTATTATCACAACAGTGAACAATAAAAACAGGAAGGGAATGTCCCATAAGGTAAAACGCAAGGAAATATAAGAATGGCGTTTGCGCTTCAGGTCAATCCCCCTCGTTTCCGCAGAGGCAGAAAGCGTTTCCGCAATACGGATGACGCGGAGCGCCATGGGCACAGTGAGTATTTCTATGTATTGGGGAAATGCACAAAGCTTTTGCCATAGGGTTACAAATGCACCCCTGGTCCGAATGGCATGGCGCATCAGTATCATATCCCTGGACAGCACAGGGAAGAAGCGAAATACAACTGAACATATCATGATCAGTTTTTCCGGAACATGCATATATCTGAGTGCGGCAATTGTCCTTGACGCCTCGTTTCCGCCGATAAATGTGCACATCGAAAGCCATAGGGCGAGCAGTCTCGGAAAAAAGACAAAGGCAAAGGAAAGGGCAGTGGAGGGAAAACAGCGGTGTAATCCGAACAGAACCGCGGAAATGCCCCCTCCCATCAGTGCCAAGGCATACCGTCTGTCTGCTAACAGCATAACAATCAGTACGGCATTCACGCCCCATACCATGAGATCGTTTGTGGTTGAAACGGCAATCATGGCGAGAATCCAGAGCAGAATTTTGGTGACGGGATGAATGGCGGATGCCGGCGTTTTTGTTCCGCTCGGTTCGGTATCTTCGGACATGGAAAAATTTGTTTTCATATAAGTCATCAGATCTTTCATGCAGCTGTCTCCATACATGCAAAACTCACGCTCGATCTTCCCGTCTGCAATACAAACGCAACGTGTGCATACTTGGGCAATCAGCTCGAGATCATGGGTAATGATGAATATCAGCTTTTCCTTCTGCATTTCCGAGATCAGCTCGGCGCAGCCCCGGAGGCTCCTGGCATCCAAGCCGCTGGTGGGTTCATCCAAAACAACAATCTGCTTTGGTGACAGACATGCGATCATCAAAACCAATTTCTGCATTTGACCTCCCGAGAGGGAAAACGGATGCCGGTCCCGGATTTCCCACATTCCGAATTTTTTCAAAAGCAGTTCTGCTTTCTCTTGAAATTCCGGTGTGATTCTTTGCCCGTATTTCAGCTCGTTCAGTACTGAATTTGTATAAAACTGGAATTCTGCTTCCTGCATGACAAAAAGCACGTTTTCCTGCAGCTTTTTGCGCGACATTTTTTTGTGATTGTATAAAATGGTTCCGGAAGTTGCTTTTATGAGCCCGGACATTATTTTTCCTGCAGTGGTTTTTCCGCACCCATTGGCGCCGATGATTCCGACAGCCTCGCCGCATGTCGCAGAAAATGTGAGGTCTTGTATCAGCCTTCCTTTTTTTTTCTGATAGCCAAACTTAAGCCCCGAAACTTCAAAATCAAAGCCGGGCTTTCTGCTGTGAAACGCCGGTTTGTTTTTCGGTATGGAAAGATTCGCTAAATCCAGATTACGAACAGACATAGCGCATCGCTGCTGTGGTGTTAGTTGTGCCATTTCTTCCGGCGTAAAACAGCCTGTGATCTCCCCGTTTTCCATGAGCCAGTACGCGTCGGCAATCCCATTCAAATAATAGAGGCGATGTTCAGAAAAAATCAAGGTTTTTCCCTGTTTTTTTAACTGTAACAGAATATGGTGCAATGCTTCAATGGCAGCATAATCAAGATTGGCGGTAGGTTCATCGAGCAATAATACATCGGTATTCATCGCCCATGCGGCCAGGATCGATACAATTTGCCGCTCTCCGCTGGAAAGCTCATAAACATTTCTGTCCTTTAGTCTCTCCAGGCCAAAGAGGCGAAAGGCTTCATCTACTTTGAGTTGTATTTCCGCTTGCGGGAGACCGTGGTTTTCGAGGCCGAAAGCAATTTCTGTAGAGCTGTTGATTGTGAAAAACTGACTGCGGGGATCTTGAAAAACAGATGCCACTAACTCTCCGGTCTCACCCACAGACATCTCTGAGCATGTTTTTCCATTGATGTAACAAAAACCTTTGAGCGTTCCTTCGTAGAAGTTTGGAATTAATCCGTTTATACACTTGAGCAATGTTGATTTTCCGCAACCGCTTCCACCACATAAAACAATGCATGTTCCGGTGGGTATTTTGCCCTTTACATTTTTCAGAGCCATATGTTTTTCATCTGCATAACTGAACTCGAATTCAAAGTCTATCATATAGTACGCTATTCCTTAACAGTAGTAATATTTGTTAGCAATTGCTAACAAGTCACCTGAAATTCGGACAAAATCAATTTGATTTTGTCCGAGTTTATATATTTTGGAGTTGCTTGAATAACTTTATCCAACCAGCCTCTAAAAAATCCTGAACTTCTATGATACAGGCGATTCCTTCGTCTTTTGTCAGAGAAAAACTGAGCAGTTTTCGATATATATGTAAATTCGCGTCCAAGAGTAAACGAATCACATCCTTGTTAACAGGTCCGCCTGCAATTTTTTTAAAGAAAGATACCGTTGTTGTCAGTTTGTGTTCGATCATTGCTTCAAGCCAATTGTTTGCAGAACTACCATCGCTTTTGCTAAAAAGCAAAACACATTCGTCGTAATAATTGAAAAAAATGTCAATATAAATCCGGACTTCGCACCGCATTGCGGTCAGAAAATCTTCTAAACATGCAGTTTGTTCAGCTATATTGTATCGTTGAAGAGCAACAGAGCCCTGTTTTTCGAATTCAGCAAGTATGTTTTCCAAAAGACTGCAAAACAGAGCATCTTTGCCTGTATAACGAGTATATACCGCTCCGGCTGTAACGCCTGCGCGATATGCGATATTGCGAATAGATGCTTTGCGGAATCCGAATTTCATAAATTCAACAAAAGCCGCTTTCGTAATTTGGCCGTCTAACAAATGATTTTTCAATGCCATAAGATATTCTCTGCTTTATTCATAACGTAGTTATCGATTACAGTGTTATTATAACATATTTTTGATTTCTTGTCAAGTATAGTCAAGCGTTTTTTTAATGTCTTCAAACCATACCGGCACACGCAATATATAAGCCGAGTCATCTGTACATGAAAGTTTTGCTGAAGAGAAAAATTGTTATGAATGATTTTCTTTTTTGATTTTGCATATATTCTAACCCTGTTTGAGCTAAAAACCGTACACAAGTTTTGATTGGGAAAATCCGAATATCAGCGACACGAGGTAAATAGGTTTTATAAACCAATACGGCGTCGAGTTACCCACATTTCCAAATAGCGGTTATCCACCCGTTCGGTCTGATGTGCGCAACTTTTTATATTGTAAAAATGCATATGCATGCAGAAAGGACTTTACAAAATTTAAATATTATGATACAATATATACGGTAGTGAGAGAATTTTTTGAGGAGGTGATATTATGCGCGTACGAGAATCCGAAGAAATGTATCTTGAAACGATTCTTCTGTTAAAGCAGGAGAAAACCAGCGTCAGGTCGGTTGATGTGGTTGAAACATTGGAATATGCAAAATCAAGCGTTTCGCGTGGTGTAAACCTTTTGGTAAAGAGAGGCTATATCACTCTTGACAAAACAACCGGCAATATCGAATTCACACCTTCGGGTAAGAAAAAAGCACAGGCAATATATGAAAGACATCGCGTTTTAACAAAAGCCCTCCAAAAAATCGGAGCGGAGGCAGATATCGCGGAAGAAAATGCATGTCGGATAGAGCATGTTATTTCTGACGAGTTGTTTGCCGTTATAAAAAAATTCGTGGATAATTAATGATAATTCAGTGACTTTTGATATTACGAATTCAATTCCTCTATTTATGCTTTATATTCCTTGATCACAATACTTTGATTTCAATCATAAGATCCTGACAAGGTGTTTTATGGAGTTTGAGGTAGATTGATATATTATTTTCGAAAATATCTGATTTTCGCATAAAAAGATATTGACAAAGCAGATCAAAAGCGCTATAATAATAAGAGCAATAAGTTTGCTTTTATTTTTGATATTTAGTTCGCCAAAGCGAACATCATGCGGTGGCCCCGCATTTTTAATCAACTATAAGTTAGTTCTTGCTAACAATTTCTGCTGTTTTTCTATTTTAAACAAAGCAGGTGAATATTTCAATTGAATTATTCTGAATTTATGTATGAATATATAAATATGAGCAAGTAACAGGAAAATGTAGTGCGGAACATAGGTTCCGCTTAAATAAACAATATATGTTCGCATTTGCGAACAAAATGTCGCAGTTATAATAAGCAAGAAAAGTGCCGAATTATTTGAAATTTCTCCTGCATTATGTATAGAGCCGGATTAATCTTTTACTGAACCAACTATTGCAAAAACGAGCATGTTCTGATGGATAAACGTTTAAAAACGGCACAGGAGCGTATAGGGAGGATAAGAAGAGGTGAATATGAAAAAACAGAAAGAATCGGAAGTTGTAACATTGATGATAAGTATCTATTGCAAAAAGAAACATGGTTGCAGCGGTGAACTTTGTGCAGATTGTGCTGAACTGCTGGAATATGTGAAATTACGCAGAAACAGATGTCCGTGGGGAGACAATAAGCCGTTTTGCTCAAGTTGCAAGATACATTGTTACATACCGAAAATGCGTAAGAGAATAAAAGATGTAATGCGCTTTTCGGGACCGAGAATGCTTCTGTATCACCCTGTAATAGCAATACGTCATCTGGTGGAAACCCAAAGACAAAAGAAAAAATGAAGAAAGAGGGAAATAAGAATGTTTGACAAAGAACTGATAAGACTGATTGGCGCACATAAAAAGTATGTCATTTATTCGGTTCTCCTTATGATACTCGGAATGCTTGCAAATATAGGGATAACGGCGAGCATCTGTTGGGCTGTATACCTTCTGGTTGAAAAACAGCCCGCATTGAGCTATATTTATCCTGCAATTACCGCGATTGTTGCAATTCTCGTGCGTTATATTGCCTCGCGCCTTACGGGGGATTTGAAGGACGTGCTGGGCAGAAAAGTAAAAAAGGATCTGCGTGCGCGAACCTACGATAAAATTCTCCGCCTCGGCGTAAAGAGTACGGACGGTATGAGCA
>CALXUV010000037.1 GCA_944391815.1 uncultured Clostridia bacterium | reverse complement strand
AAAACAAAAAATATATGTTTAACGGTAATTATAATGCTTGCCGCAGTTTTAATAAGTTCTTGCTCCATGGGGAAAGAGGAAAGAGCGGCAAGCGGGACAGATGTTGAATTAAAAAAAGTACAAGACGAAGAGTATACCGAAGAAGATCCGTATATTCTTGAAAACGCTGAGCTGACATACGAGGAAACTCTTTATCCGGTGAATATTTTCAGAAGAAATAATTATACAGTAGAATATCCGTACTACCAGACTATAAACTCTTTTCCTAAAACGCATGAAGGTTATAACTGCAGACATGACGGAATGGTACTTGACGTAACAAAAATCTCATCAAAGACGTATTATTATATGCACGAAAAATCAGACTCGGATATAATTTTATCCGAGCATGGAAGTTTAGATTATATGAGCTACAACCCGGACAATGTAATAACATTTACGAGGACGACACTGCGAGTGGACTGTGTTATGTCAGGCAGCGGAGAAAATTTTGAAAATATTAAAGCAGGCGATACTGTCGATGTGATCGAAGCGTTCGGATATTCTCCCGAAGGCGTTCTGTACAGTTTTTGTGACAACCGCTGGGAATCCGATGTCTCAGAATTGATATATGAGGGAGAACTTGAATATTTAATTTATAGTATTGATAATCGCGAAGAAATGCATTTCAACCCGTATTACCAATACGGCAGACCCGCGATGATGAAGATCGGACACAAATACAATATAGTCCTTTATGATGATTACATTATGGATAACATAACGGTATATAAGTATGGGACGCCGTATGATCTTCCGAGACAGTATACGGAAGGCGCTTACTTTTCGCCTTTTGCATTCGAAATAAGCGAAGATGCGCTGCAAACCTCATACGAATTTTTAAGTAGCCGAAACTATAATTTATCAGACATCAGAAGCAAGCTCACAGATTTTAAAATAGATTGGACATACGGCTACTACCTTACGTTATGGCAAATATGCGGCGAAAGACTGAACACAATAATAGTCGACAAACCGCCGGAAAACAACGGTACAAATATATTTGATAACAAGGTAGTTTGCGGTGCCGTAGGACTGGCAGGCGGGGTAGTTATTACCTCGGTCGCAGCCCTTATAACCTGCAAAATAGTAAGCAAAAAAAGAAAGCGAAAACTTCCGCCGGAATAAATACAGTTGAAAAACCTTTTCTCACCAACTTTGACAAAACCAATCGGATCAGAGAAAATCCTTGCCAAAAAGCTTGCACATGGCACCGGTAAATTTTCTGTTGTTTATACATGCAGCGAAAACGGAAGACCATTCATTCTCAGATGCAGGAAAAAATCGTATATCACGTTGAACCATAAGGTAATAAGCAATAAATACAGAATCCGTCGCCGGGAATAAACCAAGTGCGTCAACAAAAATAAAAAACCGCCGCAAACATCTGCCTGTCTCCGCTTAACAGCGGTAGAGCAAATAAATGCGGTGGTTTTTTCGGCGGGTTCACAGGGCAGCACCTGAGAACCCTTTTGTTTTGTCAGTCCCGTTCAAAGGACGGCTAAGGCCAACGGAACTGCCCTGTATCCGCCGGTTATTATTTTCAGGACGCCGCTGAAACGGTGACGGTTATCGTTCCGACGGTAAAATCATCCAAGGTGCTCGGTGTGCCGCTTACAGTAACTGTTGTCTGAGCATTATCAGCTTCGGCGGGTTTATTCAGCTTTCCGGCAGCAAGTTGGAACGCATTATTCGTGAGATTTGCGGTAACGCCGTTTAGTTCGGCAGTAGTCTGATTATCTGCAAATACTGCTTTGATAGCTACTTCTGCGTTGGAATGGTTGGTTACGGTTATTTTTGCTTCGGAGTTTTTCCAGCCTGGTGTGCCTCCCGTAACGGTATGATCCGCCGGATTCCATGTACCCTCTCCGAAATTGTAAGTAAAATCAAGGGATCCCCAGTCAATGTCGACAGAGTAAACTGTCTGAACATCATCTTTGTTGATTTTGACCTCGACCTTTCCTGTTGCGCTTCCGCCGTCTCCTACTGTCTCCGCAAATGATGAAGTCGCCATAACAATTATCATTATGAATGTCATAGCAAGAGTTATAAGTTTTTTCATAATAGTGCTCCTTTTAAAATAATTTATGTATTATATTACGCTTCCGCCTTTGTCGGAAAAACGTTGAATATAATCTACGGTAAAACCTGAAGCTTCACGTCCGTAACAGAAGCCTCGACAAGAGCTTTTTCTCCTGTATCCGGATCGTAAAAAGAAACAATAAACAAAGCGTTGTAGTTTCCATGCGACAATTCAGCCGAGTTTTTTATAAAAGTCATATTTGTAAGACCATAGCCCGACGGAATGAGTCCTGACTCTGCTATTTTGATTTTGTTTTCACCGTCAAGCAGATATAAAGTGATAGATATGTCGCGGTTGGAAGCATTCGGGTTAAGAAAATAAATTTTAATACTGCCGGTTGAGAGCGAAAGCTTTGCGTCAAGACTGTATGTCAGTCTGACCGCACCGCCGCCATTTTCAGATTCGTTTTTTTCAGAATCATCACCTTCGATCACTCCGATTCCGGGATCAGGCGGAAGGGGCTTAACTGCCGGCGGAGTATTAATCCGTAAAAAAACAATAGTTAAAACAGCCGCCAATACTGCAACTGAAAATACTCCCGTTATAAACAAAGGTATTCTTGATTTAAGTACGGTTACAAAACTGCCGTCATCCAGCTGAATATAACCTGCAACCGAGTAAATAAGTCTGCTTTTGCTGCCGGTTTCATGAATTGAATAAAAACCGGAACCTATAAGTATTTTTTCGTCAGACTGAGACTCGCTGTTTTCAATGATTTCACCTATGATTTCCGGCTGCAACTCCTCGCTGATTTTTTTGAAATTTTTTACCGAGTAGCAGAAAATGGATTTTTTCCGGAGTCGGATTTTTTTGTCGTAATCCTCACGCATTACCGACTGTCTTTCCAAAATTATTCACCTGCCTTTGTTATAGTTACGGTACACGAACCGACGGTAAAAGTTCCGTTGGCTCCCGATTCCGGAACTGCACCGGCTGTTTTTTCTCTTAACCACAGCCAGATTGCTCCGGAGTTGTCGGAGATCCCTGTTCCGAGTAATATAGAGTCCGACAAAACAGGAGTTTCGGGTTCCGTTCCGGATGCCGTGAAGTAACCTTCGAAGATTTCTTCGTACCCTGCGTTTACTGAAAAAGAAAAGTCGGCGTTAACTGAAACGTTAGAACGGTTTATCATCCGCAGATAATTTGAGCCGGTTGTCAAGGGAGCGACCGAAACCGAATCGTATTTGTGCGTCTGCGGGTTCCATTCGTCGTATCCCGCTTTAAATGTAAGGTCTCCCCATTCAATATCAACACTGATTATCTCCGGCAGTTCTCCGGGGTAGTAAATAACGGTTATTTCCTGACTGACGGCACCCATAACTCCGGAAACAACCGGAATTGACGGAATATAATTCCCGTATTCGGGAGTATTGACGGAATAGTTTTCGCCGTAACGCACTTCCATAGTAAAGTCGTCAAAGACGCTGCTGCCGTCTTCGAGTGTGTAATGTATCGTCAGAGTGTAGCTGTTTTTATAATACGTTACAGTCACGGTCTCATCTTCTGAGAGGGAAGTTCCGGAAATTTCTTTGATATCGGGCGTGTGACCGGTAACTTCCGGACTTATCAGTGTGTACGGAGTGTTTCTCGCAATTTCAAACGTTTCGTCCGGATAAGCCTGACTGCCGTCCTCATAAATGTATTTTACGGTAAGGTTGTATGAGTTTTTCAGATAGACAACTGTTATCACTGTGTTCTGAGCCGGCATTATTCCGGAAACAATCGTCTTGTCCGCCGTATAACCGGGTATTGTCGGTGATTCTACGCTGAAATTTCCGCCGTAAGGAATACTTAAAACTTTGTCCTCGCCTGCGGACAGATTGTTTTCGTAGAGATAACGTACGACCAGAGTGTATTTGTTTACCTCCCATTTTGCAGTAAGCGTGTGGGATGAAGCGGTTGTGACCCTGGTCTCTTCCGTTATTTTTGTTTCTCCGGAATACCAACCGAGGAATTTATATCCGGGACGAACCGGTACCGGCAGTCCGGCATAAGAACTACCGTCAAATCCGTATATGTTATTGTATATAACAGTTTTTACCGTTTCCTGACAGTTTCCTCCCGAAGGATCAAATGTTACGGTATAGCTATCGGGACTGTAAGTAACATATACAGTTATACCATCGGCTGTCATAATGCCTTCAACAACATGGAGGTCCGGAGTATAACCGACAATTTCCGGAGAGGTAACGGCAAAGCTCTGATCGGTAGCGTAGTACTTGTTTACCGTACCACATACAGTGTTGCTGTCGCTTAGTATATAAACGATGTTAAGACTGTTGGAAGTAGGTGAGTAGGTGACTGTTATCACGGTTTCGCCGCTGACCGTTCCTTCTGCAACCAGTATGTCAGCCATATATCCGGATTTAACCGGAGATTTTATACTGTAAGGTTTACCGTACTCGACTGCTTCGGTATATGCCGGAAAAAGATCGATACCATCTTTGTCCTTATAGTAGATCGTAAGGTTATACTTGACAGCGACATAAGTACCGGTTACCCAGATATCTTTTTCAGGCATATTTGTAATGCCTTCGTCGGCACCCCAATCCCAGACGAACTCATAACCTTTGAAAACCGGCGCTTCATAAGTGTCAGAAAATTTTGTGAAAATAACAGAGCCGGCGGGATATTCATCTTCATAAAATACCGGCTCTCCTCCGGGTAAGGTTTCATATACGTAATGAATTTTATAGACTTCGGGCATTTCCGAGTGTGCGGTAATAGTTATGTTATCAGTTACCTCAGAGGCAGGGATAAGCAGCGAACCGTTAGCAGGATTATAGTTATACCGGGTGTCTGCCAGTATTTTACCGCCTGTCTCTACTGTGATGCGGTCGGGAAGCAGCGAACCTTTATCGGCTGTCAGTACAGCCGAATACTCCTGTTCCGGGTTGATTATGTATCTGCCGTTTTCATCGGGAGTATGGCTGGTCTGAATATTTCCGAGATTGTAAATAACCCGGTATTTTACTTCGATTACTGCATATTTGGTTGAAATGCTTTCGGTGGCTGTTTCACCTACCGACGCTTTCGACGGCTCGGCAATCAAAGGGCGCAGACCTATTTCAACCGGAACAAGTGTTGTGGATTCCGGAGCGTGAACAAGATCTGAAGTATTGGGATCGACAAAGCTCACAAAATCGTCTTCCCAAGTGTAAATTTTACCGTCACCCGGGTAATTGAAAAGAAGACTGTGAGGAATAGCAGCGTCGCCGCGCACATAGGTTACAGTGTTAACCGTCAGTAAATCGGGGTTCGGGGTGTAATTAATTGCAACATTTGCAAAGTCGGATTTGTTTGAATCGTTTGGATTTACACTGCCTTGTCTGTTGATTTCAAGCGAATCGCTCCCCTGAGAGAGCAGCATTCCGGTACTGTTTGAAGAATTTTCGTAACTGAGCACCGGAACGTCATTGCCTCCGAGAAAACCATCTCTGACGTAAAGCCGGATTTTTACGATAAAGTCAACACTACCGTGCAGGGTTGTCGTCTCATTTTCAACAGTTTCGGTTACATTAACCAACGGATTAATAGAAGAAACCTTTATCTGCTGACCGTTTACTTCCGTTACTGCATCTACTGCGCTGCCGTCCTTGTTTTCCACGGTTACATCCTTGACAGTGAAATACTGAGATAGATCAACATCAAGGTTATATCCCGAGAGAGCGCTTAAAACATCTTCATTTGCGCTTCCTTCGGTCGAATCAAGCTGTAAAGGAGTGATAAAAATTGCTCCCCCGCTGCGTTGCTGATATTCGTCCTGATAATTTGACTTTGAAGCAGAGTTGAAAATCGTCTGAGCGTCGTCGGAAAGAGAACTTGCATCCTCAGAGACGTTGGAACCGACATAGTTAACGCCTGCACTTCCTCCGTCGCCTCCGTTTCCAAAAATAGTGTTTTCTCCTGCCGTGCCGGGGTTTCCGGCATAAACGGCGTCTGGATCGGAAGATGGCTTGTTATTATCAACGCTCCCTCCGTCTTCTCCGTTAAACAAACCGAGAAGTCCACCGCATCCGCCGCCCCCGCCTCCGCCGCCGGCAACGAGAATCAGGTCGGATCCGGATTGTAACGAAGTGTATCCCCCTCCGGGACCGCCTGCTCTGTCGGCTTCCGGAGTAACACCGTCCGCACCGAGCTTAGCTGTTATCTTATCGCCTTTTTTTAAGTGAACAATTCCGCAGACGTAACCGCCTTCGCCTCCCGCACCGCCTCCATCACCGCCTCTGTATCCGCCTCCTTTTGCTCCGTTTCCTCCCCAGAGCTGGAACATGTAATAACCGGACGCAGGTACTTTCGCCGTCAGGCTCGTCGTTGATGAGCTGTACGCAATTTTCAGCGGATCTAATTTGGCGTAACTGCTGTCGGTACCGGAAGAAATTTCAAGGGAAAGCTCGTATATGCCGGTTTCACTGAAATAGCTCAGACTTTTTGTGTACCGTAACCCGTTACCGTTCATTTCTCCGCTGTTTGCCGAGAAAAAGGTAATTGTTGCCGTTGAAGAAAAAGTTTGCTCAGAAACCGGCTTTCCAACGGTTGCGGGTTCGATCGTTTTGGGTATTACATTGAAAAAAACTTTATATACGGCAGTTTCCCTAACGGTAATAACATCGCCCGGTTGAAGTACTGTTCCGTTTGAATCGGTAACGGTATAGCTTCCGATTGACTGAATAAAGTCAAACATGATATCATCCGTAAGGCTGTCGCGGATTTCGGCATAATTGTCCGTGAAAAGTTCCGAAACGGGGTAAATATACCCATCTATATTTGTAACATGACTGTGGGTAACAACGCTGAAATTCAGCGCAACGTTTACCGCACTGCAATCCTGATGTAAAACGATTTTGGCTGAGTCATCGCCTGAAGTCAGGAAAACGGTATCGTCCTGAAGCAGCGGAACATTGTTTCCGCCTGCAAATCCGGATTTCGGACGCAAAACAACTGATATCTCAACCGAACTGCTTTCGCCGTCGGAGGATAACATAAGAGAAGAATCAGATACGGTAAAAACTCCGTTTTCCGATGAAACATTACCGCTTGATGCGGAAACTTCGGCAATATCGAAATACTGACTGACTGTGCCGGAGATATCGATTGTTTCTTCAACCGGTGCTGTTTCGGTCCCGAGATACGTGATGTTGATTGCTCCTCCGGTAGAGCTCGGATTATTGTGGATCAGGTTGCTTTCAGCTGACTCGGAAAGTCCTGAGTAGGAAACAGTCTCGGCAACGAAGGATGAACCCCCGCCACCGCCGCCTACGTTTGTCGGAGAGATAATCGAAGTCATAATTCCGCCGCTTCCGCCGCAAAATCCTGCACCGCCTCCACCGCCGCGCATATTTCCCGCGCCTCCGGCTCCGCCGTTGGTGGATGCGTTATATGTGCATTTCCAGTCATTTGGGGATTCGACTTCAAACATTGAAGCAAGGGTGTCGGAAGGAGTTCCCGGCAGATTTGTACCGCCGTGCCCTACATAAGAAACGGAAGTGCCGCTTGATTTTCCGTCGCTTCCGACAAAAAATGTTCCGGCTACATCATATCCGTCACCGGAAAGCAAGCCGTAATTTCCCCCGATACTTCCTCCTGCGCCGCCGTCAGGAAGTCCGGTTGCGCTGCCGGTGAGGGAAAATCCGTTACCTGCTCCGCCGCCTCCACCACCGCCTGCAATCATGATATATTTCTGTATACGGTCAGTTTCCTGTATATCCGAAGAAATGTTACCGAGACTGTCAGTGTACTTCTCTTCAAAATCCGCAGATTCAAACAGGTATACAGCCGAGTAACCACCGCCTCCGCCGACCATGTAACTGCCGATATCTCCGTGATTTCCTCCGTTTCCGTTTGCTCCTCCTCCCGAGTCAAAATTCAGTGTCTGAACTCCGTTGCCTCCGAGAGTATAGTAAAGGGTTTGTCCGGCGTTAAGGTGGATGACCCCGTATACGTGACCGCCGCTGCCACCCTGTCCGCCTTTACTGTAAGTGGTGTCTTCTCCGTCGCCGCCGGAGCCTCCCCACAGCTCGATCAGATATTCTCCGCTTTGGGTTACCGTGAAACAGTTGTTTCTTGCAACCTGAGAATTGTCGTTCTGATCGCTTTTTTCAATATTTGATGAAAGAGAAAGCGAAAGTGTAAAAGATCCGTCGCCGTTTTCACTGATAGTTTCAATTTTTCGGAGCGTTCTGCCACCCAAAGTGACAAAACCGCTGTGAGAGGCTTGCGCAGAGTAAGACTCTGTTCCGCTTTTTGCCGATGCGGCAATCGGGATAACTATCTGTAATATCAGCAGCAGACATAGTGTAAAGGCAGTAATTCTTTTACGAACCATTATTTACTCCTTTTTCAGACTGTGTTATACGTCCTTTCATGAAAAGTTATTGTCTTTAAATTAATAAATATCGTTAACTGCTCGGTCGGCAAAAACTGAAATAGGGAGCATATTAACAACTGAAATTCAAACCAAACATGAGGTTCATTCAGCATATATAATAGCAAAAATTTGAAAAAAATACAAAAAAATACCTGAATTGCAGTTTTAAGTGCCTGAACGGTATCGGTCTTTGATTGAAAATCAAGGAAAAATGTGGTATTATATATATAACATTCAAAGATTATCGTAATACAGAAGTGAATAGATAATCGTTAATCAACTAAAGTATTTAATGAATAAAATCAGAAAGGTAGTTGATAGGTGAGAATTGCTGTTTGCGATGACGAAAAGCAAGTTCTTGAGACAGTGACAAATCTATTGGATTTATACCGCAAACAGACCGGATCGGAAATTTTTGTGAGCGGATTTGAAAATGCGATGGATTTGCTACAGTCAATGGAACAGGTAACGTATGATCTTCTTTTGCTGGATGTACAAATGCCCGGGATCGACGGGATTAAGGCAGCGCGGGAAATCCGACTGAAGAACGATTATGTAAAACTTGTTTTTCTTACTTCATCACCGGAATATGCAGTGGAAAGTTACAGCGTACAAGCCACAAACTATTTGCTCAAACCAGTATCCGAGGAAAAATTGTTTTCAGCAGTCGAGCATGTTGAAAAACTTCTGAAAAGGCAGGAGGATGCTCTGGTATTACAAACACAGGGCAGTGTTTCACGTCTTCCTTACTGCAAAATTGAGTATGTCGAGGTGATGTCAAAGAAAATATATTTTTATCTCAGTGACGGTAGCTGTAAAAATGTGCGGGGACACCTTTCCGATTACGAGCCGGCACTGCTCAGCCGTCCCGAATTCTGTAAAATTCACAGATCCTATCTGGTTAATTTCGCTTCTGTGAGCGAAGTAAGGCAAGGAGAACTTCTGACAGTCCTGGGTAAAAGATTACCCATTGCGCGTTCGGTTTATCAGAAGGTGCGTACAGCCTATACGGAATATATGTTTCATGTTGCCGAATCGATGGTCTGTAACGGAGGAAGAAACCGATGATTTACTTTTATACGACAGCGTGTTTTGTGTTGACGCTGGCGTTCGGTTTTGCTCTGGCTGTCGATTTTTCCGGATTTAAAAGGAACGGAAAGAACGTCACGGTGACTGTTATCTTTTTTGTAATATTATTGGTGCTTCAGACCGTGGTTGTCATGGTTTTCGGTTTGGAGCAGACACGTAGAATTTATCCGCTTATTGTACATTTTCCACTCATAATTTATTTAAGTGCGTTTTTAAGAAAATCACTGCTGGTGTCTTCGGTTTCGGTTTTTGCTGCATTTCTTTGTTTTCAGGTACCGAAGTGGTTTTCCATTCTCGGACAGACGCTGTTAAAATCAGATATTTTTCCGTTTATAATATTTGTTTTGTCAATGGGTGCTTGTTATTTTCTGCTTAAGAGGTATGTTGTCATTCCCGTCAGCAACATTATAACTGAATCGCGCAGGTCTTGTATAACATTCGGCTTTGTCCCGTTTCTGAATTATCTTTTCAGTTATGTAAGTACCGTTTATACCGATTGGCTTGCAAGCGGATACGAAGCTGTCGTTCAGTTTATTCCGACTGTTGTTTCCGTTTTTTATTTTCTGTTTGCCTTCATTTACCACCTTGAAACAGAAAGAAGAAGTCAGACACAGAGAGAAAACGACCTGATGAAAACTCAGTTAAAAGAAGCAAAAACGGAAATATACGCTCTTGGTCGTATGCAGGAACAGACACGTCAGTACAGACACGACATGAGACATCATTTTTCGCTCCTCAGGACGCTTGCAAGTAAGGGAGACGTAAGTGGAATAATCAGTTATCTGCAACTTGCCGAATCAGACCTTGACAGTATAACTCCTGTTCATTACTGTGAAAATGAAACTGTAAATATGCTTATTTCATATTTTGAGACATTTGCCAGACAGGAGGGAGTCTCGCTATCCGTTGAGGCAAGTGTTCCGGAAAACATTTCACTTACAGACACAGAGATATGTTCATTGTTTTCTAACGCCGTTGAAAACGCTGTTACCGCGACTGCTGTCGTAAGCAATGATGTAAAAAAGACTGTTCAGATAAGAATGACGGTTTATAAGGAGAAACTTCTTTTTTCAGTTGAAAATCCGTATGTGGGTAATATCGTTATAGTAGACGGAATTCCACAGTCTGAACGAAAAGAGCACGGATACGGAACCAGGGGAATTTCGGCGATCGCTGAACTGCACGGCGGGCAGGCGATTTTTTCTGCGCAAGACGGAATATTCAGGTTAAAGGTGATGATACCGCTGAAATAATAGATTGTGGGTTAAACTATCCGGAAACCCGGAAAATTCAACAGTAACTGTGCTTGCTGTTTTTTATGTAATACCCGTCGAAAAGGAAAGATTCACTCAGATGAATTCAGTTTAATAATAGGTTTTTTAGCAAAATTTGCACAATGCACAATAAATTAAGGGATCCGGCTTTGGAATCCCTTAATTTTTTTGTTATTATTGTAAATGTTTTTAAGAGTTTTCAGACTTTTTATACTGTCCCTTTTCGATTCAGAAACTGTTTTAGAGAAAAATCAGGTTATCGGGAATGTTTAAGAATTCCAGATTTTTTTTGTAAACCTAAACACATAACATTGGTATGACTTTTAATGTTTCTCTGCTGTTGATTTACAAAGAGGCTTTAATTTTTTTAGTTTTGCAAATAGTCGGAGCGGACTGAATTATTGACAAATTTTGCAAAAAAGTGTAGAATGTTATCGAAATCATAAGATTGACTTAACCATCCGATGATAACATAATTAATCGGTATAAACCGGAGGTAAAGATTGTTTTGGATGACTGAATTGCTTTCGTAATTTAGGGTATTAAAAATTTTTTTCATTCGTAAATCACTTTTTCATTTGCCAAAACCACCGTATTATCTTCCGTTTTAAATTTGTTTAAATAGGAAGAATTAATTTACATAAAATCCGGAATAATAAAAAGGGTAGATGTTTAAACAGTGATTTACTTGTTTCAGGGGTAAAAATGAAAATAGTTGTATTGTCGCCAAAAAGTAAGACGGTGTATAATTTCAGAGGAGAACTTATTCGGGATATGGTTAATAAGGGCAGCGAAGTGACGGTCGTTGCTCCTGATGACATTTACTCGGAAGAGATAAAGTCACTTGGCGTTACGGAAATTATAACTTTGCCGTTTGTAAAAGACAACACCTCGGTTATAGGTGATATCAGATACTTTCTGGGACTTAAAAAGATACTCAAAAAACTCAGACCTGACATAGTTTTTTCATATACTATAAAACCTGTTATATACGGTTCAGTTGCTGCAAGGTCATCAGGAGTAAGTAAAATTTATCCGATGATTACCGGACTCGGAAGAGTTTATACCGGTTCCGGGTTAAAAAGAAAATTGCTTCGTACGCTTACGGACAGACTCTATAAAACGGCGCTTGGCAAGGCTGACAAAGTGATTTTCCAGAATGAAGATGATTTGAAAATGTTTGTGGACGGAAAAATAGTCAGACCTGAAAAAGCTATAAAAGTAGGAGGCTCGGGCGTTGACATGAAAAGATTTGTGAAGTGCCCGGTCCCAAATGAAACGGTTTTTCTTATGGTAGGAAGAATAATAGCGGAAAAAGGCGTTATGGAATACTGCAAAGCAGCTGAAATTGTCAAAAGATCGCACCCGGAAGCGAAATTTATACTTCTCGGAGGCTTTGACTCTTCAATCGGAGCTCTGAAAGCTGAGGATATCGAACCGTTTATACGGAATAAAACCATAGAATATCCGGGAGAGGTTAAGGATCCGGTCGGATATTACAGGGAGTGCAGCGTGTTCGTTCTTCCGACTTATTATTATGAGGGGCTTCCCCGTACAATCCTTGAAGCAATGGCAACAGGAAGAGCAGTAATAACCACAGATTGGAGAGGGTGCAGGGAAGCCGTAAAGGACGGGGAAAACGGATTTCTTGTAGAACCCCAAAACGTTACTCAGCTTGCACAAAAAATGACGCTTCTTGCCGAAAATAAAAAACTGAGCGTACAAATGGGAGAAAACTCATACAGAAGATGTCTTGAAGAGTACAGTACCGATAAAATAAATCAGGCAATGAGGAAAATTATCGGATACTGAGTAAATAGCCAATACTTAAAAGACGTGTAAAATATAAAGCGGTTAACATTATATACGCAAACCTGAATAAAAAACTCTGAACACAGAAAATGCTGAATACAGACAGATGGGAATTCAGCAATAAAAAGTCGGGTAACTTAAATATGGAAAGATACAAGAAAATAATCCCGAAGGGACTCAGATTCGGAATACTCCGGATGCTGAAATTCATACCGGACAGGACAATGCTGAAAATTCAGTACCGGCTGAAAACCGGAAGAAAACTTTCACTTGACAGTCCCGTCAGGTACAGCGAAAAGATACAGTGGTATAAGCTTTATTACAGAAATGAGCTTATGACGGTCTTAGCAGACAAATACAGGGTAAGAGAGTATTTAAGCAGCAAAGACGAAAGCAGCCTGGCGGTAAAACTCTACGGCGTGTGGGAAAGTCCTGAAGAGATAAGGTTTGAAGATCTGCCGGAAAAATTCATACTGAAAACCACAAACGGCAGCGGAACGAATATTGTATGCACAGACAAAAGCAAATTTGACGAAAACAGTGCCAAAGCAAAAATGAAATCTTACTTCAGACAGTCAAAGGCATATGCCGGAAGAGAGTGGGCGTATTACGGGATAAAGCCGAGGGTGATAGCGGAAGAGCTTCTTACGGGTGATATAAATTCCGATGCCGGAATAACTGATTATAAGTTTTTCTGTTTTAACGGAAGTGTAAAGTATATTATCGTCGATACAGACAGATATGCCGGACACAAAAGGAATATTTTGGACAGAGATTGGAAAGACTCAGGAGTGGAGTGTCAGTATCCCCGCAAAATAAACGGCATAAAAAAGCCTGACCAACTTGATTCAATGATAGAAAAAGCTGAAAAACTCAGCTCCGGATTTCCGGCGGTACGTGTCGACCTTTATTTTGTTGCCGGAAAAATATATTTCGGAGAAATGACGTTTTATCCGTTCAGCGGATATGTTAATTTCCGTCCGGATAATTTTGATTACAAACTCGGAAGTGAATTTATACTTCCTGAAAGGTGAAAAAATGGGGATAAAGCTGAGCCATGCCGCAGCTCTTATAAAAGGGTATGCAAAAAATCTGACCTCGGTTTTCAGTGCCGGACGCCTGAAAAAAGGCAGGATGCTTAGAATTTATAAAGATGCTGAGATCCGGCTGAGAAAAAACGGAAAAATAAAAATCGGTGACCGTGTTTCGGTGAAAAACAGAAGTTTGATTTCTGCATTAAACGGCGCTTACATTGAAATAGGAAACGGCTGCGGAATATCAAGTGACTGTAAAATAGTCAGCCACGAAAAAATAGTTATTGGTGACAATACAATACTGGCGCCGGGCGTTATAGTTTACGATCACGATCACAAATTCGGAACCAATGGTGTAAATAAACATGATTTTGTTAAAAGTCCTATTGAAATAGGCAGAAATTGCTGGATTGGTGCATATACCGTAATTCTCAGAGGCAGTAAAATCGGAGATAACTGCGTCATAGGCGCACATAGCGTTGTAAAAGGCGAGGTGCCGGCCGGCAGTGTTTTTATACAGAAAAAAGAAGCTTCCATCAGAAAAATTGATGAAAGTATTAAGTAGAGGGAAAATCACTATATGATAACAGTTACCGCAAGAAGTCCGATTGAAAAGATTTATTGATTTTCCTTTCTAAGAAACCGAAAGTTCTTTCCCTTAACGTAAAAGTTTAATGCTGCGCTTTAAAATGCTGCTTTAAAAAAATCAGATGTTTTTATTTCGCACAATATATTGCTGCATAAAAAAATATACTCAGAATATACTTGCTGACAAAACAATTCAATGCGGTACGAATTGTCAGTTACGGCACAATACTTTGAGCTTTTAAAATGAGTGATTTATTAACTGATTGCGTTAAATGCGGTCGCTGTAATACAATTCATTTTTAATTGAAAACATACAACATAATAACTGTAATGAAGAGTTGATTTTCAGTTAAACCACCAAACCTCTTAGCAGTAATTTAATTAAATTTACAGTAATAGCATAAAATCCGATAGCCGTAATTGTGAGTGAATTTATGTTTATGCAAAAGATTCAGTCGGTGAAATAATGAGCGATTTTAAGTCAAAAAAACAGCAAGTTATAACAGTCGGTGAATTTTCAGAGAAAGTATAAAATGACCGCTTGCGGTTAATAATTTAAGTCAAAATACATTGATACCAGAAATCAGACGGAGGAAGCCGAAAATGCCGAGCTCAGAATCTTTTTTTCCAAAGGTTTCGATAATAATACCGGTTTATAACGGAGCAGACTATCTTTTTGAGTCGGTCAGCAGCGCACTTTCCCAGACTTACGGAAATTTTGAAGTGATAGTAGTAAACGACGGTTCGGATGACGGTGGAAAAACAGAAGAAATCGCTTTGTCATTCGGAGATAAGATCAGGTATTACAAAAAAGAAAACGGAGGTGTATCTTCCGCACTGAATTTCGGGATAGAGAAAATGACGGGAGACTATTTTTCATGGCTTTCTCACGATGACAGTTATGCTCCGGGAAAATTAGAATCATCTGTCAAACTTATCAGTAAATTCGGTGAAAACAAAAGACTAATAGCGCTTACCGGCGGGTATTACACAAACCCGGGATCGGAAAAAGTGCGTGATTTTCCCGATAGATTTGAGCCGGGAAAAGTGTATGGCGGTAAAAAAGTACTTGAGATAATGCTGAAAAAAGGAACCCTGAACGGCTGTTGTATGCTGATTCATAAAAATGTTTTTGAGGAGTGCGGACTTTTTGACGAACAACTCAGATATAATCAGGACGCTCTTCTCTGGTACCGGATTTTTTCTTCAGGATACCGGCTCGTATATGACGGAGAAAGAAATGTAACTTACCGTCTTCACAGCGGTCAGACTTCGGTAAAAAAGCATTATCTGCTGGAAAAAGATTCTCTTTCGCTTTCAAAAAAGATTCTTCCTGTTTTCCTGAAGATCAGCACTTCTGATTTCAGTCCGGTTTATCTGCTTGCGCTGAGATTTGCTAAGCACAAGTGCAAAAGTGCCGCTATTGAATGTATAAGGTTCGGCGTGGAAAACTCTATTCTCAGTAATGCGCAGGTTTTCAAAATAAAAGCCGCCATCCGCTACGGCGCGGTAAGAGGAGCTCTGAAAAGCTTGTATTATAAAGCGGTGTTTAAAATCAGAAGATAAAAAACTTTTAATCCTTTGTGAGTTATTTCTATTGAGCGGTCGCTTGGTAAAAAAATACTCATATTTAATGTGAGTTAAAGGTTGTTTAAATTTAGTATGCAGTTTGAATTTATTAGTTTTTAGCCTTGGCGTTAGGATAATCCGACAATGAATTTTTTTCCAAACATATATTGCTGTAAAATTTCTGAGTTCTTTAAAACAAAAGTTGTTTGTTGTAATAATGTTGACCTTATTGCAGTGAATATAGTTTACATTGTTAAGAACAGAAAAAGTATTTATACGGAAATTCCCCGCTGAACTTTCAGAAAAATCTTAATAATCAAATATAGCAGACAGTGAGTTTGATCAAAAACAAGATAAATATTGCTGAATATTATTAAATACAAGACAATATTGTTGAAATTTTCAGCGCTAAAATTAATGTATACTATGGATATGACTTTTTTAAATTAATTTGTATAGATTGTTTTGTTGCTTTGACGTTTATTTTAAACAATTAACAATTGTATATTGTATAAAAAACATATCAAGCAAAGGGGCGACAAAAACTTTGTTAAGAACATTGTTTTTTCAGGCAGACGGAAAAATCGAAAAGCTCTCCGAATTTACGGAGTTGCAGGAACAGGAGCTTATAAATATGAAAATTGTTATGATAGCAGGTGCCGGCGGCAGCGGAGGGCTTAAAGAATATCTGAAAGGTTTTCTTTCGCACTTTGAAAAAACTGCTCCTAAAAGCTTTAAACTTTCGGTGATATGTACGCCTGAACTTGCAAGTGAGCTTTGCGATACTGAAATGCCCGGGGTTAAAATCATCGTCAGTGAAAAATCTGCAACTAAGATTAAAGACTGTCTTTTTAACCGACCGCATGCTCCCGAGGTTATCAGCTTGGTAGAAAAAGAAAAACCGGATGTTGTTTATTTTCCGAACAGTTTTTTGCGACCGGGGCTTGAAAGGTACAAAAGTGTTCTGGAAGTGCATAACCAGCTGTATTTTCAGCCGCGGCAGTTACTGCGCCAAGGGTTCGGTAAAGCCACATTTTCATTACTTGTTCAGAGAAGAACGGCTCTTAAAAGTATAAAAAAAGCCGACCTTGTGGTTTTTGACAGCGAAACTTCAAGACGCGAATGTATTTCCTCGGGAATAAAACCGAAAGTCAGTACTGTTGCGTATTTCGGAGTCAGACATCTTCCTTTTTCTGATAAAAAACCGGGAACCAAACTGCAAGAGAAAAAAGAATATATCTATATTTCGGCTTTTTACCCGTACAAAAATCACGCTAAGCTTCTACGAGGTCTTGCTCTTCTGAAAGCAAACGGAAGAGATTTTACGCTGCGTTTGGTTGGAAGCGGACCGAAGCATTTTGTTGACGCAGTCAGAAAAGAAGCTGACTTACTCGGAATTTCCGCCAATGTGGTTTTTGAAAATCAGGTTCCGCATGAAAAAATACCGGAATTAATCGACAAAGCAGATGTTTTTATCTACGCAAGTGAAATTGAAACATCAGGGCTGGGACTTATGGAAGGTATGGAACGCGGAGCGGTTATTGCGTGCAACCGAAGTTCCTGCCTTCCTGAAATTCTCGGGGATGGCGGACTGCTTTTCAGTGCAGATGACCCGAAAGATATTGCCGATGTAGTGAAACGTTTGTCTGACGACATAACTTTAAGAGAAAAGCTTTCCCGAAAAGCCCGGGAAATAAGTTTGAAATATACCTGGGAAAGGCACAATGAAATCATTTTCGGTAAATTAAACGAACTGTTTAAGTAAACGAACGGTTTAAATAAAGAGAACGGCTCAAATAAAAAAGAATGAGCTGAAAAACAACCATTTAATAAAACAACCCGTTTAAATAAAAGGAGCGGTTTAAGAAAAAAGTTATTTAATAAGAGAAATGATCTGAATAACTGACTGCTAAAATAAAAAATGTTTGAATAAAAGTACAAAAGTAAATTAAAAAAATCATTATGTAATTACTTTGTGTTTTAAAATTCCGCTCAATCAGGATGGTGTTAAATAATCAAAATAACCCAAATAACCAAATAATCAATTCCGGTTAAGTAAACCATTGCGGACCGGATGTATAATGTAAAAACAGACTTAGGCAGTAAAAGACAGTCATTATTTTTTTAACTTTTTTCATTTGCGAAGGACAGGCAGATTAAACTGTGGAAAGTTTTTTAAGCTGACTGCCGTTTTAATGATAACTTGTTGAATATGTCAGGCTGTTTGAAGGAGTTAATATGAATCTTGAAAATAAAACAATACTAATAACCGGAGCAGCCGGATTTATCGGTGCAAATCTTGCGAAAGAGCTGCTTGAAAAGTACGGACCGCTTACGATCGTCGGTATTGACAATATGTGTGATTATTATGATGTTAAGCTTAAGGAATATCGCCTTGAATGCGTTGTAAGGTCAGCCGGCAAAACGAAAGGAAGCGAATGGATATTTATAAAGGGCAGTATTTCCGACTTCAAAACTGTAAATGAGATTTTTGAGAAATACAATCCGGAAGTTGTAATCAATCTTGCGGCGCAGGCGGGAGTGCGGTATTCTCTTGAAAATCCGGACGCATACATCGATTCCAATATTATAGGCTTTTACAATATTCTGAAAGCGTGTTCGGTATCTAAGGTAAAACATCTTGTTTTTGCTTCATCCTCATCTGTTTACGGTGACGGAGCAAAAATTCCCTATTCTGAAAGTGACAGAACCGACAGTCCGGTTTCCATATATGCCGCAACCAAAAAAGCTGACGAAGCTTTGGCTTATGCCTATTCGGGGCTTTATAAAATTCCTACAACCGGTCTACGCTTTTTTACAGTATACGGGCCTGCCGGCAGACCTGATATGGCATATTTCGGTTTTACCGAAAAACTGGTAAGAGGTGAGAAGATAAGAATTTTCAATTACGGTGACTGTAAACGCGATTTCACATACATTGACGACATAGTAAAAGGTGTAATAAAGGTTGCTGAAAATCCTCCGGAACTGGAGAAAAACAAAAATCCATTTGAAATATATAATATAGGTAACAATAATCCCGAAAATCTTCTTGATTTTGTGCAAATTCTGACCGATAAATTAAAAAAGGAAAAAGTTTTACCGCCGGAGTTTGATGTTGAAAGTCATATAGAACTTGTAGGAATGCAACCGGGCGACGTTAAAATCACATTTGCCGATATGGACAAATTCGGTAAAAAGTTCGGCATACTGCCAAAAACCGATCTTGCGACAGGGCTCGGGAAATTTGCAAAATGGTACAAAGAATATTACCGGTAAAACTTACTGTTTCAGTCGGCGTGTTAAAAAAGTAATTGTTTTCAGCGCTTGAATGTGTTTAAGTACCAAAACCCGGGATTATTGTGACTTCATGCGTAAGAGTTTATTTTCAGATACAAACGGAAAAATGTCAATCGGGAAAAGTTGAAATACAAAATCAGCAGTGATTTAATTATAACAAACACTGATTAATAACAAATACAAACATAAAATACTGATAATAAAATATATGGGTACGTTAAAATTCTTGAATTATAGAAATACAAAAATCAAAAAATAAAGTAAAGAAGCTTGAAGTGTAATGCAGAAATTTCAAGATAATAAAGCAATATAAAACTTATCTTGGCTTTAATTAAGCAAAATTTTACGAATACAAAGGATGATAAAATGAAAATTGCGGTAGCAGGGATAGGCTATGTCGGACTTTCAAATGCGATAGTTTTGTCGCAACAAAACGAAGTCGTAGCCGTCGATACGGATGAGAGAAGGGCATATCTTGTAAATTCCGGGATTTCTCCGATAAAAGATTTTGAGATACAGGAGTATCTGTCACACAGACAACTTAATTTACGAGCAACAACAGATTACAAGTATGCTTATAAAAATGCTGATATAGTCGTCGTCTGTACCCCGACAAATTATGAAACCGGAAGGAACGGTTTTGATACAAGCAGTGTTGACAGCGTAATAAAGCATGTCTCTGAAATCAGTCCGAAAGCTCTTATCGTAATAAAATCCACTGTTCCGGTCGGTTATACTGAAAAAGTGTTTAAGGAAACGGGACTGCCGAAAATCATATTCAGTCCGGAATTTTTGCGCGAAGGCAGCGCATTAACCGATAATCTTCATCCGTCGAGAATAATTGTCGGAGTTCCGCAAGAAACAAAGGAACTGCGTACAGAGGCGGAAAAGTTTGCCGGTTTAATGAAAAACGGAGCGCTGAAAAAAGACGTTAAGGTGCTGATAATGAACTCGACCGAGGCTGAGTCGGTCAAACTTTTCGCAAACACTTATCTCGCGCTCAGAGTAAGCTTTTTCAATGAGCTTGATACTTATGCGCAGGCAATGGGACTTGACAGTGCATCCGTAATAGAAGGTGTGTGTATGGATCCGAGGATAGGCAATTATTACAACAATCCCTCGTTCGGTTACGGCGGTTACTGCCTGCCCAAAGATACCAGACAACTGCTTGCAAATTTTAATAATATACCGCAGAACGTAATATCCGCAATAGTCGATTCGAACGCAACCCGAAAAAAATTCACTGCCGACTGTATAATGGCGAAAAAACCCGGAACCGTCGGGATTTACAGACTGGCAATGAAAAAAGATTCTGATAATTACCGGGATTCGTCTGTAATCGGAATCACAAAACTTCTTGCAGAACACAATGTGAATATGATAATTTTCGAGCCGTTGGTCGAGGATGAATTTTTTGAGGGAATAAGAGTTTTAAAAAATATAAGCGAGTTCAAAAGGCAGTCGGATATAATTGTAGCCAACAGATTTGATTCAGAACTGTATGATGTAAAGGAAAAAGTTTATACAAGGGATCTGTATTTCCGTGACTGAGATTCAGAATGGATATTAATTTGCTGAACCACATCAGGAAATAATAAAAAAGGAGCTTTCATTGCACCGGTTTCGGTGAGTCAGGCTCCTTTTTTAGTTAGGAAGATCAAGTTTGATTAAATTAAATGCTGTGTAAATTTAATAAATACGATGTAATTTATTGTGTTTCGTCGTAATATTATATTTACTTGTCACATTAAAGCGCAAATTTGCGTGATATATTTCTGCTTTCCGGCTTTTATCGGAGTGTCAGAAATGCTAAAGCATTGACGCAAAATCAAACTGAAAAGAGTTTTTCGTTCAGACTTTTTACATTCAATACGTTATGCCTGCTCGATTCTGAAAATCTGAAGAGTTTTGAATGAAGGCTTTTCAAATTTTATGTGCGGAGATTTCAAAGTATCGTTTGAACCTACCAGACTGCGACCGTTTTTGTCATAGATTCTGTATCTGTTCTGAGCATACTTGGCAATTTTCCACGTTTTTCCTTCCTCCGAAGAAACAATGAAGTTTTCGTCATCGGTAAGATCGAGATAAAGTCCGGAAGAAACCACCTTTATCTTATAATTTCCGTCCGGCTGGGATTCGAGCATAAACTCGTCCCCTTTTTCCTTTGTTACGCTGAGGATCCCTTCTTTATCAATGTAAAGGGAAAATTTTGAATCCGAGCTGTCCCATGAATTCGGAGAGATGATGTAAACGGGTCTGTCAAAGTCAGTTTTCCAGTAATTTTTCGTAGGAAGCCAGGCAGTTGTCATTGAGTCTTCTTCCCATGTGCTTCCGGCTGACGCATAGTCGATCACTGTAAACTCGTATCCGGTGCTGTCAGTCATAAGGAAAGCGCAGAGTGATTTTACGTATTTTGCTTCAGTCTTGGTACATGCAACGCAGCCGTCAGCGTCGGGCGTGAAGTTTACTATGTGTTCGATATCCTCACCGAGTCTTCTGTCCCTTGCAAGAACCAACGGTCCTTTTTTCAGTGCGACATGGTAGCCGGAACACGGATCTTTCGGATCGGGTACTGCGCTGATAAGCCGGCAACGCATATCGAATTTAACTGTTATATAGTCATCATTCTGCCAGACACGGTCGATGACTGCATAGCTGCCGGGTGTTACTTCCTTTTGTATTCCGTTTACCGACATCAGCGTGTTTTTTGACCATTCAGGTATGCGGACGAAAACCGAAAATCTGGTTTTATCCGGACATTTTACGGTAATGTCAACCGTACCGTCAACCGGGTAAGCGGTTTCAGTTTCAAATGTGAGAGGTGTACCGTCCGGAGCTATAGTTTTTACGCTTCCCGGTGCAAATGTATTGAAAACCACACCGTCTTCCGAAAGCATAACGCTTTGCATCGGTATCATACCGGTTCCCGCTGAGCCGATGCAGGCACAGCACCCGTAGAAAGCGCCGCTTGCCATATACTTCTGTCCGCCTATCCCTCTCATTCTCGTGTTGAAAAGCAAAGGACTGTAACTGTCGAAAGGAAGACCGCCGTTCTTTTCGTTTTTGTTGAAATTAACCGCTCCGAGAAGCGCATTGTAAACCGATTTTTCGATTTCGTCGGCGTACACGGAATTCCCGGTAAGGCAGAGAAGCTGATAGCAGAACTTTATCCAGGTAACGGTAACGCAGGTTTCCTGAAGAACTCCGTTATACAGCGTATTTGTCTGTCTTACAAGAGTGTGATCGAACAGCTCGTGCGTACAGCCTGCCGAGCCGATAATACTTATGTCGCTGAGTCGTACTCTGTTTGCAAAATTGATAACTGCCTGCTTCCATTTTTCAATGTTTGTGACGCGGTAGTATTCAAGAAGCCCTTCAAAGCAGCTCATCATCTCATAGGCTTTGACTACCGGGTACTGATAGGGGTCGATTTTATTTTCATAAGCAAGTTCAAATATGCTTACTCCCTCGTCATATATAACGCCGCAGTCAACTATGTAAGTGGCGAAATGCAGATACTTTATTTCACCTGTGAGGTTATAAAGGCGGACTATCGGCTCAAGCAGTGAACTGCTGTTCATTCCGTGCCAGTGGCTGGAAGTTTTTGTGATAAGGATTTTTCCTTCGCTTTCAAGTCCGATTGTTGAAATAAGATAATCTACCTGTGCACACATGCAGTCGGTTATCTGTTTTATAAAGTCTTTATCCCTACATATTTCTATAAAATACTGCATGCCGAGAAGCACGTACTTTCTTGACCATATATCCCACCCGCGGTACTGGTGCGTTACCGAGTAACTGGATATACGTCCGTTTTCGTCAGCAGTGCTTATCATGTCACGCACTGTTTCGCAAAGAATTTCGTATAATTTCTGATTCCGGGTGTACTGATATGTAAAGCAGGCACCGCGCATCATTTTTCCCCAGTATTCGCCGCGCCAACCGTCATCGGCGTCATCCGCTTTAACCGGAGTGTTTCTGAACTGCTGTACAAACTCCGCCCACAGCGAAGGGTTCATAAGCTGATAATCTTCTATGAATCTGACGGCATAGTCAAGGTTTCCTTTAAGTGAAATACTGCCGGGAGTGAGAGCAAAAAACGAGTCGCTTTCCGTTCTGTTTCTGTAAAACGGATGATTCTGATATGCTGATAGGATTGCTTTTGACTTTTTCATGGTATATCCTTTCTGTGAGTGTTCTGAAATCAGGCTTAAACGCCGTAAATAAACATAGTCCGGATTTGACTAAAACAGCTAAAATATTCTTTATATGTTTGGAGTCTGTGTTACCTGAATTTAATTTAGCTCAACTTTGTTTTCTTTACCCGGGATAACGGTTATTTTTTTATCATTTACAATAAGTGTTCCGCCGCTTACATCTGTTATGACGGTAACCTTGTTTTTGTCTTTTATTATAGTTACATTTCCTGATGGGAGCGGCACTGTGGCGTTAAAGGTTTCGTAGATGCCAAGCTCCGGTTTGACTGTGAAAGTGCCGGATGCGTTACCGTCGTATCTGACTCCGGCAACATATTTTCCCAGAATAAGTATCGGTCCGCTTCCCCATGCGTGGCAGAGGGACTTGCCGAAAGCATGACCGTACATTTTGTAATTATCAGTTCCGACATCGTTTTCGTCAAACTGTTCCCAGACCGAAGTTGCACCGAGTTTCAGCATTCCGCCCCAGTAACTTTCAAGCAGATCGCACGCCTGTTTTACAAGTCCGTTTTCACACATTACAATCAGCTGATAGAACTGAAAGTACGGGGTGGTTATTTCCGGCACATCGGTGGACAAAATAACTTTTTCAATAATTGAACGGCGCTTTTCACATTCAGCAAAACCGTACATCAGTGCAAAAATATTCTGATGGCGGCTGATTTTGTTTTTTCCTGAAACAAAACCGTCAATGTATCCGCCTTTTTCTTCATTGTAATAAAAACGGTTGATTTTATTTTTCAGTTCATCGGTGTCCACTCTCTTTTCAAGCGGAAGTCCCAGTTTTTCCGAGAATATCTCCATACACTTTGAAGCTTTCCAGAACAGAATCTGTTCGGCACAGATAGGACCTTCTTTGTCAAGATCTGCCCAGTCAATAAAGATCCAGTCGCCGTTTTTTGCAATGATGAAGCCGTTTTCGTCTGTTCTTTCAAGGCAGAAAGAATAAAGAGCGGAAAGTCTGTCAAAAATGTTTTTTACAAATTCAAGGTCGCCGCTGTAAATCCAGTAATCATACACCGAAATAATAAGGAAAAAAGAGTAGTCTGTAATTGTGTTTATATGTTGGAAATACGGAGGCTTTCCGAGCAGAGCAAGTATAGTGCGTTTAACGATCTCATCGTCGGCGTGCAGATATCTGTTTATCATGAAAGACTGATAAGCGTCACCCGACCACACCCATCTGTCACGTTTTATGCCGTCAAGGTAAAATTCTCTTGAATTAAGGCGGAAGGTATATGCGGACAGTTTAAATACATCACCTATTATATCTTTTTCACATGAAAAATCTGCCCTGTCTTTAAGCGGCAGAAATTCAAAATCAGAGGAAATATCATAAGGAACGCTTCTCTTTGTCACCACATGTACAAACCGGAAAGCAGTCTGTGCAAGACGGACATTTCCTGAGCTTCCGATAGAGCGGAAAACGAGAGCGTTTTCACGGAAATCAGGACTGTCGGTTGCCATAGCTTCTTCCTTGCTTTCTCCGTAGTAAACGACGTCCTCTGCCACTGCGTCACTTATGTTCAGAAAACCGAATGTTTCACGCCCGAAGTCGTAAAGATAGCCTTTTCCGGTTTTGCTTACACTGACCGGATATAATTTTTCGTAGCTGAACGGAAAAATCTCAACATTGTCATTTTCCGAAAAGTAAGCCGGTGTGCAGCATGCGTTTTTTTCGGTGCCCGGGGCAACTGATGCCGTCCAGCTTTCGTCGGAGTAAATAATATCACCTTTTACAAATGCAGCGGGCAGTCCTCTGTAATTCATTACCTTTACCGTTATCAGATGTTTGCCGGGAACGCATTTTATTACCTTTCCGGAGGGGTGACGGACTGAGTCAACAAGTACGTAACCGATTCCGTTAAGGTGTACGGAAAATTCGGTATCCTCGGTGATTTCTATATTTTTTGTAAAATCGATTATCGGGAAAACGTTCGGAAGATACCAAGGTGTAGGGTAATCGGCTCCGAATTCCGTTCTCCTTGAATGTAACTGCAGGGAATGAAATATTTCGTATTCTCCGAAATACCAGATCCATTTTGCTTTACTCATGATTATGACCTCCTGACGGACGGATTTAATCAGTTGACGGCAGTGTTCTATTACGCGGTAGGTAACTTTGCAGTCATCGACGGCGTTATGTGAAGGTAATTCGATACCAAGATAATTTTTCAGCACTTCAAGCTTGTGGCTTTTAAGGTTTTTAAGGCACTTGCGGGAAACTTCGAGGCTGTCTATTACAGGATTTTCAAAGTTTATCTGACACAAAAACGAGGCTGCGCCGATAAAAGAGCAGTCAAAGCGCGCGTTATGTGCGATAAGCGGGAAATCCGAGACAAATTCGGAAAACTTTTTCAGCGCAACGTTTATCTTCGGGGCGTTTTTCGTGTCGTTTTCGGTTATACCGGTAAGCGCAGTTATCTTTTCCGGAATAGGGGAGGTGTTTTTGACATAAGTCTGAAAAATATCCTCGATTTTACCGTCAATGATTTTTACCGCTCCGATCTCTATTATTTCGGAGTACGCAGGTGAAAGTCCGGTTGTTTCAAGGTCAAAAACTATGTAATCGGAAGGTAGCCGCATTTTTATTTTCCTTTCAGTATAACTTAAATGCCTGTGCGTAGCTTATGCAAACATTATATCCGAAAAGCAAAAAAAAGTCAAGGGAATTATTTTACTTGGCTGCACTTTGCTCATGATTTGTATCCTGAGGAAAGTCAAAAATAATCAAAAAAGTTTGATTAAGTGAGAAAAAAAGAGATAATAATGGATTCTGATGTGAAATCCGGAAATATCCATCCGAATTTGACTTTCTTTGACTTTGACTTTCTTTGACCATTGTGCTATAATAGCACCGTAAGTTAAGAAAGCGGATAAAGGAGAAGGTAATGATAAGTGATGAAATAGAAAAGATACTGATGAGAATGCTGAGCGAAGAAGGTGGCAGGCTTATAATAAAAAGAAATGAGTTTGCGGATAAAGTAGGCTGCGTACCGAGTCAGATAAATTACGTAATCACTTCACGCTTTACGCCGGAGAAGGGATATGTTATAGAAAGCCGACGCGGCGGTGGCGGTTATATAATGATAACGAGAAAGATGATGCATAAGAATGAATATCTGATGCACATGTTCTGTTCGGTCGGAGACGAAATCGACGGAAAGACGTCACTGCTTTATCTGCAGGATCTTACCGAAAGAAAGATAATAACGAAACGCGAAGAGGCGGCTGTGAAAGCAGTCATGTCTCAGATTGAAGATGACAAAACAAGAGCAAACGCGCTGAAAAAAGTACTGCTTGCGTTTGCTGACTGAAAGGAGTGATATATATGCTTTGTCAAAAATGCGGTAAAAGGGAAGCTACTGTACATTTCAAACAGGTAATAAACGGACATGTGACTGAAATGAAACTTTGTCCTGAATGTGCTGAAAAAGAAAATCTGACATCTTATTTTACTTTTGATCCGGAGAACATGTTTTCAGACTTTTTCAGCGACAGTATTTTCGGGGGAACTTACCTCGGAGAACAGAAAAAATGTCCGTCATGCAATATGACTCTCAATGAACTTGCCAGAACCGGCAGAGCAGGCTGTGCAAAATGCTATGATGTATTTGCCGACGAAATGTCGAGGATAATTTCCGGAATACACGGAAACGCCCGCCATGTCGGAGCAAAGCCGGGAAAGCATGTCGAGCAGATAGAGAAGAGAAAAGAAATAGAAAATTTAAGAAAAGAACAGCGTGAGGCCGTCAAAATGCAGAATTACGAGAAGGCGGCAGAGCTCAGAGACAGGATCAGAGAGCTTGAAAAAGGAGGCGAAAACTGATATGTCATGGTATAACGAAAAAGGCGATATGCAGGATGTGGTGCTTTCAACAAGGGTAAGGCTTGCAAGAAACCTGCGGGATTACCCGTTCGTGTCACGTCTCACGGATAAACAGGCTGATGAAATTATAAACAAGGTTTGTTCTGCACTTCCCGATTACGGATGTGAAAAATATTTTGAGGGAAACGGATATAAATGCCGTTCACAGATGGAAATGCACTATGTAAGCCCTGAATTTGTGTCGGCTGAAAATCACAGAGCGTTGCTCAGCGGAGAAGGGGATAAAGTCAAAATAATGGTGTGTGAGGAGGATCATCTGAGAATCCAGTGCATACTTCCGGGCTTTAATCCGAAGGAAGCGTTTGAGTATGCAAGTAAGGCGGATGATATTCTGAGTTCTGCGCTTGACATAGCGTTCAGCGAAAAATACGGTTACCTTACCCAGTGTCCGACAAATCTCGGAGCGGCGATGAGGGTTTCGGCAATGCTTTGTCTGCCGGCGCTGACCATGCAGGGTGTAATCGAGTCCTACGCAAATGCCGTGGCGAAGATGGGAATTACCATCAGAGGAATGTACGGCGAGGGAAGCCGTGCAAGCGGCTGCATCTACCAGATATCAAACAAGGCGTCGCTCGGAATGGGAGAAAGTGAAATCATCAAGTTAATAAGCGATGCGGTAAATAAATTGGTTCAGGCTGAGAGAAACGCAAGAAAATCGGTTTACGAAAGCGACAGAGCAAAGCTTACCGACAAGGTAGCAAGGAGTGTGGGTTTGTTAAAATACGCAAACCTTATAAGCTCAGACGAATTCGGAGAAGTTTTTTCAGATCTCAAGCTCGGAATTTCTCTCGGAATAACCGAAGGACTGAGCGACGTCAAACTGAGCGAAATGCTTATAGCCGTACAGCCGGCTACACTTTATATGACGGCGCAGGGTATGGACGACGGAAAAGCAAGAGACAAGGCGAGAGCCGGATTTTTGAGAAATATGATGAAAGACGTGAAAGTCGTGGGGTACTGATATAATCTCCGCTGATTTCAATGAGTTCAGATAAGGAAAGGATGAAGAGAGTTATGGAAAGAAAATTTACTGAATTTGCCACCGAAGCATTAAAGAAAGCAATGGAGGACGCAGGCGAGCTCGGTCATACCTGCGTTGGTTCGGAACATCTTCTCCTCGGACTTTTAAGCCGTGAGGAGTGTGCTGCCGCAAAGGTCCTCGCATCCCAGGGCATAACTTATGATGCGATGAAGGAAATAATCAAAGAAAATCTCGGAAGCGGAATAAAAACTGAGCTTTCAGCTGCCGACATGACGCCCAGAACCAAAGCTATAATTCAGTCTGCGGCGTATGAATGCAGTAAAAGAGGCGGTTTTGCCGTCGGAACGGAGCACCTGCTATTCGCTATACTGCTGATGCGTGACAGCATAGCGGTCAAACTTCTTACTGCAAGCGGAGCAGATATATCGGCTGCCGGTAATGCTCTCCTTAAAATTATGAACAGTGAAAACGGTTCTGAGGGCGAAGGAACCGCAAATGAAGCGGCAGGTACGGCCGGTGTTTCTAAATCGCTTGCCGGAACAGAGCTGTCAAAATACGGAAGAGATCTTACCGAACTTGCAAAACAGGGTAAGCTTGATCCGGTAATAGGAAGGGACAGCGAAACGGAAAGACTTATTCAGATACTTTCAAGGAGAACCAAAAACAACCCCTGCCTTATAGGTGAGCCGGGTGTCGGTAAAACCGCAGTGGTTGAGGGACTTGCCGAGAGGATAGCGTCCGGAAACGTACCGGAAATGCTTAAAGACAAAATGATAGTTTCTCTTGACGTTTCCGGAATGCTCGCGGGAACAAAGTACCGTGGCGAGTTCGAAGAGCGAATGAAAAACGTTATGAACGAAGTCAATAACAACAAAAATATAATACTGTTCATTGATGAGATTCATACGATAGTGGGAGCCGGATCGACAGGCGAAAGCTCAATGGATGCGGCAAACATCATAAAACCCGCACTGTCAAGAGGAGAAATGCAGGTCATCGGCGCAACAACGATATCCGAATACCGTAAGAACATTGAGAAGGATGCTGCTCTTGAAAGACGTTTCCAGTCGGTCATGGTCGGCGAACCTTCCCCTGAGGACAGCCTGAAAATATTGCAGGGACTGCGTCCGAAGTACGAAGAACACCATGGTCTTAAAATATCCGATGAAGCGCTTGACGCGGCGGTAAAACTTTCGAGAAGATATATCGGCGACAGGTATCTGCCGGATAAAGCGATTGACCTTATCGACGAGGCGGCTTCAAGAAAGAAAATCGGCGTAAAGGGAATGCCGGAAGACATAAGAAAACTCGACGATGAGATAAAAAAGAAAGCCTCGGAAAAAAGAGATGCTGTTGTGGCGCAGGATTTTGAAAAAGCGGCGCAGCTCCGTGACGAGGAGAACAAACTGACATCCGAATATGAGCAGAAGAAGAGCGAATGGGAAAAGACGAAAAAACCGGAAAGCGAGACGGTAACGGCAGCAGATATTGCCGAGATAGTTACGCAGTGGACGGGAATCCCGGTGGCAAAGCTCGCCGAGGAGGAAGGAGAAAGACTTCTTCATCTGAGTGAACTGCTTCATAAGAGGGTTATAGGTCAGGACGAAGCTGTGGAAGCCGTGGCGAAAGCCATAAGGCGTTCACGTATCGGACTTAAAGACCCGAACAGACCCGTCGGATCGTTTATATTCCTCGGACCTACCGGAGTCGGAAAAACCGAACTTTCAAAAGCACTTGCCGAAATACTTTTCGGTGACGAAAACGCTATGATAAGGATCGATATGTCCGAATACATGGAAAAGGCAAGCGTGTCCAAAATGATCGGTTCGCCTCCCGGATATATAGGATATGACGAAGGCGGTCAGCTGACTGAAAAAATAAGACGTAAACCTTACTCAGTGGTACTGTTCGACGAAATAGAGAAAGCTCATCCTGATGTTTTCAACCTGCTTTTGCAGATACTGGATGACGGTATTCTTACCGATTCGCAGGGCAGACGTGTGGACTTCAAAAATGCTGTCATAATCATGACGTCAAACCTCGGTTCGTCCGAGCTTACAAAGAAAGGCGGAGAACTTGGATTTGCGGCTGAAAAGCAGACAGAGGAAAGCAAAGAGGAAATTAAAGAAAAGGTCATTTCTCATCTGAAAGCGGCATTCCGTCCTGAGTTTATCAACCGTGTCGACGATATAATCGTATTTGACAGGCTTACCGAATCAGATATAAGAAAGATAGCCGACAATATGATTGCAACCGTTTCCGCAAGGATAAAAGGTCTCGGAGTTGATGTGACATTTGAGGACAGTGCGGTTGATTATCTTGCAAAAGAGGGAACAGATCCTGTTTACGGAGCAAGACCTCTGCGCAGAACGATCACGCATAAAGTCGAGGACAGCTTTGCAACGGCAATGCTTGACGGTACTTTCGCAAAAGGCGATAAGGTCAGGGTAACGGCAAACGAAAAAGGCCTTGTGTGGGAAAAGGTTACCGATCTGAAACCGCAGTCAACCGGCACGGAACCTGACAGCAAGGTAAAAGAAAGCAACCCGGAAGGCGTTGATGAAACCCAAAATGACAAAAAAGACTGAAACATTTTAAGCGGGAATTATCCGGGGCGTGCTAAGGAAATCAAGTAAACAGACTTTTCCGGTTTTATTAAGCGTTAACAGATACCGGATAAAGTGTCCTTACTCAACAAAAGCCAAGTTTAATCTTATGATTGATCTTGGCTTTTTTTGTTCAGTCGGTAGCAAGAAAATCAATATTATCCGGCCGTCTTCGTTTTTATTACAAGGGAAAACAAAGCGAAGTCCGATTATAAAGAACAAAACTTTTACGAAAACCGAAAACAAAACTTTTACGAAAACCGAAAAGCGGGTTGACATTGTTTTTTTAAAATGATATAATCAGAAGAAAACGGAGGTAAAACAGGTTGCCGGTATTTGATTTTCTTAAAGATGAATGTTTTTGGGGAGGTTCGACCAATTACGGGTGCGATAATCCTTTTGATGAAAGCTCATGCGCAGAGTATGATTTCAGAAAAGAGTGTGTAAACCAGACCATGCCTTTCTTTGTTTCTGACAAAGGCAGATATGTCTGGAGCGAATATCCGTTCAAAATTCAATTTAACAAAGGTAAAATTTCCATCGAAGGAAAAGATATTGTATTTGAAAAAGCCGGAAATAATCTCCGTGAAGCTTATATTTATGCTATGAAAAAGCATTTTCCTTTTGACGGCAAGCAGCTTCCGGAGGAATTTTTCAAGGCGGCTCAGTACAACGGCTGGATAGAATTCACCTATAATCCGACACAGCAGGGAGTTCTTGAATATGCGGAAAATGTTGTGAAAAACGGTTTTTATCCGGGAATTTTCATGATAGATGAGGGTTATCACGGCAGATACGGAAACTGGGACTTTGACCGTGCGAAATTTCCGGATCCAAAGGCAATGGTAGACAAACTTCACCAATTGGGGTTCAAAGTCATGCTCTGGGTTGTGCCGACGGTCTGCGCCGACGGATACGATTTTGTGGTAAATACCAGTCCTTTGCTCAATCCTGAAGGAACTGCAAACGAAATTTTCCTCCGTAACGCAGAAGGAAAGGTAGCACTTGTTCACTGGTGGAACGGTTATTCGGCAATTCTCGATATGCGTAAAGAGTGCGACAGAAACTTCCTTGACAGACAGCTGAAAAGACTTATGACCGATTACGGGATAGACGGTTTTAAATTCGACGGCGGAAATATAGATATGTACAGCCCTGACAATATAATCGGTGGCAAGCTGCGCGACGATCACGATCCCCACGCAATGAATAAGGCGTGGAACGAATTCGGAAGAAAATACGAATTTCACGAATACAAGGACACATATAAAGGCGGCGGAAAAAACTGCATACAAAGACTTTGGGACAGAAATCACAGCTGGACGGACAACGGCATAAATACAATAATACCGGCGGCGATAGTCCAGGGACTTATCGGACATCCGTTTATATGTCCTGACATGATAGGCGGAGGAGAGTGGAGTGTTTTCTCAAGGGTAGGCGGATGCAGATTTTCCGAGGAGCTTTTTGTAAGAATGGCACAGGTAAGCGCACTGTTCCCGATGATGCAGTTTTCCATGGCGCCTTGGAGAGTACTTTCTGAAAAAAATCTTGCGGCGGTGAAGGCGGCGGCAGATCTGCACTATAAAATGTCAGATGAAATTGTAAACCTTGTGAAACGCTCCGAGGAAAGCGGAGAGCCGATAGTAAGATGTCTTGAATACAACTATCCTGGGCAGGGATATAAATATTTAAAGGATGAGTTTATGCTGGGAGAGGATATTCTTGTCTGTCCGGTTGTGACACCCGGCACCTTTGAAAAGGAAGTGGTTATCCCATGCGGAAAATGGCAGGATGAAGACGGAAGAATTTTCGAAGGCGGTAAAAAGGTCACTGTAAAAACTCCGCTTGAAAAGTTATTCTGGCTCAGACGCATAGACAGCTGAATTTAAATTTCGGATGTGTGTTATTAAAATAAGTATAAAAGAAACGTTTTTTAAAACCCGAAAACAGTGTTTCAAACTTGCTCTCTGACAAAGTTTTCTTCAAAATCAAAAACAAGGCCAAACGGCGTGCAAAATTATCGGAGAAATCACAAAACATTGACCTGACACACGGTAGGGGCGAACTGTGTTCGCCCGCGGGCGTTCACAGAACGCCCCTACGGGTAAGCAAAATTTGATACGCAGAAAACAAATAGATACCCCGACAGACTTTTTAATCTGTCGGGGTTATTTTTGTGCAAAAAATCAAGCCTAATCCCAAATATCAATTATTGGTTAAAGATTTTCCTACATATTGTACATTCTTCTATTTGACCACAAACCTCAAATCCATTCTTTTTATACATTGACAACGGTCCGTGATAAGCGTGATATTTGTTATGTTGAAACGGATATGCCTCTACTATCACATATCCATCCGCTTTTGCATCTTGGCATATGTAATCAAGCAATGCTGTGGCAACACCACTGCCTCTATATCCGGGAGCCACGGAAAAACAAACGATGGATTTAATTTTTTCTCCGTTGTCGGGAACTTGCTTTGCAAAATTAAAATTTACATTGTCATATGCTTTTTTATCATTTGCATTACACCATCCAACAACCTCATTATCAACATACGCTAAATATCCCTGCATACATCCACTCTTGATAAAATCTATTGCTTGCTCTCTATTATACTCGGCACAATCCTTGTCGCAATTCCACGCCCGTTTCTTTTGTAATGCGTTATTCCAATGATAGCACATACAATAGCACCCACACCATTCATCATTATCTGAAAAAGCATCTTTGTCAAAATAGGATAACCAATCATCTAATAATTCAACTGTCAGTTTTCGAATAGATAGATTCATATCATTACTCCTTGAAGTATTTGTTTTATCTTTGCATTTTATCGCGCCAGTTTCGCCTTTGTATTACAAATGCGTCGGGCAATACCCATACCCCTTATTCCTCTGTGTATAATTCGTCGTAATACCAACTGATAGGGTTTTCGTAAATGTAATTCAATCGAGTTTCGTAATCCTTTATATTTCGTATCACGTGTTCAATAAAAGATTTTTGCCAAATAGGGTTACCAACCTTTTTTGTGATCGCTCCTTTGAACTGCTTCACCATTCGTTCCACCGTAGGGGCGACCTGTGGTCGCCCGTATTCATCGGCAGAAATGATAACCATTATGTGTAGGTGATTCGGCATAATCACGTAAGAATACAATGTTACCGCAGGATACGTTTGATTCCACTGCTCCAGTTCATCTAACACGATTTTGCCTATCTTGGATAATGGCAGGTTTTGCGGGCGAACACAGTTCGCCCCTACGGAGTGCCAATCGAACACCTGTGGGTCAATCGATCCATTCCAAAAGTAATTCTTTCTGTTTT
>CALXUV010000036.1 GCA_944391815.1 uncultured Clostridia bacterium | reverse complement strand
AACAATACGCGCATGCTGAACAAAAACGCGAGAATGCGAAGTCCCGGCTGAGCCAGATTTATACGATCCTCGACGGTATGCAAAATCATCCAATGGAATACGATGACAGGCTTGTAAGGCAAATACTTGAGTGCGTGGTAGTAGAATCCAAAGAAGAAATAAAGGTGGTATTCGTCGGCGGCATGGAAGTGAAAGAGAGACTGGGGTGATGAATACAACAGTAACGGAAGCTGTTTGTATTGTGAAAATAAGGAGTGTTTGGTATAATGAGCTTGGGAAAGATTGGTAAAAGAAGGGCTCCGTGTCTTTTGACTTTGATAATGGAATAATAGGCATTTTCGATAATTATTGCGAGAGGATAAGATGAAAGAAGAACAAATAAAAAATCTTACTTTTTTAGAAGAATTAAAAGAATATACTTTTGAAAGTAAAATGCTATGTGCTCAAACATTTTCATGTAGAATTGCCGGAAAAGACAGTATATCTGTTGAGTCTATAAAGAAATATAATGTATCTTCGTCTGAAATTGAGATTTTTACTTTGTTTTCTGTTTTATATGATGACCCGTCTGCTAATAAGAAAATGGACTCAACTTCATTTTACAAATTTATTACCGGCATAAGAAATTATTGGGATCCTAAATGGGATACTTATACTTCAAAGGAATCATTAGCGCCTGATTTATTTATGCTTATGGCATTACTGCAATTTTCTGTCCAAGGATCATTTTTGTTTAAACTGTTTCGCTATAATTATTTTTTTTCATATGTAAATAACGAAATTGATATGTCAAAACTGTTCCGAGAAAAGTTTGGGACTGAATATCGCGAATATGCCGTTTTCGCCTATGTCTTATATGAATATACAAGGCTTGAATTCCAAAATTGTTACGGAAAAGACTTTTGTAATATAATGATTCAATTGGCATTACAAAATACGACTGTTATGGAACAGTTGACAATATCAAAAGAAGACTATGTTAGAGAGCTGTCTGAATTTTATAGAGACAATGTTGCAGATTATTTTTATGGCATAAAACTTCAGTATTTATACCCACTCATTGAGAACGCAGGAACCATTTATATTCCTTCACCATACTTGGTTGTAAATGCTGTTACTGAATCATTATTGAACAGATTAACAGAAGGTAACAATACACTTAGAGGCATGATAGGGAAAAATGTTATTGAGAGTTATCTGTTATATATATATGGTGCAGTACCCTCTGTAAGTTGGAAAAACAGAGAAATTTCATATAGAAATGGACAATGTTTATCTCCAGATGTATTGATTTCTGATAGTGGATATTGTATATTTTTTGACACAAAATCAAAGACTCCAAGTCTAAAATTGCGACAGCTTAATAAAAAGAAAATTGAAGATGATATCGATATCTATTCAGATAATATTGTACAGCTCTATCAAAGAGTTCTTGATTATTTAAATGGTGATTTTGCACTTGATCGCTGCTATCCAAAAGATAAAATATTTGCTGTTTCTGTTATTTTGGAAGATTCTTATATAGATAGAACCTCAATATATGCTCAAGCATTTGAAAAGCTTAAAAGCATGGGATATTCACTCGATGATAAAGAAAAGGAATTTATACATAGTCGAATAAAAATTATGCCGCTAAGGCAAATAGAGGATTATGCATTGCGTAATCAGAGCATTATTCCAGTATTATGTAAGCAGGCTGAAAGTCCAAATATGTGGGATAACTATCAGTTCAGTGAGGAGTTTTGTGCTGAAAAGCTCTTAGATATTTTCGATAACTTTTTTAGCTATTTAATTGATGGCGTTAACCAGCTTTTAAATACCGGAAATAATCAATAAGATAATCCCGTATTTATTGAGTATATTTAAAAAATGAATAATATAAAAAAATTCATACAAGGGTTCAAATCCATCTGCTAAAATTGCCAAAACATCTTTTCTGTAGTCCTCAGACAAACAGAGTCCTGAACCTATTGTTCCGGACTCTTTTGTTTTACTTTATCATTCGTCAAAATCGCAGCAAAAATTTTTTATTAATGTTAAAATTCAAAGTGGGGCTGTTGCAAATGTACATTTGCAGCAGCCCCGTTTTATCATGATTGTCGGTTAAGTTTCAGTATAGCGATGTTCAGTTCTCCTGAACGGTCGGTAACATCACTGTTGTAGTTAAGAGTGAAAATTGTCTGTGAAGGCACATAAATGATAAAATGGCTTGAACCGCAAGCGCTGGAAGAATCCACGGCGGTTTTGAAATATACTCCGTATTCAAGGTGAGACGTTCCGTTATAAAAGGGCGTTACCTGCATATATCCGGAATTGTCAAGAACTGCGGATACGCTGTAAGATATCAGATAATACCCGGGATTAAGGACAATCTGAGTGTTGTTTTGAAACGTAATATTATCCGTGACATCAGGAGTTGCTACGCCAAAAGGGATTGGTTTACCATTTTCAAATCTGACTTCGTAAGTTGCAAATGACGCAAAAATATCATCTGCCGGTTCTCCTTGTGGACCCTGCGGACCTGGTTCACCTTGAGGACCTTGCGGACCTGGCTCACCTTGAGGACCTTGCGGTCCGGGAAGTCCCTGTGGTCCCGGATTTCCTTTAGGTCCCTGAGGTCCAGGTACTCCTTGTGGACCCTGCGGACCTGGTTCCCCCTGAGGACCCTGCGGACCTGGCTCACCCTGAGGACCCTGCGGACCTGGTTCACCTTGTGGACCCTGCGGACCGGGTTCACCCTGAGGACCTTGCGGTCCGGGAGGCCCCGGACGGCAACAACAGCGTGAACAGCATTTTGTATTATGGTGACAGCGAGTAGTTGGCAAGCTGCACGTTTCGCAAGACAGTTTTTTGTTTTTCATAATTAAGTTACTCAGCGAAAGAGATGTCATCTCATTATATGATATGCTAAAACATTCGTCTTGTGTATTTATGATTTCGAAATTTACTCTGAATGCAGTCGGTCTTCTGAAAAAATCTTCACGCCTGTCTTGTGTCAGGCTTTACTCTTTTCGCCATATAAAATAATAGTTAACCGGACGACGTCGTTCTGCAAACTTTTATGTTGCGCTTATGAATCTTAAAATAACCTTGTAGTTAATTTGAATGTTTATTCCAATCAAAAAAATCAGCCTGAATCCGATTTCGGAGACAGGCTGATTTTTGTTCGGATTTGTAAGAAAATCAAAAGTTGTTACGCTTTTGATCAATCGCTGACATAAGCGAGAAGAGCGACTGTTCTTGCACGCTTAACGGCAACTGTTACCTGACGCTGATGTTTAGCGCAGGTACCCGAAACTCTGCGGGGAAGAATTTTTGAACTTTCAACGCTGATGCACTTTCTGAGTCTTGAGATATCCTTGTAGTCAATGTGATCTATTTTGTCGGCACAGAACATGCAGACTTTTTTGCGCTTTCCGCGGTTTACCGGAGCGGGACGCTGTGTGCTTCTTGCAGGAGCAGCGGTGTTCTCGGTAGCAGGTGCGGCAGCGGGTGCAACGTTTTCAGCGGTTTCGGTAACGGTTTCTTCCGCAGTATTGTTGAGTATTTCGTTATCCATTACTTGATGTTCTCCTTTCGTAAGATGCGATGGCGACCGGAATATAATCAGAACGGCAGGTCGTCGTCGCTTGACATGTCCTCAAACTGTGCTCCAGCCGAAGGTTCGGTGGAGAACTGAGGCGCAGATTGTTCAAAACTATCCTGGCCCTGGAAGCCGGTATTACCCTGAGCTCCGGTCGAGTCTACAAAGTAGGCCTCGTCAGCAAGAACTTCTGTTGCGTATCTTTTTACGTTCTGCTGATCTGTCCAGGTTCTTGTCTGAATGCTACCCGAAATGCAGATTGCACTGCCTTTTTTGAAATAACGGGTAATGAAGTCGGCGGTATTTCTCCAGGCAACGCAGTTTATGAAATCAACGTTTGCATTCTGGTTTGCATTACCTTCCGAATTTCTCGAGAAGCGTCTGTTGACAGCAATTGAAAATGAAGTTACGCTGACGCCGTTAGGGGTCTGGCGCAGTTCGGGTGTTGCGGTAAGATGACCTGCGAGCACCACTTTGTTTAAATTCAAAGATGCCATTTTTGTCTCCTCCTCACATTAAGCCAGTACTTTTGTGACCATGTAACGCATAATGCCTTCGGTTATTCCGAAGATACGCTCAAGTTCCGCCGGAAAATCAGGTTTTGAACTGAAGTTGACGAGAACATAGTAGCCTTCTTTTTTGTCATTGATCGGATAGGCGAGAATACGTTTTCCCCATTCGTTTATACCGGTGATTTCGGCATTTTCGGAAATGAGAGTTCTGAACTTCTCAACAAGCGGTTTAACGCCTGCTTCGCCTTCGCTCATATCAATGATGAAAAGAGCCTCGTACGCATTTACCTTTGTCATATTTTACACCTCCCTATGGACTTTTGACCGCAGATACCGTCTGCGGTAAGGAAAAAGTTCGCTTTCGCGGACTTCTTGACTGAATGATTATATCATTCGGTAACAAAAAAGTCAATACCTGTCAAATGATTTTACAAAAAATTTAAAAATATCGTTTACCTGATATTCTGTACAAAAACAAGCGCCAACATGGCTGAAATGACAAATGTTTATTTTGATAAATAAAGTGTAAACTTTTATTTTTATGCTTGTATTGTTAATTTTTATTCAATAAAATGGAGTTATAGCAGATTTGATAAAGAAAGGCATAACAAATGGAAATGAATTCCTCAGCGGATAATCGGAAAAAAACAGGCATTTTCAGACGTGCGGCGGGTTTTTGCAGCAAAAATTCCGACATGATAGTAAAGATGTTGGTGCATCAGTTCGGTCTGACTGTTTTCGGATATCTGCTTTACAGTGCCGCCAATGTTTCCGGAAACAGTGCACTGATTATCGGATTCGGTATTTTTTCGGCGGTATTTTATCTGGTTCTCCTGTACGTCCTGTCTTGGGAAAACGGCTCGAAGGACAAAATCCGGATAGATGCGGGAAGAATGAAAAGGGACAAATTCAAGGGAGCCAAAGCAAGTCTTGTCGCAGCAATACCAAATCTTATATTTGCGGTGCTTGCACTTATCGGTTACCTCGGAATAAACAAGGAAGTGCTAAGTGCTGAAGGCGGTTACATTACACCTGAATGGGCGGTGAATATGTTCGGTATATGTCGGGTGGTCGGAGCTTACCTCAACTCAATGTATATAGGAATCGGAGATTATTTAGGGCTTCTTCCTTATCCTTATTACCTTTTCCTCATAATTGTTCCTTCTGTTACGGTGTGCGGTGTCGGTTATTTTCTCGGAACAAAGGAAATCGGCGGTTTGTTTACCGATTCGAAAAAAAGATGATTTTATCACCTCGGTATATGACAGCCGCTTACGCAGATTACGTCTTCGCTTTGCGGCATAGCACGGTAATGAAAATACAAAAAGCCGCGGCGGCGGCTTTTTGCTTTCCAAGGTATTAAGGTGCAGAACTAGAAACAAAAGATGCTTGTAGGTCAGATGCAGGTGATTATTCTTTGTAAATTTTGTAAACAGGGATATTACAGGGAAGTCAGCATTGTCCGCTGAGAATGCTTTTTGTGATCTAAGTGATTGCCTCCTACATATTTTTTACCGTTTTGCAGCAGGATTCCGTCATTATTTTTGTATTTCCGGAATAACTTTATCGTAAAGGGAGATTTTTTAATTCTGAAAACTCCCGAATACGGCAAAGGCGGGCGCAGAAATGGGAAAAAAAGATGCAATAACGGCAGCTGCCGGATTTGTGATAACGGTTATAATACTTGTGGTGGCAATAACTTTGCTTCAGGTGGCGTTCGGAATCAGGAAAAACCCGGATGATGGGTTGCCGGCTCAGGCGGATGCTGCACATATTTTGGTAATAGACGCAGGACATGGCGGAATGGACGGCGGAGCGGTTGCGGCTGACGGAACTACCGAAAAAGGGATAAATCTTGAAATATCAATGATACTTAAAAGTCTGATGGAGGTTTCCGGGGTAAAGGTTGTAATGACAAGGACCGAAGACGTAATGCTGGACGGTTCGGGGCTTTCGGGAACTGCGAAAATGAGGGATCTTAAGAAAAGGCTGGAAATTGCAGGGCAGTATCCGGAAGCGCTTATGGTAAGCATACACTGCAACAAATTCCCGCAGGAAAGCTGCAAGGGACTTCAGGTTTACTACTCTGCTCATGAAGAGGCAGAGTCTGCGGCGGGAGCGGTACAGGACTCTTATCTCCGTATAGATCCGACAAATCACAGAAAAATCAAAAAAGCAGACTCGTCGATTTATCTTCTAAGCAGAGCCAGAGTCCCGTCAATATTGGTGGAGTGCGGTTTTTTGTCAAACGGTCCGGAACTGGAAAAGCTTAAAACCGATAATTACAGAAAAAAACTTGCGCTTGTAATTGCGGACGGAATTTTCAAAGCCATTGGGGAAGAATGAAAGGGTTTGGAAAAAGCGTCCCAAAATAATTATTCAGAGCTTTTCGGTTGCCTTTGAAATAGGTAATTAGGCAACCCGTAGTCAGAGATAAAGTTGGCAGGTAAAGCAAAGGACAAAGAAAGGAAAATAAAAATGAAGGGTGACAAAACGGTTTACCGATGCTTGCAGTGCGGGTACCAGAGCGGAAAATGGTACGGAAAATGTCCGTCATGCGGCGAGTACAATACATTTGAGGAAACGGTGTTGACTGCTTCAAAACAAAGTAGCAAATCACCGCTTAGCGGAATAAACCGCCAAAGGGGCGTGAAAATGCGCGAGCTCGAAACCCCGGAATACATACGGGTAGGAAGCGGTATGGAGGAATTTGACCGTGTAATAGGCGGCGGAATTGTAAACGGAAGCGCACTTCTTCTGTCGGGCGAACCCGGAATAGGTAAATCGACACTCCTGATGCAGATATGCGGAAATGTCGGCAGAGAAAGAAGGGTGCTTTACGTTTCGGGAGAGGAGTCCGGATCGCAGCTGAAAATGAGAGCTGACAGACTTGGAATTGAAGCCGAAAGTCTTTACGTCCTTAACGAAACAAGTGCAGAGAATATAATTGAAGAAATAGACGAAACAAATCCCGAAATTGTTATAATCGATTCTATACAGACAATCTGGTCGGGGCAAAGTACGTCGTCTTTCCCGGGCAGTGTAAGTCAGGTCAGGGAATCGGCGATGCTGTTCATCAACAAAGCCAAAAGCGAAGGATTTTCAGTTATACTTGTCGGGCATGTAAACAAGGAGGGCGGCATAGCCGGACCGAAGGTGCTTGAACACATGGTAGATGCGGTTCTGTACTTTGAGGGTGAAAAGCAGCACGCTTACCGTATAATCAGGGCGGTCAAGAACAGATACGGTTCAACGAACGAAATAGGCGTTTTTGAGATGACGGAAAGGGGACTTATGCAGGTGCTGAATCCTTCAGAGGCGATGATGAAGGAAAGACCGGAAAATGTCCCGGGAAGCTGCGCGGTGTGTGTGATGGAAGGAAGCCGTACGATTGTAACTGAAATTCAGGCGCTTGTAACGCCGACCGTTTATCCTTCGCCCAAAAGAGCGGCAAACGGCGTTGATTACAACCGTATGTGCCTACTGCTTGCAGTGCTTGAAAAGAGACTGGGACTTCGTTTTTCACAGAGCGATGTCTATCTGAATGTCACGGGAGGACTGAATCTCAGCGAGCCGGCGTCTGATATGGCGGTGTGTCTTGCGCTTATTTCAGGACTTCTTGACAGGATAATTCCGGAAAACTTTATCTGTTTCGGAGAGATCGGACTTGCAGGAGAGTGCAGATCTGTGTCGGGAAGCGAGCAGAGAATAAGTGAGGCGAGACGTCTCGGATTTAACAAAATCGCAGTTCCGGGTTCGGTCAAAAAGAAAATCGGAGATAAAATTGCCGATGTTGTCGGCGTAAAGGATCTTTTTGAGATGGTCAGGATCCCTGGGCTTATAAAAAAGAGCGATAACAGAGAAAAACTGCCAAATGACGATGATTAAAAGCGGATGTTAAGGAAACCGGATCATTAAATTCAGACCTTGTTTTGATGACAACACAGGTTTTACGGATGATTAATAATAAAAGCCGAATGTAATTAAAACATATAATAACAAAAAACAGGAAAAATAAAACAGAAAAACGGAGAGACAAAAATGTTACTGCTTTCGGAAGACGGAGAAATAGAAAAAATAGCGGAAGGCAAAACGGACGATAAACTTTTGCTGAAAATGATAAGTACGGCGGAAAAATACGGACTGCGGGGAGATCTAAGGCAGAATTATGTGACTTTCAAGCTGATATGCGGTGAAAATGAGTACGCAAGAGCCTGCGAAAAACGCGGAGGTAAAAGCGTCTGTTCAATTGACAGATATGCGCTAAGCGATGCGGCGGTACTGCTGAAAATTTTCAGAAATCCGGACACAGAAGAATATATTCCGGCAGGAGCTGATAAAAAAAGTGAGGACAGTCGTGCCGGAAAGAAGATTATGGAGCTTTGCGGCAAGCTTAGAGCCTGCGACAGCGAATCAAAACTTCTTAAAGTCATTTCCGGGTTTTACGGAAGCTGCGGGACCGGGATTTTTGCTCTTTACAGAGGATTTATTATCGGAGAGGACGGAGCGCTTACTCCGGTGAGCCGTTATTCAGAAGCGACATTCAGTAAAATTTGCGGATATGAAAGACAGAAACGTCAGCTGATGTCAAACACCGAAGCATTTCTTAAAGGCAAACCTGCCAACAATGTTTTGCTTTACGGTGACAGCGGAACGGGTAAATCAACTGCGGTCAAAGCGCTTCTTTCTGAATATGAGAAAAAGGGGCTGAGAATAGTAGGAGTGCAAAAGCACCAGTTCGTAAAGCTCAGCGGAATAATTGCTCAGCTCAGCAAAAAAAAGCAGAAATTCATAATTCTGCTCGACGATCTTTCGTTTGAAAACTTCGAAACGGAATACAAATACCTGAAAGCAATAATAGAAGGCGGTGTCGCGGAAAAACCGGATAACATACTTATATATGCGACATCCAACCGCCGTCATCTCGTAACCGAAACCTTTGCCGACAGAGAGGGCGGAGGCGATATCCACAGAGAAGAGACCACAAATGAAAAGGTATCTCTTTCCGAAAGATTCGGACTGCAGATATACTACGCAAAGCCGGACAAGCAGGAGTTTATGGATATAGTGATGTTTCTTGCGGAAAAGCATTTCCCGGAAACAGATAAAAATACACTTATTGCCGGAGCCAATGCCTTCGCTGTTAAGCACGGCGGATTTTCAGGAAGAGCGGCAACGCAGTATATCATGTCACTTTGTGCCGAAAATGATATAAAAACGGATATAAAGCTCGATTGACGGGCTGACGCAAACAGTTCTTATTATAGCATAACACTCACACCCTTGATTTTTACTGCCCCAACCGGTTGAAATCAGGGGTTTTGTTTATAAACTCAGCTTTTTTGCCATTAAAAAACTAAATTTTACTTCTGAGTTGTACTTAATTTTCAATTCTGTCTTCAAAGAAAATTTTAATATTCAAACTGCGTTGATTTGCTTTTCAGTCTTTTCGGAAAAAAACGGTATTTTAGTATTTTTTTATTCATTCCCGATTGTAAATAAAGAAAACAGTTATCTTTTGCCAAGGGTTGTTTCGTTTTTTATTTTGTCCGAAAAAGGAAAATCATTTTTTTCAGAGCTTCGGTTATTAATTTTATCTATCGGAAAAGTAAACAGTTATTTCCTTAGCATTGCCATTTTTTTATCTATACTTATAATGAATGACTGTGTTTTAGTCCCGCGGTGTTCTGACTTCTTGAATCTCACTAAAAAAAGAAATTCGGAAAAATTCTCGTCTTACTATTGACAAACACAGAAAAAGGGTGTATAATCAATGAAAAAAGAAGAGTAAAAACCTGAGCGTTAAGTGTTGACGGAACGGGGAGTTGACCGTCAAACGAAAGGGCGATGCCTTGCGGTTCGGGTTTTGCATCCCGCTTCAGATAAGCTGTAAACAAATATGCTGTGCCCTCAGTGGGCACACGGCTTTTGCGCCTGCTGTTTCTCCTTATGCTTTGAATGCGAGGAACAGGAGGTGTATTTTTTATGAAAAAAACAAACAAAACTCTCGGAATTTTCGGAAATCTGTACGCGATGGTTTTTGCGGCACTGCTTGTAGCAATCAGTGTTACGGGTAAGGTCTATGCCATCAACATCGGAACTGAGCTGCGAATAAGCTATGAAAATCTTCCGGTAATTCTTTCAGGCATTATGATGGGTCCGGCTGTCGGAATTGTAGTCGGAGTCTGTGCCGATCTTTGCGGATGTCTTGTTATGGGTTACAGCGTCAATCCGATCATTACGCTGGGAATGGCGTCACTCGGATTAACATCCGGAATTATATCCATGTTTTTCAAGAACAGATTCTCCCCTGTTTCGCTTATTGTTTGCGATATTTCTGCACACATAATCGGTAATATAATTTTAAAAACAATCGGACTGGCAGTATTTTTCGGCGCCAAAAACGGATTTTTCGCGCTTATGGGACAGCGTGCGTTAACCTGCATACCTATGGTGATATTTGAACTGATAGTTTTTATAGCTATTCTCAGCAACAAATTCACACAGAGGGAAATAAACAGAATGCTCGCCGGCGGGAAAAAACCGAAGCCTGCTGTCAGAGAGGGAGATGGTAAAATTGACGTACAGTGAGGCGATCAGCTACATACATTCGGTAAGCTGGAAAGGCTCTGTTCCGGGGCTTGAAAGAATTACCGAGCTTTGCGAAAAAATGGGTAATCCTCAGGATAAGCTGAAGTTCATACATGTTACCGGTACAAACGGAAAAGGCTCAAGCTGTGCCATGCTTGAAAGCATTCTGAGAAACGCCGGATACAAAACCGGACTGTTTACCTCTCCGTATGTGAAGCATTTCAATGAGAGAATGGCGGTTTCCGGAGTAAGTATCTCTGATAAAGATCTGGCTGAAATTACCTCGGAAGTCAAGGTCTTTGCTGACAGTATGAAAGAAAGTCCCACTGAATTTGAGCTTATAACCGGAATAGCGTTCAGGTATTTTGAAAGAGAAAAGTGCGACATAGTTATACTTGAGGTCGGAATGGGCGGAAGACTTGACTCCACTAACGTGATAAAAAATACCGAAGTTTCGCTTATAACCGGTGTGGCAATGGATCACACCGAATATCTCGGTGACACACTTGAAAAAATAGCGGCGGAAAAAGCCGGTATAATAAAACCGGGACGTCCGGTAGTATGCGGACTGCATACTGAAAACAGCGGTGCAGTAAAGGTAATAGAAGAAAAGGCAATAAGGCTTGGGTCTCAGTTAAGTCAGGTCGATTACGGAAAACTGAATGTGACAAAGGCGGATCTGAGCGGAAGCGAATTTGATTACGGTGAAATGAAAGGTCTGAAACTCAACCTTCTCGGGCTGTATCAACCTGAAAACGCCGCCAAAGTGCTTGAAACAGTCAAGGTTCTCAGAAAACTCGGATACAAAATAAGCGATGATTCGGTAAGAAAAGGTCTTTTTGAAACGGTATGGCATGCAAGATTTGAAAAGCTGTCGGAAGATCCGCTTATAATATACGACGGATCGCACAATCCGGAAGGAGTTACCGAAGCCGTAAGAACTGTAAAAGCGTATTTCGGTGACAAAAAAGTAAATCTTCTGACCGGTGTAATGGCGGACAAAGAGTACAGGGTAATGGCAAAGCTTCTCTCGGAGATAGCTTGTGAGGTGTTTTGCGTAAAACCGGACAACGTCAGATCTCTTGATGCAGAAAGCCTTTCTCTTGTTTACTCCGGGTACGGAGTAAAAGCGTCGTATTATGATAGCTTTAAAGAAGGCGTGCTCACGGCAAAGAAAGTCAGTGCGGAAGCCGGTATTCCTCTAATATGCCTCGGTTCCCTTTATATGTACAAAGACTTCACCGAAGCTCTCGGTGTCTGAAAAACAACCTTCACGTTTCAGCAAACAATATAACTCTCTGTTTTTGTGTTCGGTTTTCGATCTGTGCAGTTCTTTCTTAATAAACCGAATCGGAATCAGCTTTATTTCTTAAAAACAAAAACGGTGTGAGATAATTCTGTAAAATCAAAGAAAACGTGTAACAATTTATAAAATAAAAAGACAAGAGCAGCTCTAACTGACCTTGTCTTTTGTTTATGGTGCGTAGTGAAAATGAAATATATTTTTATCCTGAAAGAGCGGATTTTTAAACCGATTTTGTCGGTTTTCACTGGCAGTCAGCCGAACTTAAATTGAAAAATAATGCCGTAAATGGAAAAAGATCGGCTTTTTTGTTTCTGTATTTACTCAACTGAATTGCAGCTAAAAAACAAAAGCTGTCATTATTTTTGGCAGGAGCAAGGCTCACTTTCCGGAGCTTTTTCTTCGGGGGTGAAGCTTCTGACAGCTTTTCCGAGCTCTGACAAAAAATCCGGTGAAACAGAATAATGCCTCCATATTCCGTCTTTTCTTGCGTTTACTATTCCGGCGTCACACAGTATTTTCATGTGGTGTGAAAGAGTGGACTGGCTTATATTCAGCTTTTGCAGCAGTCGGCAGGCGCAAATCTCGCCGTTTTTCAAAATGTTCAGAACGCTCAGCCTGTTTTCGTCAGCCAGAGCCTTGAAAAGTTTTACTTCTTTATTATAATCCCCCATTTTTACCTCTTGAATCGCACTATATCGATATATCTACAACTATCGATATATATTATATCTCCAAAGAACGAAATTGTCAATAGGATTAATGAACTTTTTGAAAAAATTCACTTTCAGTCATTTGTAATGATTTTATTAAAAACAATCCGGCTTAGAATAAGCAGAAATTCCACGGTTACAGGTGCGATTGGAAACGATAATATGTCAGATAAGAATTAAATAATATAATATTACTTCTGAACGATAATTATCTCCTGTAACTGAAAATTTATAATCACTCAAAGACGCAGGGTGATTTAATAAAACAAAAATCCGGCCAAGAAAAAGCCGGATTTTTTGGTTACGGGTGCGATCGTAAGTGTTAATCTGTTAAAATTATTTGAAATTATCCGAAAAGTTAAAAGAAATGTTGATGCCAAAATGCTTTTTAAAACTCGGATCCGGTTTACTGACGAAGCAACGGATTATCCTTCATTACGACAAGAAAATATCCGTTTAATACTTTTACCGGAGTCGGGCAATAGTGGTGGTGGTATGAATTTTATTCTGCTCTTAAATTAAGTCAAATTATTTTATGCTTACTTTGTATCCGACTTTACCGGACTTTCCGGTACAAAGGCATGCACGGACTATCGGACCGTGAGGTGTCATAAAATCGTATTCTCCGTCTGTCTTTATTTCTGTTAAGCTCTCAAAGCCTACCGCGGTTATCTGATCTGATGCGGAGTGAACCCCGGTCACCATGGAAACCGATTCAATTTCTGAGTTTACCGTGAAAACAGCTTCTATCACATCGTTTTCGAAAAGGTATTCAGCGACGAAAGTCTGATCAAGCTTTTCCGGGATGTTGCCGTCGACGGAGCAAAGGTTACCTTTGGCGGTTATTTTAACTCCGTTCGGTGTTTTCATAGCATAACTGTCGGTAAAGAACTGAATGGGACGGGCTTTTTTGCCGTTTTTAAGCTGGTATTCGGGAATAAGGAAGGGCATTTTGGCTTCCGGAGCGCCTTCAAGAAGGTTGCAGACAGCGGGATAAGGCATGTAGGCGGCATTTCTGAAATTATTACCGAGACCTGTGAGCGGAAGCATAGCGCAAATATCGCGGTAGCGAAGGGTATAGAGCGAATATTTGCACCCGTCGTGTTTTTCAAAAGGAATTTCACGGCAAATCCAGTTTTCGGGTGAAGGCAAAACGGTTTCGGAACTGTAATTATCAAGTCCGGCAACGGTGAAATTATTGAGTGTGGAAATCAGGTGCATTGACATGTCGAGGTTGACTTCAAGTACTCTGTGAACCTGACGGTATCTGTTTGTACTTCTTCCGTCCCACCAAATGTTGAAGGATTTCCGCTCAGCGTCGTACCAGAAGCTGAGGGTTTTTTCGAGAATTTTAACTGTGTAGCTGACTGCCAGCGGTATGTCTTTTGGATCAATAAGATTTCTGGAAAGAGCTGACGCTAATATTTCCGCAGTTGCGCAGTCACCGTGACAGGAAAGACTTCTGCCGAAATTTATACCGTCGCCGCGGCTGTTTGCGGTAAACAGTGCAAAATCAGAGGCTTTTTTCAGATTATCTGCCAAAGACTGCGGATAGTCAAGTCCGAGATTCTGCATGCTGTCCGACATTTCCGAGCTGATGAGAAGTGAATATCTGTCAAATCTTCCGTACGGCGGCTGTTCATCCATCCAACCCTCCGAGGAAGACTGACTCATGACTGACATTAGTTTGTCCGCGATCAGCTTACAGTATCTTTCGTCTTCCCAGCCGAGGATGTGACGCAGTCCTGCACAGCTCATAGCGACCTGAAGATAGTTAGTCGGCGCACCTTTTAACCTCAGAGTTTCCTTGTCGAAAAAGTCTGAGTAGTCGGTTTTTACTCTGAGGGTTTCAAGTATTCCGGCATCGATATTTTCAAGAAGACCGGCGCGTTTAAGTGTGACAAGAGCTTTCAGCGTGCTGAGTTTTCCCCAGGTCTTTATCTCGGTTTCCGCTGTATACGAGAAAAAAGTGCGCAGACGCTCAAGCGCTGTTTCGCTTCTTTTATCACCTTTCTGACAGTAGTGTACGTAAAGTGCAGCTCCTGCCCCGGTAAGAGCACCGCAAACGAATTTTTCCGGATCGTCAAGAACTCTTATGTCCATAAAAACAGTATCTTTTCCGCCTTTGTATACCAGGTCGGTGAAGTATTCAAGGTGATCCCAGACAAACGAGTCGATAATTGACCGAACGGTTTTCATATTTTTTCCTCACTTAATTTTAAAAGTTGACTGTGTGCAGTGTATAAGGATATTCATCGCTTTTGAATAAGGTAATGGTTCTTTGAATTCCCGAAATTCTGTTTGTGCGCAATTTTTGTTTTTCAGTAGCGCAAATTCTCTATGTGTCACAAAAGTTTGGAAAATTTAAATTTACCTGAATATACATCCTGAGAATAAATCCTGACTCCGGAAATGATGTACAACGTCTGAAAAATCTGACTCCGGAAATGTTGTACAATGTCTGAAAAATCTGACTTTGGAAATGCTCTGCAACGTCTGAAAAATACTGACTCTGAAAATAATGTACACCGGCTGAAAAATTCTTACTCCGGAAATATCCCCGCTGGTAAAATTCAAACAAGAAGCGGGAAATTTTGTTTGATATCAGAGATAGACCGTTTTTGGCATATATAACCTGTACTGAATTTAAGGATAATCAGAGGTTCAGTGCAAATAGGTTTTATCTGACCTGTTATATTTCAGACAGAGTTTTTCTCAGAAACGCATAGCTTGCGCTTATTGCGTCAAGGTTGTCTTCCGGTCCCTCGAATTCAAGCGAAACGTATCCGTCATATCCCGAGTTTTTCAGAATACTCAGGCAGTTTCTGACCGGTACGACTCCGTGACCGAGTATTGTGCCACGCAGGTGATTTCCGCCTGAAGTGCCGAAAAATCCTGTGGGGCGCTCAACCTGTCCGCTTTTGAAAAGAAAGTCCTTTACGTGTGCATGGAAAACATAATCCTTTGCTACCGTAACGGCTTTTGCCGGATCGGCATCGGCGCACAAAAAGTTTCCGATGTCGCAAAGCCAACCGTAGTTCGGATGATTTACGGTGAGCATGAGTTTCTCCACTCTTTCGGGACTCTGGAAAATGTAGCCGTGATTTTCAGTACAGGTTCTGACTCCGAGTTTCATGGCGTACTCCGCAACGTCTCTTATGTAAGGAGCCATATCATTTGCGGCGTCACGGTAGGAATACAGGTGCTTTTTCGGAAGTGCATAGCATACGTCATGGCGAAGAACGGGAGCGCCGAGCACTGCTGCGATGTCGGCGTCGCGTTTTATTTTTTCAGCTTCCGCCGCCGGATCTTCACATAAAAAGTTTGCACCGACAGCATACGCAACTATCGGAAGACCAATGCTGTCGCAGTGAGTTTTTAAGTCGGAAGCGAGTTTACGGGTTTCATCGAAGGTGTGACCGTTTTCATAAAGCCTTGTGAATTCAATACCCTCAAAACCTGTTTCCTCGGCAAGCTCACAAACCTTAAATAAATCTGCGCCGTTTTTTTTCATGAATTTCAGATAACTGTAACTCGAAACAGAAGTTTTCATATAGCGCTCCTTTCCGTTCAGTGAAGAAAATCTTTTCTCAGAGGCGTGAAAATATCCAGCATTACCGAATTGTCTTCAAGACAAACAAGGGAATGCGGTTCGTTTTTTTCGGTGTAAAAGCAGTCTCCTGCACGCAGAATCTCAGTTTTTTCTCCGACGGTTGCCTCAAATGAACCGCTGAGAATATATCCGCACTGTCTGTGTTCATGTGAATGCAGCTCACCGCGCATACCTTTCTGCCAGGTAAGCTCACAGACCATAAGGTCGTCTAAGTATCCCTTGATCTTTCTTTTTACACCCGACGGTAAAACCGACTCGCTTATTCTGTTATTTTTTACAAACATGACTTTTTCCTTTCCCGCATCAGCGAATTATGTCAAAGACCGCACCCGGAAATTTATTACGGTGCGGTCAGAAACGTTGTTTACAAAATCATTTCATTGAAAGTTTGTAGTAATTGATAAGGCAACCGCTGAGGATTATGGTTTTTTCGTCTTCCGTAAGAGAAGGAAGCGAAAGCGTGATTTCTTTCAGATTTCCGTCACGGAACACAAAAGCGCTGATTTGCTGTTTGCCTGATTTTACAGCTTCAGCTATGCCGGGAACCCATATAAAATCACCGGTTCCGAAAGGTAAAGTGTTGGGATCGCCGTCAAAGGTAAACGGGAGCATACCCCAGTTTATAAGGTTTGAACGGTAACGCTTGGTTGCGTATTCTTTTGCAATGTTAGCCATTCCTCCGAGAACCTTCTGGCACGACGCCGCCTGCTCTCTTGCAGAACCGTCACCGGGTTTTACTGCGTAAATGACAGAACCCACAACCGCATTTTCCGGATCTTTGTATCCGGCGGCTTTTACTGCCGAGTAGAATGCGGAAATCTTTTCGGAGGACTTGTCACTGCGCAGTGCCCTTATATCTTTCGCTCTTTTAACGTACATCGGATCTTTTCTTGACAGGGCAAATTCGGAAAGTGCTTCGGGGTTGGAACGGTAGGAGGACGTTTCTCCGGACGGAATAAGCTCATCTGTTGTTGTAACCGGATCGAGAATTACCGAGGCAACGCCGAGAACAAGGTCAGACGAGAGTTCGGGCATAACCGGCCAGTCCTTGATATTGGGACCGAGAACGAGCTCGGCATCCGGATCCGCTTTACCGAATCCCTGATAGAGACGGTTTTCGTAAACCGTTTTGTCGAATTTGTATTCCGAGGCGGAATAGCTGACGTCAAGCGAGGTTGCAGGGGTAAGAACTCCGCCGGCAAGAGCTGTGGCGGCGATGGAACGTGCGTCCATAAGCGCAACGGAAGCCTTTTGTCCCTGACCGGGTTTTGATCCCTCTCTGTTCGGGAAATTTCTTGTCGAGTGACGTATGCTGAGTGCTCCGTTTGCGGGGACATCGCCGGCTCCGAAGCAGGGACCGCAGAAAGCGGTTTTCATTGTGACACCGGCTTTCATCAGCTCAGCGGCAAATCCGTTTCTGATAAGCTCGAGGTATACCGGCTGTGAAGCGGGGTAAGCCGAGAGCGCAAATGCGCCGTTGCCGATCGAGCGGTTTTTCAGTATGTCGGCGGCTGCGGTGAGGTTATCGTATGTACCTCCCGCGCATCCTGCGATAATGCCCTGATCGCAGTGAATCTTTCCGTCTTTCCCGAGTTTGTCAAGAAGGTCGTATTCTTTGAGAATAATGTCTGCGTTTTCGCAGAGCTCTTCAATTGAGTAAACGTTTGACGGATGTGAGGGAAGGGCGATGTTGCAGGTGACTTTTGAAAGGTCGATTTTTACCATTCCGTCGTAGTAAGCTATATCGCCGGGGGCAAGTTTTTTGTAGTCCTGCTCGCGTCCGTGGTTTATAAAGTAACGGTGTGTTTCCTCATCCGTCACCCAAACGGAGGAAAGGCAGGTGGTTTCTGTGGTCATTACGTCTATGCCGTTTCTGAACTCGATGGGAAGAGATGAAATTCCGTCGCCTACGAATTCGAGAATCTTGTTTTTGACAAATCCGCTTTTGAAAACTGCGCTGATAAGTTCGAGTGCGACGTCCTGCGGACCGACTCCGGGACGAACGCTTCCGGTAAGATAAACACAGATGACTTCGGGAGCGGGAATGTCGTAAGTTTTGCTCAGAAGCTGTTTTACAAGCTCAGGACCGCCCTCTCCGATAGCCATGGTACCGAGAGCACCGTATCTTGTGTGGCTGTCGGAACCGAGAATCATTTTTCCGCATCCGCTCATCATTTCACGCATAAACGAGTGTATTACGGCCTGGTGGGCGGGAACATAAATACCGCCGTATTTTTTTGCCGCAGAAAGCCCGAACATATGGTCGTCTTCGTTTATGGTTCCGCCTACTGCGCAAAGGCTGTTGTGGCAGTTGGTAAGGACATACGGAACGGGAAATTCCTTAAGACCGCTTGCACGTGCGGTCTGGATTATTCCGACGTATGTAATGTCATGAGATGCCAGGGCATCAAATTTGATTTTCATTTCAGAGTCGTTTCCGCTTGTGTTGTGAGCGGAGAGAATGCCGTAAGATATAGTGTTTTTCCTTGCGACGTTTTTGTCAGTGTCGCAGTTTTCCAGAACTTCCGTTCCGTTTTTCAGAAAAACACCTTTGCTAATTATTTCAGCCATTTTGAAGTTCCTTTCCTACCGGATAATATTACGAAAATATTATACTACACGAAATCTGAAATGTCAACAGAAAAACTTTCCGGAAACTGCCTTGTGTGAGCTTTAATATGCGCTTTTCGCTTTGCAAAGTGTTTTTTAAAGAAATGTTTGCAATAATTTTTCCTGAAATTCCGGAAAACTCTTGAAAAAAAACGGGAAATGGTATATAATAAAACGAATAGATTTCCCGGAATGTTTGCGGCAGCAGAATTCCGGTCCCGAAAACAGGAAAGGTGTCCTTTGTATGAAAGAAAAAGGTCTTGAAAAATATTATCTGCGAAAGAGGGCGGTTAGGTTAACCGCAGGAGTTTTTGCCCTCATAACTGCAGTGATTTCTTCGGTCGGGCTGTCGCTTTATTTTGAGAAGGAGACCGCTCTTTTCAAAAACGGAAGCGTGTTCGGCACTCTTATGCTTTTAAGTGCGGTCGTGTTTCCGCTTGCGGTTATACTGCTGTGCTTTGCAATAGTCCCGAAGGAAACGGCGGCTGAGGGCGATTTTCCGGAAAGTTACAGGTGCGGAGATTATTACAAAGTCGATTGCCTTGCGGTAAAGGTGATAAGGTATTTAACCGCTCTTGTTCTTGCGCTCCAGGGAATGGTCGATATAGTTGTCACTCTGACAACAGCACATAAATCCGGAATTTCGATGTTTTTTTCGGTCATAATGAAAGCAACGGTATTTCTGCTGGCGCTGTACTTCATACCCGAATTCACCGATACCTGTAAAAAACAGGGAAGCCGTCTGCATCTCGTGATGGGAACGGCGGGAATATCCTGGTTTGTATTCAGCTCGGTTTTCAGCTATTTCAGTCAGGAATTTCCGCTGTCGTCAGAGTATTTTATAACCGAAAGGATTATGCTTATACTGTTTCTTCTCGCAACCGTGTATGAAATACATTTCCGTCTGTACGGAAACGGAATCCGAGTAAGACTTGCCACAGCTTCTGCCGCAACAGTCTGCGGTCTGGGACTTGGAATCGGAAGGCTGGTAATGCTGATGACATCCGGACCGATAGACATACGTGACACGGTTATGGTATTTTCCGGTCTTGTTTTGTCGCTTTATTTTGCCGCAAGACTTTTCTTTTACAGCGAGGACTGAATTTTCAGGTCTTAACAGGGAGAAAAGACGTTGTATAAATCTTTTTCCTATGGCTGTTTATTTTTGTGTATCTCGGAGAGGTAAATTATGTTCGGTAGTTTGTTTCGGGCGGTACTGCTTCTGTTTCTGATGATCATACCCGGATTTGTAATGCGTAAACTGAAATTTGCGGATGACAGATTGCCGCTTGGCTTTTCAAATACCATACTTTACATAACCCAGCCGGCAATGATAATAATCGGTTTTTTCAGACCGAGGGATATGGAAGTGCTGAAAACCGCCGGAATTGTTCTTGTACTCAGCTTTGCCGTACATATCGTGTTTTTGCTTGTATGTCCGCTGTTTTTCAGAAAGGCAGAGAAGGAAAAGAGAAAAATTTACCGTTTCGGAATAGTTTTCGCAAATGCCGGTTACATGGGCATACCGCTTATATCGATGGTTCTGGGCGAGGAAGCAGCGATATATGCTTCCGTTTACATTGTTGCCTTTAACTTTTTCTGCTGGTCGGTAGGAGCTATGATGTATGCCGAAGACAGATCGTATATTTCGCCGAGAAAAATGTTTGTCAATGCGGCGACTGTGCCGACGGCAATAGGTGTTCTTATATTCGTTACCGATTTTTACAGCATTCTGCCGGCTTTTGCGGGAGATTTTATTTACGAGGCGCTTGAAATGCTGAAAAATACCGTTGCGCCGATGTCGATGATGATAATAGGAATGCGTCTTGCCGATGTCAAGGTCAAAGGAATTTTTTCCGACAGGTATCTGTATCCGGCTCTGGTTCTGAGGCTTCTTGCTCTTCCGGCTCTGGCGTTCGGAATGCTTTACCTTTGCAAGATCATCGGATTTTACGATCCGACGGCGTTTACCGTGGTACTTATCTGCGCTTCGGCGCCCGTTGCGTCAATAACAAGTATGTATGCCGAAAAATTCGGAAGCGATACCGCCTGTGCTTCAAAATTTGTTTCGGTAAGTACTGTGCTTTCGCTTGCGACAATGCCGGTGATGGCGCTTCTTCTTGACCTGCTGTGATTGAAAGAGAAAAAGAAGTGTCCCGTGTGGGATTACTGTCGGATTTTTATGATAACATCCTTATCTGACAAATTGTCAAAAAACTCCCGAAAGGAAAAACCAATGCTTTTCAGAAACGTAATGTTTGATCTTGACGGAACGCTTACAGATCCGTACTGCGGAATAACAAATTCCATAATACACTCAATGCGGTACTATCCGGATAAGAAAGTGCCGTCAAGGGAGGAGTTAAGACCTTTTATCGGTCCGCCTCTTGCCGATTCCTATATGAAGTATTTCGGGCTTGATGCACAGCAGGCACGTCAGGCGGTGGATCACTACCGTGAGTACTATGCGGAAAAAGGTATATACGAAAATATTCTTTACCCCGGCATAAAGGAAATGCTCGAGGCTTTGCGTAACTCCGGAATTAAAATATACATGGCTACGTCAAAACCGGAGGTGTTTGCGGTCAGAATAGCGGAGCATTTCGGAATAAAGCAGTACTTTGACTATATCTGCGGCAGCAGTATGGATGGAAAATTTGTTGAAAAAAAGGATATAATAGCCAAAATAATCGAGAAGGAAAAGTGCGGAAAAGATACAACGCTGATGATCGGGGACACGGTTTTTGATATAAACGGCGCTGTCGAAAACGGTATAAAGGCGGCAGGAGTGACTTACGGTTTCGGTTATGAAGAACAGCTTCGCGCAAGCGGAGCAAGTTATATTTTCGGAAGTGCGGAAGAAATCAGCACAGCACTTACGGCTGAGTGTTAAACCGTAAGCGTGTCATACGTTTTTCTCATAAGTCAAGATGACAGAAGAGAGAAGGACATTAAATGTTATTTTCAGACGAAGCGAAAATCTGCAAATTATTTTCGTCAGAATATAATAACAAAAGCCGGACATGCGGTATTACTTGATGACACCATAATCTGATCAGCTGTGTAGCTGAAAGAGAAACCGCAAATACAGAATAAAAATGACAAAGCCTGAAACATCAGGCCGATACAAAAAAGCACAGACTGCCTTGCAGTTGATTCTTAAATAGGAAACAAGAAGAAATCGGCGGTCGGTACGGAGGAATGAGAATGGACAGCTTAAAAAAATATTTTGATTTCGAAGACGCAGGACAGTGCGGTCAGCTTGCCGACCTTCTTTTCCCGGAGGTAAAGGAAACGCCGGATGACATGTTCAGACGTTACCCCGACAGAAAGCTGCCGGAGGGCGCAAAGGTAACAAGATTTGCCCCCAGTCCGACAGGATTTCTGCATTTCGGCGGACTTTTTCCGTCGACGGTAGGTGAAAGACTTGCACATCAGAGCGGAGGCGTATTTATTCTCAGAATAGAGGACACCGACGCAAAGCGTGAAGTAGAGGGCGCCGCCGCAAGTCTGATCGAAACACTTGAATACTACGGCATAAAGTTTGATGAGGGTGCAACTGCGGACGGAGAAAAAGGCGATTACGGACCTTACTACCAGAGCAAGCGCAGGGACATTTATCATGTTTTTGCAAAAAAGCTTGTGGCAGAGGGAAAGGCGTATCCGTGTTTCAGTACCGATGAGGAGCTTGAAGAGCTCAGCAAACAGGATATGAAAACAGTAGTCAAGGAAAAAGACAGACATATCGATCCCGAAGTCCAGAGAGAAATGATGCTCAAACAACGGCAGTTTACTCTCGAAGACGTAAAGCAAAGTCTGGAAAAGGGTGAAAAATTCGTACTGCGCATTAAAAGCGACGGTAATGCAAGCGAAAAGCATCCCTTTACCGATCTTGTCAAGGGAAAGCTTACGGTTCCGGAAAACGACGAGGACTTCGTGCTACTGAAAAGCGACGGAATCCCGACCTACCATTTTGCACATGCAGTCGACGACAGACTTATGGGAACAACCCACGTCATAAGGGGCGAGGAGTGGCTTCCGTCACTTCCCAAGCACCTTCAGCTTTTCAGATACCTCGGTTTCAAAGCTCCGAAGTATATGCATATCGCCCAGATTATGAAGCTTGAGGACGGAGCCAAGAAAAAGCTGTCCAAAAGAGACAAGGGCGCAAATATGAACGACTACAAAAAAATGGGTTATGCGCCGGAATGCGTCAGCGAGTATGTAATGACTCTTCTTAACTCCAATTATGAGGAGTGGCACAGAGCAAATCCTGAGAAAAAGTATACTGATTTTCCGTTTTCCATAAGTAAGATGAGCAGTTCGGGATGCCTCTTCGATTTTGCAAAGCTTGACGACGTTTCAAAAAATGTGCTTTCACGTTACACCGCCGAGGAGATCTTCAACGGGCTGACCGGATGGGCGGAGGAATATGATCCGGACTTCGCTTCGGTCCTTAAAGAAGATCCGGACTACACCGTAAGAGCGCTGTCGATAGGCAGAGGCGGAAAGAAGCCGAGAAAGGATTTCGGTGTGTGGAGCGAGTGCAAAGCTTACATGGGATTTTTCTATGACTGTCTTTTTGAAGTTACCGAGATGCTTCCCGAAAACACCGACTTGCAGGATGCAAAGCGCATACTTACGGAATTTTCGGAGCTGTACGAATCAGGTGACGATCAGCAGACATGGTTTGAAAAGATAAAGGAGATCGGCGAAAAACTCGGTTATACATCCGATATGAAAGCTTATAAAGCCGATCCGGAAAAGTATAAAGGAAACGTAGCGGACGTGTCAGGAATTATACGTCTTGCGGTAACCGGAAGGTCAAGCAGCCCGGATATGTACGAGGTAATGCGGGTGCTCGGCAAAGAAAGGGTAAAGGCAAGGCTGATGGCGTACGCTGAAAAAATCTGACCTGAATAGTAAGAGATAAGACACAACAAAGGGAGCGGCTGAGCTTTCGCAAATCGCGACTGATCAACCGGGATGTAAACAAGCGGAGGAATAAAAATGGAAGAGATAAGTTCCAATTTCATACATGATTTCATTGACAGCGAGATAGAAGCCGGACTTAATAAAGGGGTACACACGAGATTTCCCCCGGAGCCGAACGGTTACCTGCATATAGGCTCGGCAAAAGCAATATGGATCAACTTTACGACGGCAAAAAAGTATAACGGACTTTTTAATCTCCGTTATGACGACACCAACCCTGCAAAAGAGGACACCGAATATGTCGATTCGATATACGAGGATCTGATGTGGCTGGGCGCAAATCCGAACGGCGGAGTGTATTACGGTTCGGACTATTTTGACAAGTGCTACGAGTATGCGGTAAAGCTGATAAAGGACGGCAAGGCGTATGTCTGCGACCTCAGTGCCGAGGAAATGAAGGAGTACAGAGGTACTCTTACCGAGCCGGGAAAAGAAAGCCCTTACAGAAACAGAAGCGTTGAGGAAAACCTTGACCTTTTCGAAAGAATGAAAAACGGAGAATTTCCGGACGGAGCCAAAACTTTGCGTGCAAAGATCGATATGAGCTCCCCCAACATGAATATGCGGGATCCGGCAATATACCGTATACTTCATGCGTCTCACCACAGACAGGGAGACAAGTGGTGTATTTACCCGCTTTACGATTATGCCCATCCGATTCAGGATGCTATTGAGGGGATAACTTATTCGCTCTGTTCACTTGAATTTGAAAATCACCGGGTACTGTACGACTGGGTTATAAATAACATAGGCTTTGAAAAGAAACCGGTGCAGAGAGAGTTTGCAAGACTTAACGTCAGCTATACTGTAATGAGCAAAAGATATCTCCGGAAACTGGTCGAGACCGGACTTGTCGACGGCTGGGACGACCCGAGAATGCCCACTATATGCGGACTCAGGAGAAAGGGATATACTCCGGAGTCGATATTCGAGTTTATCAGACGTACCGGAGTATCAAAGGCCAACAGCCTTGTGGCGGTAGAACAGCTTGAGGCTTGTCTTCGCGACGAGCTTAACCTGACCGCTCCGAGAAGAACAGCTATACTTAACCCTCTCAAAGTGACTGTAACCAACTATCCCGAAGGCAAAAAAGAATATTTTGAGATGACAAACAATCCTTCCGATCCGGAAGCCGGAACGAGAAAGGTTACCTTTTCGCGTGAGATATTTGTGGACCGTGACGATTTTATGGAAAATCCCGTGCCTAAATTTTTCAGACTCAAGCCGGGCGGCGAGGTAAGACTGATGAGCGCATATATCGTCCGCTGCGATGAAATAATAAAGGATGAAAGCGGAAATGTAACCGAGCTTCGCTGTACGGCAGACCTTGAAACCGGTAACGGTAATCCGGCAGACGGAAGAAAGGTCAAGGGTACGATACATTGGCTCAGTCCCGATGATGCGGAAAAATGCACCGTAAAGCTTTACGATAAATTGTTCACCATTGAAAATACAGCTGATATACCCGAGGGAAAGACGTACGATGACTACCTTAACCCCGAATCTGTAGTTACACTTAACGACTGCCTGATCGAAAAATGTGCGGCAGATGCGAAAGTGGGAGAAAGGTTCCAGTTTGTAAGAACGGGATATTTCTGCAAAGACAGTAAATATGATAAAACATTCAACCGGATTGTCACACTGCGTGACGGTTCGGGACTCAAACACTGAAATGAAAGGAACAAGAATATGAAATTCTCAACTAAATGCGTACAGGCGGGATACACGCCGAAGAACGGAGAACCGAGAGTCCTGCCTATAATACAGAGCACGACCTTTAAATACGAGTCGTCGGAACAGATGGGAAATCTTTTCGACTTAAAGGAGAGCGGATATTTCTATACCAGACTCCAGAATCCGACCTGCGACAGCGTAGCGGCGAAAATTGCCGAGCTTGAGGGAGGAGTCGGGGCGATGCTGACCTCCTCAGGACAGGCAGCAAGCTTTTACTCGGTGTTCAATATATGCGAGGCGGGCGATCATGTCGTGGCAGCGTCAGCTATTTACGGCGGCACATTCAACCTCTTTTCAGTGACAATGAAGAAGCTCGGAATAGAGTTTACGTTCGTACATCCGGATGCAGATGAAAGTGAAATAGAAAAATGCTTCAGACCCAACACCAAAGCGGTGTTTGCGGAAACTCTTTCAAATCCCTCGCTTATTGTGCTGGATATTGAAAAATTCTCCCGTATAGCTCACTCGCACGGAGTACCGCTGATAGTGGATAACACCTTCCCGACGCCGGTAAATCTCAGACCCTTTGAGTTCGGAGCGGACATAGTTGTGCATTCAACAACCAAATACATGGACGGACACGCCTGCGCACTCGGCGGAGTTGTTGTAGACAGCGGAAACTTCGACTGGAAGGCAAACGCCGAAAGATTCCCCGGACTTACAACGCCGGACGATTCATATCACGGTATAACATATACAGAAAGTTTCGGAAAAAGCGCATACATAACAAAGTGCGTCGTACAGCTGATGAGAGATCTCGGATCGATGCAGTCTCCGCAGAATGCGTTTCTGCTCAATCTCGGACTTGAAACTCTCCATCTGAGGGTACCCCGTCACTGCGAAAACGCCCTTGCAGTAGCAAAATTCCTTGAAAGCAACGAAAAGATAACCTGGATAAATTATCCGTCGCTTCCGTCGAGCAAATATTATGATCTGGCAAAGAAATATATGCCGGACGGAACCTGCGGCGTAATATGCTTTGGCATAAAAGGCGGAAGAGCTGCGGCAACGAAGTTTATGGATTCTCTTAAACTTGCGGCGGTTGTCACACATGTAGCAGACGCAAGAACCTGCGTTCTTCATCCTGCCTCAACTACGCACAGACAGCTGACGGATGAGCAGCTTGTAAACTGCGGCGTAGGTCCCGACCTTATCAGATTTTCGGTCGGAATTGAGGATAAAGAGGACATTATCGAGGACATAAAACAGGCGCTTGCAAATGTCTGACGCTTGCAGCCTTCTGCATTGAAAAACCGTCAGATTTGACAAAAAATCGGGCTTTCTTCAAAATGTATTTCCGAAAAAAAGTCCCGTGAAAATATTAAAAACCAGTCCTTTTCTTTGATGAAATGCACTCCCGGAAGTGTTTGAACTTTTGGTGTCACTTCAAAATAAGACTGGTTTTTTGATATTTTTTTATAGTTCTTACTTGCTAATGTCGCATTTCTTTTATTGCATTCTGAAATAATGCGGACAAGTAAATAAAAAAATGGCCTGCCCGAGCGGATTTGAACCGCTGACACCAAGCGTCGGAGGCTTGTGCTCTATCCAGCTGAGCTACGGGCAGGTAAATTTCTTATACAGTATATCACTTAAAATGCGAAAAGTAAATAGCAATTTTTGCGATTTTACAAAAAATTATAAAAATCCGAAAAAATTCAAAAAAAGTCTTTGAATTTTCTGAAAAATATGATATAATGTAAAATTAAGAAGAAAGAAAGTTTTCAGTAAGGCGGTGGAGGTCATGACTGTAACCGAAATAGTAACCAGATCCTGTAAGGAAACAGAAGAAGAAGGAAGAAAGTTTGCCAAAGGACTGGAAAAGGGGGCTTTTGTGGCGTTTTACGGAGATCTCGGAGCCGGCAAAACCGCTTTTGTAAGGGGGATGGGCAAAGAACTCTGTCCGGACGCCGAGGTTTGCAGTCCCTCGTATTCAATAATAAACGAATACAGAAAAAACGGAAAAACTGTGCTTTATCATGTCGATGCATACAGGATAAGCGACGAAGACGATCTTTACTCTACCGGATTTTACGATTTTGCGGAAAATCCGGAAGCTGTCAAAGCTGTCGAGTGGAGTGAAAAAATCCCCTATGCGCTTCCCGAAAACACTGTAAAGATAACGATCGAAAAAACCGGAGAAACCGAAAGAAAGATTACCGTTGAACGACACTGACCGGGCAAGAGTCGGTATCAGATCTACATGCGGATTTGGATTGAATCCGGATTTTGATGCCTGAAAGATTACGACGTGCACCGTTGATCAGCAGGACCTTAAAAATCTGAAAAAGGACAGAAATTTCAGGCGTTTAATGGCATTAATAAACGCAGTCACGAAGAAAAGCAAATTTTGAGACCGAAAAAAACGGTCATCGGAAATAAAGAGACAAACAGTCGTCAAATAAAACAAAAAACAGTCGTCGGATGTAAAGAGACAAATTGTCGTTACCTATTACAGAAAAAAGTCGCCGGAGATAAAGAAACTGACAGTCTGTACATAAAACAGAAAAATCCGGCAGAGATAAAAAGATAAACTGTCGGTGTAAAAAAACGGAAAAAACGGTCAGCGACGGGAAAGGAAAGCAAATTGAAGATTCTTGCGTTTGATACAACTGCGGCAACGGCAACCGCAGCGATAACCGAAAACGGTAAACTTATTGCGCAGACGGTGCTCAATACGCCGAACACGCACAGCGTCTCCCTCCTTCCGATGATTGATTTTCTTCTCGGAAGTTCAGATCTTTCGGTAGACGATATAGACCTGATAGCGACGGTTACCGGTCCCGGTTCTTTTACCGGAGTGCGTATCGGAGTTGCTACCGCCAAAGGACTGGCAATGAGCAGAGCAGTGCCGTGTATGGGGGTTTCGGCTCCCGAGGCGCTGGCTTATAATCTTTACGATGTGAAATCCGGCATAATCTGTCCTGTCATGGACGCGCGCCGTGGACAGCTCTATAATGCGCTTTTCAGAAAAAACGGAGATGTTTTTGAAAGACTGACCGACGACAGAGTAGTTACGGCGGAAGAGCTTGCCTCTGAGCTGGTAAAATACAAAAATGAATCAGTTTATCTGCCCGGTGACGGAGCAGGAGTTGCAGTGAAGGTTATATCGGGCGACAATATCTGCCTTTGCGGAGAGCTTACCGCATACCACAGTGCGTACAGTGCCGCAAGGGTTGCGTATGAAAAGTACATCAAGATGACTGCCGCAGAAATAAAAGATCTGACGGCGGAAAAACTTTCTCCGGTTTACCTCAGACCTTGTCAGGCTGAACGCGAACGGCTCGAAAGACTGAAAGCGGAAAACAACAACCGGTAAACTCAGCGGAGATAAACCGGCGCAAAAACCTGCTGCTGATATTAAATCAGAACGAAACGGTAAAATACAAAACCGTAAAAATTAATTCCGTAAAACATTTTACGGACCTGAAATTTTAATACCTGAAAAAATAAATACACGACTTAAAAACAGAGGAGTAGAAAAATGAAGGTAGCGATAGCCTGTGATCACGGAGCGTTCGAACTCAAAGAAGAATTAAAGAAATACCTGACGGAGAAAGGGACGGAAGTCATCGATTTCGGCACGGACAGCACAGCGTCTGTTCACTATCCGGTATATGCCGGAAAGGTTTGCAGAAGTGTGCAGAACGGAGACGCCGAAAGGGGAATCCTTCTCTGCTCAACCGGAATCGGAATGAGTATGGCTGCAAACAAGTACAGAGGAATAAGAGCTGCGCTCTGTCACGAGACGTACAGCGCAAAGTACACAAGACTTCATAACGACGCAAACGTGCTTTGTATAGGTGCGCTTGTTACCGGTAAAGGAATTGCAAAAGAGATAACCGATGTTTTTCTCGGTACGGAGTTTGAGGGCGGAAGACATCAGGTAAGAGTTGATATGATAACAGAAGCCGAAAACGAAGAAATTAAAAGGAGCGTAAACTGAAATGCGTTGGATGGGACTTAACGAGATAAGAGAAAAATACCTGACATTTTTTGAAAGCAAAGGACATTTGAGACACAAAAGTTTTCCGCTTGTTCCTCACGGAGACAAGTCGGTGTTGCTTATAAACGCCGGAATGACTCCGCTTAAAAAGTACTTTACGGGTGAGCTTGAACCGCCCCGTCACAGAATGACAACCTGCCAGAAATGTATTCGTACCCCCGATATAGACCGTGTGGGAATAACAGCAAGACACGGAACGTTTTTCGAAATGCTCGGCAACTTTTCGTTCGGAGATTATTTTAAAAGAGAAGCTATAAACTGGGCGTGGGAATTCATGACAGACGAAAAGTGGCTTGCGCTTCCGAAAGAAAAGCTGTGGGTAACTGTCTACAAAGAGGACGACGAGGCGTTTGATATCTGGAACAAGGAAATAGGAATTCCGTCGGAAAAGATAGTAAGACTCGGCAAGGAAGACAACTTCTGGGAACACGGACAGGGACCGTGCGGACCCTGCTCCGAGATATATTTTGACAGAGGAGCGGAGTACGGATGCGGAAGCCCGGACTGCAAACCCGGCTGTGACTGCGACCGTTTCATGGAATTCTGGAATCTTGTATTCACCCAGTTTGAAAATGACGGAAACGGAAATTACACAAGACTTGCAAAGCCCAATATCGATACCGGAATGGGACTTGAAAGACTTGCCTGCCTTATGCAGGGAGTCGAGAATCTTTTCGAGGTCGATACTGTCAGAAACATAATGGCAAAGATAAGCGAAAAGGCAGCGGTTAAGTACGGTCAGGATCCGAAAAGCGATATTTCGCTCAGAGTTGTGACCGATCATATAAGATCAACGGTGTTTCTGGTATGCGACGGAGTAGTTCCGTCAAATGAAGGCAGGGGCTATGTTCTGCGCCGTCTGCTCCGCCGTGCGGCAAGACACGGAAAAATGCTCGGCATAAAAACGATGTTCCTTGCGGATATTGCCGAAACCGTTGCCGCTGAAAATATAAGCGAGTATCCGGAGCTTACCGAAAAGCTTGATTACATCAAAAAGGTGATCTCAATTGAGGAAGAGAGATTTGCAGCCACAATAGATGCGGGACTCAGTATACTTTCCAACATGATGAAGAAAGCGATATCGGAAGGACGTTATGAAATTCTCGGCGAGGAAGTTTTCAAGCTGTATGACACATTCGGATTCCCGCCGGATCTGACAAAAGAAATAGCGGCTGAGCAGTCGGTAAGCATCCAGGAGGATGCCTTCAGAGAGCTGATGCTTCTTCAGAAAGAAAGAGCCAGAAACGCAAGGGCAAAGATATCCGGTTGGTCGGAAGCATCCAAAGGACTCCTCGGAGAATTCCCGAAAACCGAATTTCTCGGATATGACAGCGAAGTATGCTTTGCAAAGGTGCTGGGAATAATAACGGAAGACGAGCCGGTCGAGAGTATAAGCGAAGGTGATTTCTCGCTTATAACAGACAAAACAGTCTTCTACGGAGAGGGCGGCGGACAGGTGGGCGACACCGGAACCGTTTACGACGGCGATTCGCTTATGACTGTCACTGACACACAGAAGAGCGACGGAGTCTATATCCATATGTGTACCGTGGCTAACGGTGACATAAAAGTGGGCGATATGGTCCGCATGGAGATCAATTCTCCGAGAAGAGCGGCTATAAAGCGTAACCACTCTGCATGCCATCTGCTGCAGGCGGCACTTCGTGAGGTGCTCGGCAGTCATGTAGAGCAGGCAGGTTCTTATGTTGACGAGGAAAGACTGCGTTTTGACTTCAAACATTACGCTGCAATGACTGATGAACAGATACTGTCGGTGGAATCGCTTGTAAATGCGCATATTTCACTCGGTGAAAATGTCTGTACGGATGAAATGCCGATAGAGGAAGCTCTGAAAACCGGAGCCATGGCACTTTTCGGAGAAAAATACGGCTCGACTGTACGCGTTGTAAAGATGGGTAATTTTTCAACAGAGCTTTGCGGAGGAACGCATATAGATAACACCGCCAAAGCCGGAGTGTTCAAGATAATCAGTGAAACATCGGTAGCGGCAGGAGTACGCCGTATCGAGGCAACCACTGCACTTGGTGTACTGGGCGTTCTTGAAGATAAGGAGAGAATAATAAGAGAAACTGCAAAAGAACTGAAGGTTGCCGGAGGAGCGGATCTTGTAAAGAAGGCCGCTGGGCTTATGAATCAGCTAAAAGAAGCCGAAAGAGAGATAGAAAGACTTAACGAAAAGATTGCGGCTTCAATGCAGGGTGCGATAAAAGACAGCGTCCGCGATGTAAAAGGCGTGAAACTTATGACCGGAAAGCTCAGCGGTACAACTGTCGAAACGGCAAGAAAACTCGCCGACGAATTCAAATCCGATGAGCTTGCGGTAACAGTAATAGCCGTAACGGACAGCGATAGAGTAAACTTTGCGGCAAGCTGCGGAAAAGAAGCGGTAAAGAGAGGGGCTCACGCCGGAAATATTCTGAAAGCTGTTGCGGCTATATGCGGCGGAGGCGGAGGCGGAAGACCTGACAGTGCGCAGAGTGGCGGAAGACAGCCTGAAAACACTGATAAAGCGCTTAGTGCCGTAGAAGAGATACTCGGCAATATGCTTAAATAAAACGAATTACCGGAAAAACGGGGGGAGCAGAATGAATTACGAATATATTCCGCAGGGAGTTTGTTCAAGAAAAATAACATTTGACATAAAAAACGGAATAATTACAAATGTAAGTTTTCAGGGCGGCTGTAACGGAAACCTGAAAGCTATATCCAAACTGGTCGAAGGAAAAAGCGCGGAAGAAATTGAAAGAGTGCTTGCCGGAAACCTGTGCGGTATGAAAGGAACATCCTGCGCCGATCAGCTTGCAAAGGCAGTGCGTAAGGCGCTTGAGGAAGAAAATCGGGCATAAAGCAAAAAGTCATAAAAAAATAAATTTTTTCTGAAAATAAAAAAATAAATTTTTTCTGAAAAACCACTTGACAAAATCAAATAAGTGTGGTATTATAGTGGGGTACTTGTCCAGGCGGTCAGTTGTCGTAGGCAACACTGTGTGAGCAAGGCGATATAAGCCCCATTAGCTCAGTAGGTAGAGCACATGACTTTTAATCATGGTGTCCGGAGTTCGACTCTCCGATGGAGCACCAAACAGAGCCGCAGGTCTGCGGCTCTGTTTTTTTGTACCAACATCCGGTTGATACGGTTGTCAACAGATAGTTTTAAAAAATGAGCGGCAGTTACAGAAAATACAGTCGGTATGAAAAAAAGCTCGGAATTTAATTTTGATTGGCTTTTTAAAATATGTAAAAAAAATTCCGGTAAAATCTTTTGATTTTGGAAAAGGAGTAGAAAATGATCGGAATAATAGGAGCAATGGATAAAGAAATAAGCGGGATCCGTGAAAAAATGACGGAAAAAAAGGAAAAAACAATAAGCGGCATAAAATTCGTAAGCGGACTTCTGGGCGGGAAAGAAACGGTAACTGCGGTGTGCGGCATCGGAAAGGTGTTTGCGGCTATGTGCGCTCAGACTATGATACTTGAATACAGCCCGGAAATAATAATAAACACCGGAATTGCGGGTTCGCTCAGCGCTGAACTTTCCGTGATGAATGTTGCCGTTGCGGAAAATGTTGTCCAGTACGATATGGATACAAGTCCTATCGGTGATCCGAAAGGATATATATCGGGAATCGGAAAGATTTTTTTTGAAACTGATAAAAAAGCTACCGGAATTCTTAAAGATATTCTGAAAAAGCACGGAATCAAAACTTTAAGCGGAGTAATAGCGAGCGGAGACCGTTTCGTGGCATCCGCAGAGGTAAAAAAAAGCATACAGCAGGATTTCGGTGCAATTGCCTGCGAAATGGAGGGTGCGGCAATCGGTCAGGTTTGCTATGTCAACGGATGTCCGTTTGCCGTGGTGAGAGCGATATCCGACGGAGCGGACGGAGATGCGGGAATCAGTTACAGCGAATTTGCATTGAAAGCGGCGTTGCTTTACGTGGAGGCGGCTGAGGAGTTCGCAAGATGTTACGACCGTGGCTGAAAAGAAAACTGCGATTTTTATATTGTAAAAAATTAAGGTAAAAATACGACGTCTTATCTGACGGAATCTTTTTTAAAAATTATTTTGGTCCGGTCAAGAATATGAGTTTTTAATAAACACGTTTGGCTGAGAAAAAACAAGCGTTTTGTTGTGTAAATATATTGACTGAGATCAACAGAAAAAAATAACAATGTAAAAAACAAAACAGTGTTTTGCGGCATTCACATAATCTGATTAAACTGTAAACAGTATTAATCGGCGGAAAGGAGGCTTTTATGGCTAAAAAACAGATTTACGAAACGGAAAAAGAGGAAAAGGAAAGAGTAGTCCTTGTCAAGCTGATGCAGGAAAAAAACGAAGGCGCGGCTTTGGCGTCGCTTGCGGAACTCTGGCGTCTTGCAGAAACCGCCGGTGCAGAAGTGGCGGCGCAGGTTATCCAGAACAAAAGCGCACCCGATCCGGCAACGTATATAGGTAAAGGAAAAGTTGAGGAAATATCCGCACTTTGCGAAACGGCTGATATAACGCTGGTTGTTTTTGACTGTGAGCTTTCACCTTCACAGATAAAAAACCTTGAAGATATGATAGGCAATAATGTAAGAGTTATAGACAGGAGTATGCTTATTCTTGACATATTCGCTCTGCACGCCACCAGCGGTGAAGGAAAACTCCAAGTAGAACTTGCTCAGCTCAAATACACCGTACCGAGACTTATAGGTAAGGGTACGGAGCTGTCGAGACAGGGAGGCAGTGCGACGATAGCTTCAAGGGGACCGGGTGAAAGCAAGCTTGAAACCGACCGACGCTACATCAAGGGCAGGATTGTGTCGCTTGAAAAGCAGCTGGCGGAAATGGCGGCAAACAGAAAGACGAGAAGAATCCAGAGAGACAGAAGCGGAATGGTGAAAATTGCGATTGCGGGTTACACCAATGCCGGAAAATCAACTCTTCTCAATTACCTGACAGGAGCCGGGATAACTGCGGAGGACAAGCTGTTTGCCACGCTTGATCCGACAACCCGCAGATACAGACTCCCGTCCGGAAGAACTGTTCTTATTACCGATACGGTTGGATTTATAAGAAATCTTCCGCATCAGTTTATAAAGGCGTTTCATTCAACGCTTGAAGAGGTAAAATACGCTGATATCATACTTGTTATGATGGATGCTTCCGACAGCGAATGTATAAGCCAGGCAAAGGTTTCAATGGAACTTATAAGCGAACTCGGCGGAAAAGACAAGAAGATACTGTGCGTTTTCAATAAATGCGACAGAGCGGACAGCGAGGATTATTCAGAAGCAAAACCCGGATTTGCCTTAGCGGAGGATTTTTTCAGAATATCGGCAAAAACGGGTGAGGGAATAGAAGAGCTGGTTCAGAGAATAGATGAACTGAGCCAAACCCTGACGGAGCAAAAAGGAGAAAGCAGTGGAATATACAACGCTCGGTAAGGAAGCGACGGTAACGCTGACGGAAAAGAAATCGGTGTTTATAGCGACCGCTTTTCCTTGTGCAGAAGAGGATAAAGCCGCAGCCCTTATAAACGAGGTACGGAAAAAGCATCCCGACGCAAGGCATACTGCGTTTGCATATCTCCTTTCAGACGGAAAAGCCAGATGCAGTGACGACGGAGAGCCTCAGGGAACGGCAGGAGTACCGATTCTGGGAGTTATACAAAAGGGTGGATTTACTGACGCACTTATAACGGTAACAAGATATTTCGGAGGAATACTTCTCGGCGCACCGGGACTTGTCAGAGCGTACGGCGGAGCGGCAAGAGACGCAGTGAAAGCCGCCGGAACAGTCACCTATCAGACCTACACGGAATTCGAGGTGCGTTGCGGCTACTCCGATTATCAGAAACTGCTTCCGCTGATAAAACATTACGGAATTAAAGAGCTTGAAACCGGATTCGGTGAGTCGGTAAACTGCAAATTCGCAGTAAAAGAATCTCTTTACGGTGAAATAGAGAAAAAAATATCGGAAATCGGCTCCGGAAGAATAATTGCAGAAGTGATGGGAAGCCGGTACGGAGTTTAAAATTTTTCCGTTTTCAGCGGTAACAACCGCAAAAAACCGTAAAAGAGGAAAAAAAGGATTTTTTGCGTATATTATAAGTGGTTGAATTTTCGGAACCTGCCGCAACGAAGCCGTAATTTGTGCGGCAGAATTAACGGAGTTTCCGCAGTTGCAGATGTAAAGTACACGGAATATCACTGCGTAAATCAATAAGTTTTTCGCAAGTAAGGAAAACCCGGATAGTCCACGGCGGCATTTCCGGTAAACAAAGCGGTGCCGTTATGCTTTCAGCCGTGTTGTGCCGCAGTCTTTACTTTCAACTTCAGACGGAAAGGGGAAAAGCAGAGTGCCGAAAACTGTACGAGAGTTACTCGAAGAAAACGAATTTCTTTATCTGTCCCCATACGCCACAAAAAGTGCGGAGAGCCAAGGCAGGGAAACCCCGGTGACTCCCTGTGATATACGTACCGATTTTCAGCGTGACCGTGACAGGATAATACACTGTAAGGCTTTTCGCAGACTCATGCACAAAACGCAGGTTTTTCTGTCTCCGGAGGCGGACCATTACCGGACAAGACTGACTCACACTCTTGAAGTCACCCAGATTGCAAGAACGGTCGCAAGAGCGCTCAGACTTAACGAGGATCTGACGGAAGCAGCGGCTCTGGGGCACGATCTCGGTCATACCCCGTTCGGTCATGCAGGAGAAAGACTGCTTCAAAGAGTATACAGTCCGCTCTTCCGACACAATGAACAAAGCCTGCGGGTAGTTGAAAAACTCGAAAACAACGGGAAGGGTTTAAATCTTACCGCAGAGGTAAGGGACGGAATACTTCACCACACCGGCGGCAGCGGAGAGGCGTCAACTCCCGAAGGAAAAATCATAAGGTATGCCGACAGAATTGCCTACATAAACCATGACATCGATGATGCGTGCCGTGCGGGCATCCTTGAAGAAACCGACATACCGTCGGAGCTTCGGCGTATACTCGGCGACAGTCACGGAAAAAGAATAGACACTATGACAAAAAGCCTGGTAAGGGCAAGCGTCGGCGAAAAAATTATGATGGAGCCGGAAATACAGAATGCAACAGACCGGTTAAGAGAGTTTCTTTTCGAGGCGGTGTATAAAAATCCGATCGCAAAAGGAGAGGAAGGCAAGGCTGAGCTTCTGCTGGCGAGACTTTACGAATATTTTGAGAAAAACCCGGGAAAAATGCCTTCCGAATACAAAAAGTGGCTTGAAAGAGAAGAAAAAAGCCGGGTGGTTTGCGACTACATAGCATCAATGACCGACAGGTATGCGGTAACCCTTTACAGGCAGATATTCCTGCCGAGAATGTGGAATGAGGGAAACAGAATACTTGCAATTGACTGACAAGAGAAAGGGAAAAAATGGCGATACCGGACACAATTGTTGAAGAGATAAAGTCACGCAGTGAAATAACCGACGTAATTTCCGCTTACGTTTCACTTAACCGAAGAGGAGCCAATATGGTGGGACTGTGTCCGTTCCACGGAGAAAAAACTCCGTCGTTTACCGTTTTTGTAGGTACCCAGAGTTATTACTGCTTCGGTTGCGGTGCGGCCGGTGACGTCATTACGTTTGTAAGAAAAAGAGAAAATCTGGGTTACGAGGAAGCGGTCAGACTCCTTGCGTCAAGATGCGGAGTCACAGTTCCGGAGGAAGACAAAGGCGGAGTGCGCCGGACAAAAGTCTACGAGATAAACAGAGAGGCGGCAAAGTTTTTCAGAAGCACCCTCATGAAGACGGAACAGGCAAAAGCTTACCTGATAAAACGCGGGCTCGGAGGTAAGACGGTGGCACGGTTCGGGCTCGGATATTCCGGTACCGGTTTTGAACTTTACAGACACCTGACCTCTCTCGGATACAAGGATGAAGAGATGGCTGCGGCATCCCTGATAAGAATCAGAAACGGTAAAGTTTCTCCGTTTTTCAGGGAACGGATTATGTTTCCGATTATCGACGTTTCGGGGTCGGTGATAGGATTCGGCGGCAGGATAACCGGAAACGGCGAACCGAAATATCTTAACACGCCGGACACGGTAGCGTTCAGCAAGGGAAGAAATCTTTTTGCTCTCAACTATGCAAAAGATAACTGCAAGGACGGACTTATACTGTGTGAAGGTTATATGGATGTAATAGCGATGCACGCTGCGGGTTTCAGGAACGCCGTTGCAACTCTCGGAACTGCGCTTACGGCTGATCAGGCAAGACTTATGAAGAGATACGCCGATAAGGTTATCATATCTTATGACGGAGACAGGGCAGGAAAAGCAGCGACAGCGAGAGCCACGTCTATTCTTACCGAAAACGGGCTTGATGTCAGAATACTCAACATAACCGGAGCTAAAGATCCGGATGAGTACATAAAATCGTACGGAGCGGATGCCTTTGCACGTCTGCTGAAAGGCAGCGAGACAAAATTTGAGTACATGATGTCCAAAGCAAAGGAAAAATACGACTTTTCAACCGATGAGGGTAAAATCAAAGCGGCAAAAGAACTTAGTGAGCAAACTGCAAAGGTCAGTTCCGCCGTTGAAAGAGAGCTTTATACGGTAAAGGTGGCAGCTGAGCTTGGAGTGTCCAAAGAGAGCTTTGATGCCGAAGTTAAAAAAGCAAGGCGCAGAGCAGAAAAAGAAAGCGGAAGCAAAATCAAACAGGAAATGCAGAACAAATCACTTGGCATCGGGGACAGAATAAACCCGGAGCATTCACAAAATCCGAAGGCGGTAGCGGCTGAGGAAGCGCTGCTCGGAATAATGATGCTTCATCCGGAAAGGGCGGTGCAAATCAGAAACGGAAGGTTTGACCTCGGAGAAGGCGATTTTGTCACCGAATTCAGCCGGAGACTCTTTGTATCAATAATGAAATTGCAGGGAGAGGGAAAGACCGATATAGGGATGCTCGGCGGAGAATACAGCGATGCGGAAATGAGCCGTATTTATGAGATTCAGGTCAGGCGCAACGGGCTTGACTCGGCTTCTGAAGAGGTGTTCGATGACAATATCAAGGCACTGAGAAAAGCAAAAGCAACAAAAGCTACGGATATTGACGAAATAATCAGATCAAAACAGGCAGAAAATTCAAAGTGAGAGGAAAAACAAATGGGAGATAAGAAATTTGACATTCATGAGCTGATAGAGAAAGGAAAGCAGAAAGGAACGCTGTCTCAGTCCGAAATACTTGAGGCACTCGATGACGAAGAGTTTGACATAGACCAGATTGAGAAGATTTACGAGACGCTTGAAAGTAACGGTATTGAAGTTACGGGTTACATGGATGCTTCCGATCTCAAGGAAATAGAGAGCGAACTTGAAAGATTCGATTCTCCCGAGGACATGGAGCAGGCACTTGTACAGGAAGGTCTGATAGTTGACGACCCGGTAAGAATGTACCTGAAAGAGATAGGAAGAATACCGCTGCTTTCGATGGAAGAGGAATTTGCTCTTGCCGGCAAGATGGCACAGGGAGACGAAGAAGCTAAAAAAAGACTTGTGGAAGCAAACCTGCGCCTGGTAGTCAGCATAGCAAAGAGATATGTGGGAAAGGGAATGTTTTTCCTTGACCTTATACAGGAAGGAAATCTCGGACTTATCAAAGCGGTCGATAAATTCGATTACCAGAAAGGTTACAAGTTTTCCACCTATGCAACATGGTGGATAAGACAAGCGATAACAAGAGCGATAGCTGACCAGGCAAGAACGATAAGAATTCCGGTACATATGGTAGAGACGATACATAAGGTATCAAGAGTAACGAGGCAGCTTCTTCAGGAAAACGGAAGGGAACCCACCGCTGAGGAAATAGCAAAATCCCTCGGAATGCCTGCCGATAAGGTGCGCGAGATAATGAAGGTCGCACAGGACCCGGTTTCACTTGAAACACCGATAGGTGAGGAGGAGGACAGCCATCTCGGAGATTTTATACCGGATGACGATTCTCCGGCACCCGCAGAAGCTGCGTCTCAGGCAATGCTCAGAGAACAGCTGATAGAAGTGCTCAGGACACTCACTCCGAGAGAGGAACAGGTTCTGACACTGAGGTTCGGACTTGAGGACGGCAGACCGAGAACACTCGAAGAGGTCGGAAAGGTTTTCAACATAACCCGAGAAAGAATAAGACAGATTGAGGCGAAGGCTCTCAGAAAGCTTCGCCACCCGAGTCGTTCCAAAAGACTGAAAGATTACCTTGATTAAAACGAGTGCTGAATATTTTCGTACTTTTTTGTGCACAAAAGCGAAAATATAGTGCAAATGCACAAAAAAAAATCAGATGCTTGTTGATATAGCCGAATATAAAAGTTGAAAATACGGCTGTTGCAACAAGACGGTGCCACGGGGTCAAATTGTTTAAAAAAAATCACTTGACATCGTGCTGCAAAAGTAATAAAATAATCGTGTATATATGATAAAACCTTTGGTTTAGGAGGAAAATATCCGAATGAAAAGAAGAATGTTGTCGCTGGCGATGTGTTTGCTGATGGTGGTTTCGGCAATGGTGATGTCGGCTTGCGGCGGTGATGACGCGAGTCTTTATGACTATTCCAGCATATTTAATGAGACCACGTCGTCGAACGAGCCGATGACGATATGCATCTATGGCATAAAAGAGCCCGGAACAACCGATGCCGCTATAGAGAAGGTTGAGGAGGCGCTCAGCAAAATATCGGTAAGAAAGTATAACACGACGATTGACCTCATCCTTGTTGAGGAAGAAGAGTATGCAGCCATGATGTTTGCAAAAGCAAAAATGGCGATAAACTCATACAACACAGAACTTCTCGGAAACAAGAAGCTTACAGCGGATGAGAAGAAGGAGATAATGGAATCGAATGTTGACTATTGGTACAGCGATGCTAGTAACAACAAGTACTCGTATGAAGTAAAAGAGGCAACCAATCTTCCTTCCGACGTACTTACCGGAACACTTGACATATTCCTTGTCTACAACCCGGAAGCTGATTCGGCGGTTCTCGATCCTGAGTCGGAATACTACAACAAGGCGCTTACAAGGTACAGCATGTTTGATATAATGTACAATGAGCAGATATTTGCTCCGCTCAACACGTATTTCAGAGGCGCTTATTCTTCGGTAAAGTCCACTGCTTATACCCATGCTCTTCAGTATGTAACCAAACCGCAGTATGAAGACGAAGATGGCACAACTACCGAGTACTACGGAGTGCCGAATAACTACATATACGGTAGCTACGACTTTGTTATATTCAATAAAAACTACGTCGATAAGCTTTACAGCGGTGTCGATAAGAGTGCCTTTACTGATCCTGCCAAACTTGAATCTCTCGTAAAGGAACTGACGGAAAAACAGGGTACCGAAGGATTTGACTACGATACAGTGGAGAAAGAATTCCGGTCGTACGAGGAATACCTGGCGGTAGCAAATACCGAGAAGTTCGCAATAGGCTACATTTCCGGTTACAGTGCCGTGGAAGAGCTTTTCGAATCTCACGACAATCTCGATGTTTACATTCTCAACAAAAATTCCATAACCGATCCGAAAGATTACTGTGATTCGATGTTTGCGATCGGACGTTCTACAAAGAGCGTTGAAAGATGTCTTGATATACTTCTTCTCATCAACACCAATAAAGAGTTCCGTAATATACTTCAGTACGGAGTTGAGGGAGTTCACTACACCCAGTACAGGGATGTGGTTACACCCATAACAGGCGAAAAAGAAGAAACAAAGTATTTCATGGATATGAAGTACACCGGAAACATGTTCATACTCAACCCCTCGTCTGATATGGATGCTGAAATGAGAAAGATGGCTGAGAATGACTGGCAACTTGCAAAAGATCAGATAATAGATCTTGTATCAGGTGCTGTAAGCTGACGATAAAGAATCATCAGGTGGTTTGTCTGCACGAGCGGCAAATTTAATCAAAAGACAAATTAATAAACCGACCCGGTTTTAAGATCGGGTCGGTTTTTGCGTTATGCGATTGTATAGAAATAACGTTTTTCCGCCCAGAATATACGATAATATTTTTTTAACTGTTTTTTAAAACTTGACTCAAAAGCATCCGATGAAAATCAAGACGATTATATACAAAATCTGTAACAAACAAAATAACATCAGATTAAATTGTAAAATTATTGGAAATATGTTGACAAACCAAGATAATTAGTGTATAATATATGCCATGGCATTATGCGTGGAAATCTGTTTGCACAGGAAAAATGCATCAGTACAGCAGAGAGAAGGTGTAAACCTGAAAATCAATATCAGAGAATTACTCGCCGGCGAGAAAAGTCAGAAAGAATTTGAGTACAGTATTCCTGCAGAGTATAACGAGGGCGGAAACGAGGCAATCGGAGATATACTTATCAGCGGAAAAGTTACCGATATGGGCGGCTATATTGAACTTAACGCCTCTGCGGAGCTGAAATACAGAACTCAGTGTGCAAGATGCCTTACAGAACTTGAGAAGAACTGCAAGATAGATATTTGCCGTCCGGTTACAGTCAGTTTGCAGAATGGCAATGAAGAGGATGAATATATACTCGTCGGAGAAAATTCGGAAATCGATATAGATAATCTTATAACCGAAGAGCTCTTACTTTCGCTTCCTCTGAGAAGCTTGTGCTCGGAAGACTGCAAGGGACTCTGTCCCAAGTGCGGTTGCAACAGAAATGAAGTAAAGTGTGACTGTACGGATAAAGAACCGGATCCCAGATGGGCGGCACTCCGGAATTTGAAGTTCGGAGAGTAAAAAACTTTCTTCACATAATTCAAAAACTTATATGGCATTGTGCCGTAGAAAACCGGGATTTTTCAGATTTTGCGGATTTTAACATAGCAGTGTCCGCCGAAAGGCGTTCATTATAAAAAATAAGTAATTGTTTCGCTGCCGATTTCGGCAACGGATCGGCATTTAAACAGGAGGTGTATAAAATGGCAGTACCGAAGCGTAAAGTATCGAAGGCAAGACGTGACAAACGTCGTTCAAGCGTTTGGAAGCTGGATATGCCCGGCATGGTACAGTGCAAATGCGGTGAATATAATCTTTCACACAGAGTTTGCAGAAAATGCGGGATGTATAACGGCAAGGAGCTTATAAAAGCCGCTCAGTAAACAGCGCATGAAAGGAGTTATCCGAAGTGGTAACTGTGTACGGGATTGTTCCCGGCTCGGATTCCGATAAGAAAGGGATCAAGGCCGGGGACAAACTTCACACTGTCAACGGTAACGAGATAACAGATGTCCTCGACTACCGGTTTTATCTGACAGACAAAAAAGTAAGGCTGCAGCTCGAACGGGACGGGAAGGCTTACGAAGTTGAGATAGAAAAAGAAATGTACGCCGATATCGGACTTGAGTTTGAAACGTATCTTATAGATAAGCAACACTCCTGCCGAAACCGGTGCATTTTCTGTTTTATAGACCAATTGCCTGAGGGAATGAGAAAATCTCTGTATTTCAAGGATGACGACAGCCGTATGTCATTCCTTATGGGCAACTACGTCACTCTTACAAATCTGACTGATTCCGATATAGACAGAATAATAAAGATGAAGCTCAGTCCTATAAATATATCGGTGCATACCACCAACCCCGCCCTCAGAGTTGAAATGATGAAAAATAAGAGAGCGGGAGAGGTTCTGAAATATCTCGGCAGACTTTCGGAGGCAGGTATAGAGCTTAATCTTCAGATAGTTCTCTGCAAGGGGATAAATGACGGAAGCGAGCTTGACCGGACCATGAGAGAGCTTACCGAGCTTCCTGCTCTTCCGGAAAGCGTCTCGGTTGTTCCGGCAGGACTTACAAAATTCAGAGAAAAACTTTATCCGCTGGAGCCGTTCACCGAAAGTGAATGTGCGTCAGTGCTGAAACAGGTAAATGATTTCGGAGATAAATGCAGAGAAAAATTCGGAAGGAGGATTTTTTTCTGCGGAGACGAATTTTATATAAAAAGCGGTACTGATTTTCCGGATGAGGACTTTTATGAAGGATATCCTCAGATAGAAAACGGCGTAGGAATGATAACGTCAATGGAAGCCGAGTTTTCGGACGCACTGTCGGTTTCCGGTAGCGAACTTACCGAGCAGAAAACCGTTTCTGTGGCAACGGGATATGCGGCATACGAATTTATATGCCGGCTTGCCGAAGAGGTAATGGAAAAGGTAAAAGGACTGCGTGTCAATGTATACCGAATAAGAAACGACTGGTTCGGAGAAAATATAACCGTGGCGGGACTTCTGACCGCAACGGATATAATAAATCAGCTCAGAACTGAGGCGGAAAAAGGAAATCTCGGAGAAACGCTTGTACTTTCATCGTCGATGCTCAAAGCCGACGAAAATATTTTTCTGGATGACAAAACTCCATATGACATAGAGCGGGAGCTGGGTGTTAAAGTCAGATTTTCAGAGTGCAGCGGCGATGATTTTCTTGCTGCCATAACAGGACAGTGATACCATAGAACTGAAACCGTAACGGGAAAAACTCTTTGCTTGAAATTGCCGGTTAAATACGGAGTTAAGTAAAAAAGAGCTATAATTCAGATTTCCGGGTTACGTAGACAATTGTTTCATACAGATTTAGAATAAAGGTTTGATACAGATTTTTCTTTGCGGAAAACAATGCTCCGGTTCAGGTTCAGTGAAAGGGCAGGAGTGGTTTTTTGGTAATGTTTTAAGGAAATCAAAGTATATATAAGAAAAATTGATTGTTGTAACTTTTTCATCATAAATTGTAATAAACGATTCAGTATAGTCAAAGAAAGGAGGCAGGCATGAAACCGATTGTAGCGATAGTCGGACGTCCGAATGTCGGGAAAAGCACACTTTTTAACAGGCTGACAGGCAAGAAGATATCAATAGTGGAAGATACTCCCGGGGTCACAAGAGACAGAATTTATTATGAAGCAAACTGGAACGGAAGGGAAATGCTTCTCGTTGACACCGGCGGAATAGAGCCGAAGAGTGACGACGAAATACTGAGACACATGAGAATGCAGGCTCAGTTAGCAATTTCAAGCGCAGACGTAATAATTCTTATGTGTGATATCAGAGCCGGACTGACGGCAGATGACCGTGACATTGCAACAATGCTCCTGAAATCGGGGAAACCTGTTATTCCTTGTGTCAACAAGATAGACAGTATCGGTATGCCTCCGCCGGAATTTTACGAATTTTACGGGCTTGGCTTCAAGGAGGATCCGATAGCAATATCGTCGGTTCACGGAAACGGAACCGGAGATCTGCTTGACCGTGTGGTAAGTTATTTCCCGGATCCCGATGAAGAAGGAGATAAGGAACAGACTGTCGGAGTTGCCGTAATCGGAAAGCCGAATGCCGGAAAATCGTCTCTTGTCAACAAAATACTCGGCGAGGACAGAATGATAGTGTCCGATATAGCCGGCACTACAAGGGACGCAACGGACAGCCGTGTGGAAAACAAATACGGGGTGTTCAATTTTATAGATACAGCCGGTATAAGACGCCGGAGCAAGATAAACGATAAAATAGAAAAATACAGCGTTATGCGTGCAAAACTTGCGGTTGAGAGAGCGGATGTCTGCATTGTGATGATAGACGCCGTTCAGGGAATAACAGAGCAGGATGAGCACATAGCGGGTCTTGCGCACGAAGCCGGAAAGGCAGTTATAGTCTGTGTAAATAAATGGGATCTTGTCGAAAAAGAAACGAATACGCAGTCGGAATACACAAAAAAGATAAAAACAGCGCTGGCGTATATGGATTATGCTTCAGTAATGTTTATTTCAGCAAAAACCGGACTCAGGCTTGATAAGCTTTTCGAAGAGATAAATCAGGTTTACGCCCAGAGCTATAAACGTGTAAGCACCGGAATGCTAAACGATATGCTCAGTGATGCGGTGGCGAGAGTACAGCCTCCGTCTGACAAGGGAAGGCGGCTGAAGATTTACTACATGACTCAGAATTCGGTCGCACCGCCGACGTTTGTGCTGTTCTGCAACAATGCGGAGCTGTTTCATTTTTCCTACCAGAGGTATATAGAAAACTGCCTGCGCGAGGTATTCGGCTTCAAGGGAACGCCGATTAAACTTATAATCAGAGAAAAAGGGGATAACCCTGACTGAAAGGTAAAAATCAATTATGTTTGAACTTTTTTTCAGCGAACAGGTGTGGCTGAACGGTCTTATTATGAGGACAGGTACTGAATACAGCCTGTTTTTGCCGATATTGCTTTTTGCCTGCGTGGTTTTTGTTGCTTATATGCTTGGTTCTGTCAACACCGCAATAATACTGGTGAGACTTGTATACCATGAGGATATAAGAGAAAAAGGCAGCGGAAACGCGGGAATGACCAACGTAATGAGAAACTACGGATTCACTCCGGCGCTGTTTACACTGCTGGGTGATATGTTCAAGGTTCTGATTTCAATGGTGACCGGCACACTGCTTCTCGGAATAAACGGGGCTTACATAGCGGGACTTTTCTGCGTTCTCGGACATATAGCACCTGCAATATACAAGTTCAAAGGCGGCAAAGGAGTGGCGTCAACAGCGATGTTCGTGCTTTATGCCGACTGGAAGTCGTTTCTGATACTGCTTGCTGTATTTGTGTTTCTTGTTGCCCTTACAAAATATTTGTCCTTGGGTTCGGTGACCGGAATGCTTATGCTGCCGCTTGTTATGTTCAGAATGGACAACATAGTGCAGGATAAACCGCTCAGGCTTTTTATTACTTTTTTAATAGCCGGTCTTGTGGTCTACATGCACAGAGGAAATATCGTAAGGATAATGAACAAGACGGAGAGAAAGTTCAGATTCAGAAAAACGGTAAAAAAGAGCGAGGAAAATGTCAGTCTCGTAGCTGATGAACAAGAGGAAAATAACGAGACTTCAGAACCGAGCAAAGAAGAGCTCAAAAGAAAACAAGAAAACAGAAAAAAATCAGCAAAAAAGAAAAAATAATTTTTTTGAAAATAAGTATTGCAATTTCTGAACTATTGTGGTATAATAACAATGATAATAGTATGATGCAAAGTTTGCATTTGATGCAGACATTTGATTTTGCGAGGAGGTAGGAAAATGGCAAAGTGTGAATTCTGCGAGAAGGGTGTTTCGTTCGGACACAATGTTTCGCACTCTAACAGAAAGACCAGCAGAATGTGGAAGCCTAACGTTAAAAAGGTTAAGGCGGTTGTAAACGGAAGTCACAAGACGGTTTATGTGTGCACTCGTTGCATGCGTTCCGGCAAGGTAGACAGAGCGGTCTGAGAAAATTAAAGAGACTGTCGCAAATACCGTTACAGAGCGGTGCTTGCGGCAGTTTTTTATTTTGAAAACAGCTGTATTTACCGTATTTTTTTGTTTTGACCGAAACTTGACAAACAAAAAATAAAATGGTATACTTAGCTTGTTTTTTATAGCAGGGAAAGGCAAATAAGAATGGAAAATAAACTGAAAAGCCGGGTATTTGATACAATGCATCCGCTCTGCGTACTTACATATTTCGGGGCAGTATGTGTTATAACGATGTTTTCCATACATCCGGTGCTTATGCTGATTTCATTTGCTGCCGGAATAGCGGTAAATATACTTCAGCGAGGATTTAAAAGCGGTTTGATTACTTTTGCGGCTGCAATTCCGCTTGTAATTCTGATGACCGTTACCAACCCGATATTCGTGCATTCGGGAAGAAATGTACTGTTTTTTGTACTCGGTATGCCGGTAACCGTACAGGCAATGCTTTACGGTGCAAATATGGGAGTAATGATAGCGGCGGTAATAATACATTTCCGGAATTACAGCTACGGGATGAGCATGGAGAAAACCATGTTTCTGATAGGAAAAGCACTGCCGAATACCGCACTTTTAATTTCGGTTACAGTCAAAAATATAGGGCAGTTCGGTCGGAGATACGGTGAAATAAGCGATGCACAAAAGGCGCTTGGTTATTTTTCGGAAGAAAGTAAATTCGGTAATCTGAAAAAAAGGCTGAAAGTTTTTTTCGTGCTTGTTTCCTGTGCACTTGAAGATTCAGTTGAGTGCGCGATAGCAATGAAGGCAAAGGGCTACGGTGCAGCAAGAAGAAAAAGCAGTCTCCGGCACCGTATTATGTTTGGCGATACGGTATTTTTTTTGATATCTGTGTTACTGCTTGCTGTCACTCTGGTGGTGATGGGAACGGGAAGCGGAGATTTCTCGTTTTATCCGGTAGCGGACAAAATAACTTTTACGTTAAAAGATACGGTGATGTATGCGGCGTTTTTTATACTGTCGTTTTTACCTATTGTAAAGGCGGCGCAGGAGGAAATGAAGTGGAAATACTTAACGTCGAAAATTTAAGTTTCAGGTACGGCGGTTTACAGAAGAAAACCCTTTACAACATAAATATGAAGGTAAACGAAGGAGAGCTTGTTGTGCTCTGCGGCCACTCCGGAAGCGGAAAGACAACGCTGCTCAGACTTCTGAAAAAGGAAACAGCTCCATACGGAGAGCTTGAAGGCAATATTTACTGTGACGGTAAAAATCAGACCGAGCTGACGGGAAAGGAGTCAATGAGATTTTCGGGATATGTAATGCAGAACCCGGAAACCCAGATAATAACCGACAGCGTCAGGTACGAGCTTGCCTTTGCACTTGAAAACACGGGGCTTGACAAAGATACAGTTAACAGAAAAACTGCCGAGATAAGCAATATTTTCGGAATAAGCGATTGGATAGATAAAAAAACCTACCATCTTTCAGGCGGTCAGAAACAGCTGCTCAACCTTGCTTCGGTGATGGAGACCGAGCCGAAAATACTGCTGCTTGACGAACCCGGAGCATATCTTGATCCGCAGTCAAGAATAAGATTTTTTGACAACGTCAGAAGACTCAACCGTGAAAGCGGAGTAACGGTAATCATAGCCGAACATCACACCGAGGGACTTCTTGAAATAGCCGATAAAATGGGAATAATGGAAAGCGGCAGACTTTCAGATTTCGGAGAAGTCAGACGGGTGCTTGAAAGATGTGACACCGAAAGCGTTATAAGAGGTTTTCCGGCATTCGTAAGAATATGGAAAGGTATAGGCAGTACCGGTGAATGTCCGCTCAGCGTTACGGAAGCAAGAAGCGTTATGATGTCGGAAATAAAAAAGACGGAAGTAGGAGCAGATAAGGTCAGAAAATCCGGTAAAACATTGCTGAAAGCCGAGAAAATCTGTTTCAGGTATGAAAAAAATTCAAACGATATTCTCTCAGACCTTTCGCTTGAACTGTGCGAGGGTGAAATATTCTGTCTGCTCGGCGGAAACGCTTCCGGAAAAAGCACGCTTCTGAAAGTGCTTTCAAATATAAAAAAGCCGTATGCAGGAAATGTGAGATTTATGTCGGAAAAGGTCGGCAAGTTTGGAAATGCCCTGTATAAAAACGGCATAACCCTGCTTCCTCAGAACCCGCTGCATGCGTTTATTTGTGAAAAGGTTGCGGACGATTTTGCTCAGGTTTGCTCATCCATGGGGTACGATAAAGAGTATTCTAAGCAATTGACTGAAGAAATGTGCAGAGAGACTGAAACGGAAGATTTTCTTGACAAGAATCCAAACGACTTGTCGGGCGGAGAGATCCAGAAGTGTGCAATCTGTAAGGCGCTGCTGACAAAACCTAAGGTTCTGCTTCTTGATGAACCGGAAAAGGGAATAGATGCTTTTTCAAAGCAACGTCTGTCCGGACTGCTTAAAAGGATTTCGGAAAAAGGAACAGCGGTGCTTGCGGTAACGCACGACCTTGAATTTGCCTCAGAAACGGCGGACAGGTGCGGAATACTTTTCGGCGGACGGCTTGAGGGAGTCGACGAAACAGACAGATTTTTCCTTTCGGGCAGGCTGTTCACGACCGAAACGGTGAAAATTTCCAGAGGAATTGTTGACGGAGCTGTAAGAGCGGAGCAGGTGATTGAGGCGGTGAAGAAAAATGGATTTGAAAAATAAAAGGCTCCGTAAAGTTCTGATTTCCCTTATAATACTGCTTGTGATACCGCTGACAATATATTTCGGTTCGATAGTTTTCGGAACCAAGAAATATGCGTTTATAACTTTTGCGGTAACTGTATTGTCTCTCGTACCGTTTTTCATATCTTTTGAAAAAAAGACAGAAAACACCATGAAGATAACCATGATAGCCACAATGACAGCATTGTCCGTTTTCGGGCGACTTGCGTTTTCCTTTTTTCCGTTTTTTAAACCTGTAACAGCGATTGTAATCATTTGCGGCATGTTTTTCGGAGCCGAGGCGGGTTTCCTCTGCGGAGCCCTTACCGCACTAATATCGAACTTTTACTTCGGTCAGGGAGCTTTCACTCCGTTTATGATGTTTGCATGGGGCATTGTCGGATTTTTTGCAGGCATACTCAGCGGTGTCCTGAGAAAAAAGACTGCTTTCCTGCTTTTTTACGGTGTTATAGGGGGCGTTGGTTACTCATTACTTGTAGATATCTGGTCGGTAATCTGGCAGGACGGATATTTTAATTTCAGCAGATATGTGGTTCTTATAACTGCGGCACTGCCTATGACAGTTATGTATGCTGTTTCAAATGTTATATTTTTGCTGTTGCTTTCGGTTCCGTTCGGAAGAAAACTCGCCAGAATCAAAGAAAAGTACGGAGTTTAAATCACTGCCGAACAGACTGCCTTATTAAGAAGTAAAATATAAATTAAAAAATAAAACCTGAACGTACTTTGTATTTCAGATCGGTCAGGCTAGGACGTCGGGGCGCAAGTTTTAAAAAGTGTTGCAATTTTTGTCGGAATATGTTATAATTATAAGTAATCAGCAGAATGTATGGTATAAAATAAACTTATAAGGAGGAAGCATATGCTCGACGAAATCGATTACGTTTATGAAGTCTATAAGGAAAAAAGCTTTTCAGCGGCGGCAAAAAATCTTTATGTATCTCAGCCGGCGCTGTCATCATCGATAAAGAAGCTTGAAACAAGACTCGGTATAACCATCTTCGACAGAAGCTCTCAGCCGATAAAGCTTACTGACGAAGGAAAAGTATATATTGAGGCGATTGAGCAGATATATTCGATAAAAAAGAGTTTGCAGAGCAGACTTTGCGATATATCAAAACTCAGAACCGGACATATAACGGTAAGTGGCGAGAACTATATTTCCTCCTTCATCTATCCTAAAATCATAATAGAGTTTATGGAAAGATACAGCGGGATAGATATTGAGATGGTAGAGTCCAACTCTCATGATTTGCAGAACAGACTCCTTGAAGAAGAAGTCGACCTGCTTATAGACTATAAATTTGATCCTCAGCTTTATGATTCTTATCCGCTTGTCGATGAGCATATAATTCTCTGTGTTCCCAAAAAGCTTGAGATAAACGAACGTCTTTTTGATTATCAGCTCAGCGCCAAGGATATAAAAAACGGAAAGCATCTGAAAAATGTCTGTCCCGGAGTACGGCTTCGTGAGTTTTCGGAAGAAACTTTTGTCATACTTAAAAAGGGCAATTATTCCCACAGCCACTCAATGGAGCTTTGCAAAGAGGCGGGATTCGTACCGAAGGTAAAGATATATCCCGATCAGATGATAACCTCGTACAATATGAGCCGTGCCGGAATGGGAATATCGCTTATACCCGATCTTCTCATTTATGCTTCGCCCGAGTCGGGAAAGTGCGTATACTATAAACTGCTTGATGCAAGTTCGCTCAGACGTCTGTGTATCGGTTTCAAGAAAAACAGATATATGAGCCGTGCTGTTGAAGCATTTATAAAAACCGCACTTGAAGTATACGGCAAATAATGAATTTCGATTGCCGGAAATAATGGCAAAAATATTTTTCCTTTCCGGATTTAATATTGTGCATAGCCTCAACAAAATGAAGTTCAAAATCAAAGCAAAAGGTCAGCTTGCGCAAAAATTTGAACAATATAAAAAACACTCAACCTCAAAAAAATGTCGCAAAGTAACAATGCAATATCGGTTTGTGTGAAAACGTGGATATATAAAACAAGTCAATCTTAATAAAGCGGAATGTGCAGAATAAGAGAACCTTATCAGCTTTCAAAAAATGTAACAGCACAAATAACAAGCGAGACTTTGAAAATATAATTTTGAAGAGTGCCGAAACAATACTATATTTTATAATAACTGACAAAGAAATAATCCCCCGAAGAAGCCTGTGAACAGCTCCGTTTTTAACGGACTTGTGCACTTGTGCAATCGGGGGATTATTATTAATTGTTTTTTGACAAACGTTAATTTTTCCTTAAATGAGCTTTTCAGAAAGTATTTAATCTTAGAAAAAAGTCATAGATTAAAATCCGGGTCTGAAAACTGTGCGGTTGTGCTGAATCCGGCTGTACGAAGCGTAAAATTATCAGTCTTCCGGTCCGTTCCAGTTATGATAAACCTGCTGAACGTCATCGTCTTCCTCAAGTTTATCAAGAAGCAGAGACATATATTTTACATCATCTTCGCTGTCAAGGTCGACGTAGTTAGAAGGTATTTTGGAAAGATCCGCACTTTCAAGACGCACACCTTTTGCCGTTACAGCTTCCTGTACAGCAGTAAGATCTGCGGGAGCAGTTGTGATTTCGTAATAATCTTCGTCCTCTGACGAAAAATCTTCTGCACCGGCTTCAAGAGCGAGCTCCATCAGAGCTTCCTCATCCAGAGGGCACTCCTCTTTTTCTACTGTGATAAGTCCTTTTTCCTCGAACATAAAGCTGACGCATCCGGTTGTTCCGAGATTTCCGTGATATTTTGAAAAGAAAGCACGGACGTTTCCTATTGTCCTGTTTGTGTTGTCGGTTGCAGTCTCTACTATAACGGCTACACCGCCGGGACCGTAACCTTCATAAGTGATTTCTTTATAGTCCTTCTTTTCTTCGGTCGCCTTTTTGATAATACGGTCTATGTTGTCGTTCGGGACGTTGTTAGCCTTTGCCTTGGAGATAAGATCACGAAGTTTGCTGTTTGATCCGGGGTTTGCGCCGCCCTCTCTTATAGCAATTGCGATCTCCTTTCCGATTTTCGTGAAAACCTTTGCACGGGCGGCGTCGGTTTTCGATTTTTTTGCCTGAATATTGTGCCATTTGCTATGCCATGACATGTAAAAATAACCTCCGGTTAAGTTGTAGTGATTTGGTTTAAGGTTTTATATATTTGTTTAATTTCGTTAAGCCGAGTACGGATAAAGCCAAGGACGGGAGTGAACTTTCCGCATTCGTTAAATCTTACGGGAAATAACTTTAAATTGACTTCAAAACGAATCCGCTCAGCAAAAGTAAAATCACAAAGAGTTTTGCGCAAATAATTCCGATTCAGATGAAAAATCAAATGTGTATTTTGACGTTAAACTTTGTAATTCCGAAAATTCAAAAGTGTATTTGACGTTGAACTTTGTAAATCTGAAAATTCAAATGTGCATTTGACTATGAACTTTGTAATTCCGAAAATTCAAAAGTGTATTTGACGTTGAACTTTGTAATTCTGAAATTTTCTGATGTTTGATTCTTACAGTTAATAATGATGATTATGAAAAAAGTCAGATTTTTTCCGGTGCCTTCATGCAGATGAGCGAAAAAGCAGATTTAAGAACTATACCTGTGGCTTTTGTAAGCATAAGCCGCGTGGCTGTCACTTCTTCGCTGTCGGCTGAGAGAACCGGGCAGTTATGGTAGAACCTGTTGAATACTGTGGCGGTATCGAAAATATAGCGTGTGATAAATGACGGCTCGTAAGCGTCAAGCGCACTTTTGACTTTTTCCGGGAAAAGAGAAAGCTGTTTGATAAGCTCAAATTCTTCCTCGGCTGTTGCCACATACTTGTCCGCATTTTCAGCTTTAATCACTGCATCTCCGGCTTTTGCAAGGATGCTGCAAGTCCTTGCATAGGTGTACTGAGCATAAGGACCCGTGTTTCCGTCAAAGCTGAGAGCGTCCTCGACAGTAAAGTCTATATTCTTTATTCTTCCGCCGCTGAGATAATGGAAAACAATAGCTCCGACTCCGACGGCTTCCGCTGCTTCCTCTTTGTTCGGAAGATCGGGATTCTTTTCGTTCATAATTGTAAGAACTTTGTCTACTGCCGTCTTGAAAAGGTCTTTGAGAAGTATAACGTTACCGGTACGAGTAGCCAGCTTTTCGCCGCCGATGGATACTTTTCCGTATGGAATATGAACCAGCTGATTTTCAAAGTCGTAACCCATAAGCGAGATAACTTTGAACCACTGCCTGAAATACAGGCTCTGACCGGCATCGGTTACGTAAATACATTTGGAAAAATCGTAGGTCTGCTTGCGGTAGATCGCCGCCGCAATATCCCTTGCAGGATAGAGCGTTGAACCGTCTGATTTCAAAATAAGGCAGGGCGGCATATCATAATCCGAAAGGTCTACTATTGAAGCGCCGCCGTCGATTTTCAGAATGTTTTTTTCACGCATTCTTGAGATAACGGCAGGTATCTTATCGTAATAGAACGACTCTCCGCAGTAGGAATCAAACTCAATTCCGAGCTGTGCATAAGTTTTTTTGTATTCTGTAAGAGAAATTTCGATGAACCACTTCCAGAGCTTTTTGTTTTCTTCGTCGCCTTTTTCGAGTTTGGTGAATTCCTCGCGTGCCAGCTCGTTAAGTGCAGGATCTTTTTCTGCCTCCGCATGGAAGAGAACATAAAGCCTTACCAGTTCGTCAATACCGTTTTGAATGACGGTTTGTTCGTCTCCGTATTTACGGTAGGCAACGATAAGTTTTCCGAACTGCGTTCCCCAGTCACCGAGGTGGTTGACTCCAACGCACTTGTAACCGGAAAATTCGTGCATTTTCTTAATAGAATGCCCGATAACTGTGGTACCGAGATGACCGATGTGAAAAGGCTTTGCAACATTGGGGGAAGAGTAATCGAGAACAACCGTTTTTCCGTTGCCTTCGCTTGAGCGTCCGTAATCGGAATTTTTGGAAAGCACATCTTTAAGAGTAAATCCGAGAAAAGCATCGTGACTCAGGTAGAAATTAAGATATCCACCGACCGTGACGGTTTTTTCTATAAATTCGGAGTGCGGGAAAACGCCGGCAATTTCCGAAGCGATAACCGCAGGTGATTTTCTCAGAATCTTGCTGAACTTAAAGCAAGGGAAAGCAAGGTCTCCGTTTTCCGGTGAAGGCGGATATTCCAGCATTTTTTCTATATCCTCTTTATCCGGAATTTCGGGAACCGACATTTCTCTCAGGCTTGCCTGTAACAGCGCCGATATATGTTGTTTGAAATACTGCATTTTCAGTTTCCTTCCTTTTGCTTTTCGAGCTCTTTGTTGACTCTGTTGCGCAGGTTAACATAGTAAAGCTCTGAAAGCGGGTAGTTTTCAAAGGTTATTGGGGAGTCAAGACCTTCTTCAACCATGCCGAGAACATACTCATAAGATGTTTTTTCAGCAAGGGCGTTAAGCGCAGAGAGGTCGGTAAGTGCCGCATTGAAAGCAAGAAGTCTTAAACTCTCCTCGGCTTTTCCTCCGGCGCCCGGGTAAACGATGTAAGCGTCTCCGGTAGGAAAGCTGAGCTCAGGAGAAACAGCTTTGTACGGGTTCAGATGCTGTTTTGAAAGGCTTGAATTATAGAAGTTATATCCCCACTGCAAAAATCCGTGGATGCGGAATTTAAAGAGCTGTACGCCTATGGCTCTTGTTCTTACCAAAGGCATCGACAGGAATCTGTTGGAAGTTTTGTACCCTTGGCTTACACAGTAATATGTCCAGAGATCCGGTACACCGTTTTCGATAAACGGCATAATGTGATTTGATGCAGGTACGGGAATTCCGACGGCTCCGGTCGAGTAAAATTCGTAATTTGAAAGAGCATCGAAAGTTTTGAAGCCCTCTATGTAGGGTTTTATTATGTTTTTGGCTCTGATGTAGTTTTCAAGATGATCCTTTGAAGGTTCGTCAGAAACATGGAAATAGCATCTGTCGGCAATGCCTTTGTTTTTCAGATAATCGGTCAGCACCGGAAGGAATTCCGAGAGAAACTCCGGATAAATTCCTTCCGACACCGGGGTATCCCAGCCGAAAATTCTTTTGTAAACTCCGTCCACCGTCGCCATTATTTTGGGTGCGGCATTTGCTCCCCACTGAGTGAAAAAGTGAGCTATTTCAAAATATTTATAACCGCATTCAAGTGCAAGGTCAATCCATCTGTCGAGTTTTTCAAGTCCGAATGAATATTTTCCATTGTTAACGGTTACGTCGACAAGCTGAACAGTTGTTCTTTCTCCGCCGATTTCAGTGTCCAGAGGCGGAGTAAAGACGGGAGTCAGGATCATGTTTATTCTTCTTTTTACGGCGGTTTTCATAAACGATCTGATAGCTTTCCAGTGCTTCTCAGAGAAAACCTCGTAACCGTAATAGTCCGCTATGCAGTCTGTATGAAACCATTCCGTATGTATTAGCTCAGACTCAGGCAGCACAGCATCAAGCACCTTGACTGTCTGATCGTTTCTGCACAGCTGATTACCGTCAGCGTCAGAAAGTATTACAGAAACGGTGTGCTCTCCTGCTTTTACCTTTGCGGGAAGTTCAGCGTCAACGAAAACCGTACGGTATTTTCCCGCTTTGATCCGTATTTTACCGCCTCTGATGCTTCTGAGAACATCAGGAGAGGAGAAAGGTTTACTGCTTATATAACCGAAATCGGAAAGGTGCTGCGGATCCGCACTTATGACGGAAACAGGGACATATTCAACCGATCGGACAGAGACGGCTTTTCCGAGATCGGATACCACCGAAATTTTTCCCGTTATATCAGTGTCCGAAAAGTAAACGACCTGAAAAGAAACACTGTCTCCTTTGATGGCGGTGAGGTTAAGACATGATCTGTCAATCACCGGAGGGGTATCTTTGATAATTTTGGTAAGTGAAGACATTACGGAAGAATAAATCATAAAAAAACCTCCTGTTCAGGTTAAATGAGATATAAAAATGGTTTTATAAAGCTTCGGAAATACCGATAACTGCTATACCGACAATAACAGTTGCAATAACTGCAAGCTGTGAACGGCTGAGTCTTTCTTTGAGGAAAACAGCTGAGAAGATAACTGAGAAGATGCAGTAGGTAGCAACTATCGGAGCGGCAATTACCGACTCTTCCGCCATTGAGAAGATGTAGAAGAACTGTCCGAGTGTTTCAAAGCATCCGGCTGTGAAACGTGAACCCTCGGCTTTGATAGGATACGGCTGTTTCTTTATGAATTTGATGTAAATAAAGCAGAGAATGGCACAAACCATAAAAGTTATGGAGTAAGCCATGAATGCTTCGTCGTCGCCTATCCAATGCGAGTGACCTGAAATGCTTTCTCTTATTCCGGCAGCCTCATCATCAAGGTAGATACCGTCAAGGAATGTACCCATACTGTCAAGAATAGCATACATAAGAGGAAAGATAAGTGCAACAAATCCCGAACGGTATTTTTTACTTACCGTTTCGCCGGACTCCGCAAGTTCTTTGTCGGAAGATTTTTTCTCGATAACTCCCAAACCTATTACGCCGATGATAGAGAGCAGCACACCGACAATGGTCAGAACGCCGGGCATTTCAGGGTAAAGAATGAGGTAAAGGAAGAAAACGATTGCACCGGAGCTGTTCTGAACAGGTGAAGCTATAGAGAGCATAAGGTAACGAAGACCGACGTATCCGAGAATCATCGAAAGTATATAGAAGAAGGATACAGGCAGGTAAACAACAATGCTCATAATGTCAAATTTAATGATGTTGTCAAGAAACAAGGCATTGAAAACCCAGTAGAGGATAGCGTAGACACCCATGACAAGACCTACCATAACGGTGATCCTGAGGTGAGTGTAAGGTGTTTTTTCGTCAGAGCCTTTTTTGTAGAAGAGGTCGGCTCCACCCCATGCAAGCGCCGTAATAAGCGCGAAAACAAACCACATAAAATTTATAATTCCTTTCAGTTAAATATTATTTGTTTCCGGGAAACAAATAATATCGGCGGGGAATGACCGCTGAAAGGAAGTGAGCGAACATAGAATTCAGAAGTGTTGCCCATTGAATAATAAGGTCTCATAAAACTTCAAATGCCCTTTACCGACAAAGAAAATGAATATACGATTGCAGTCGGAGATATTTATCTGACTGACAAACCCGACGCAGGTATTTACACACAATTATACTATATAATTGCGGTGATGTCAAGTAAAATGCCGATAATTTTATTATGCTTTGCTACATTTTCAGATTACCTGTGAGTAAATAATAAAATTCTGAGTCAGGTCTGAAAAAAACATTTTGATCATCATAATATACAAAAATCACCCGTCATCTTTTGTTGATAACGAGTGATTGCTTGTTTGTTTAAAACAAAGAAACGCACGAAAAACCAATCTGAGCGGTTTGCGGTAAGAAATATAAGCATCATGTAAGGTCAAGGGTTAAGATAAACTTTTGAAAAGATATCTTACGAAAGCATTGAAGTTTCACTTATACATGAAAATCGGGTTGCAGCGTGCGCATTTTTCAGTTTTGTTAACGGTTACCTTCTCTCCCAATAATCGTTGTAATACCTTGAAGTAATGTATTCTGCCGCTGTGTTTTTGTCAGCTAAATCATTGCTTGCAATAGGTGTTGCGCTATCTATCCAGTCAGGGCTTGTATAACGCACCCAGCCTTCCGTGTTTATAAATGTCACATTGGTGAGTGAATCGCAGTCATAAAAAGCATGCCTGACGATGAGAGTAACATTTTCCGGAATTGTGAAGTCGGTGAGCGATTCGCAGTATGCAAATGCGTTTTTTCCGATTCTGGTCAGTCGGCTGTTAATTCCGAAAGTTACATCTGCAAGCGACCTGCAATTTTCAAAGGCTTTTTCTCCGATACTTATTACTCCGTCAGGAACAGATATACCGTTAAGCGAAGCGCAATCATAGAATGCGGAATTGTAAATGAATTTAGTGTTTGCGTGAACCGAACAAGAGGTTATATCCTTAGATTTCGCCTTTATAAGCACGATATACGGATTATCTTCATTGCCGAGATATAAGGCGTTTCCGTACTCTGTTAAAACCAATCCTTCGCATCCGGAAAACGCAAAGTCGCCGAGAGTCGTAAGGCTGTCAGGAATTTCAATATTTGTAATTGAATCGCATTTTGAAAAAGCATAATCGTCAATTCCGGTAACTGTGTATGTTTCGTTTTTGTAAACTACACTTTCCGGTATCTTTATTTCGTTTCTGATATAGCTCGGCTGTTGTTTGACTATTGCCTCCCCGTCTCTTAGTGCATAGCGGATTCCGCCTGCAATCGTGTATATATATCCGTCTGTTGCGACATCATTATTTTTGCAGTTCCATACCACGGGCGTTGAAAATGAGAAAAGGGAACTGAGATCGTCGCTCCAGCCGCTTGGTTTGCTTTCCGGCTCGCAGTAAATGGTAAGTGCGCTGCAATTGTCGAAAGCATAGTCATCGATTGTCTGAAGGCTTGAGGGTAAAGTCAGACTTGTAAGCGACGTGCATTCGCTGAAAGCAGACTGTCCGATATCGACTGCTTCCGGAAAAATAACTTCTGAAAGTGAAGAGCATACGCTGAAAGCGGAATGGCCGATATTCACCGGACCCGGCATAACAATTTTTTCAAGAGAAGTGCATCTGGAAAATGCATAGTTGTATATATGAGTAACGCTGGCGGGAATGGTGATTTCCGATATTGAAGTGCAGCCGAAGAATGCATTTGATCCTATGATCAGCAGCTGGCTGTTACCTTCAAAAGTGACTTCTTTCAGTGAACTGCGTTTATCAAATGCAGAATCTGAAATAAATCTGGTGCTTGAATGTATCCGACAGGAAGTGATATCATTTGATTTTGCATAAGCAAGAATCATAAACGGGTAGTCATCGCTTCCTATGTAGTATGCGTTATCATATTCTGCATAGTTCAGTGACGTGCAATTTCCGAAAACCGAAACTCCAATAGTGTGGAGACGGATGTTACTGCTGAAATTCAAGTTTTCGAGCGCACTGCAACCGTTGAACGCACTGCTTCCGATATATTCGAGCTTATCGGGAAGTGTGATTTCTTTCAATGAAGTACAATTGTAAAAAGCGGATGAACCGATTTCGGTAAGCTGACTGTTTGCTCCGAATGTCAGAGACGTCAGAGAAGTACATTTGTGAAATGCCTGAATGTCTATGTTCGTCAAAGTGTCCGGAAATGTTATACCGGTTAGCTGGTAGCAGTATTCAAAAGCATTTTCTCCGATATGTGTCAGTTGCGACCCGCTGCTGAAATTAACATTTTTCAGAGAATGGCATCCGTTGAACGCATAGTCGTCGATTTTGGTCACACTGTCGGGAATATCAATGCTTTTCAGCTCGCAACCTGAGAATGCTTCTTTGCCTATGACTGTCAGTTTACTGTTTTCGCTGAAAGTGACTTTTTCAAGCGAAGAGCAGTCGACAAAAGCATTTTGCGTGATGGTTCTGACGTTGCTTGGAATGTTTATATTTTTAAAACTGCATCTGAGAAAAGCGCACTCGTAAATAATTTCCGTGTTTTCATTTATCCGGAACACATCAACGTTAACCGGCTTGGTACTGATAAGCATCAGATACGGATTATTTTCGTTTCCGAGATAAAATCCGTCGCTGTACTCGTTGTAGACGAGAGCTTCGCAGTCAAGAAAAGCATTGCTTCCGATTTCTGTCAGACTGTCCGGTAAAGAAATTGACGTGAGCGAACTGCAATTCTGAAAAGCATAACTTCCGATTTCAGTAACGCTGTCCGGTAAAGAAATTGAAGTTAGCAGACTGCAATTCCGAAATGCATAATCTCCGATATAAACCACACTGTCGGGGATTGTTATTTTTGTAACTTTATTGCTCCAATATGTCCGGATTCCGATAGCTTTCACAGGCTTACCGTTATAAATTTCAGGGATAACCACATGTGTATCAGAGCATAAGCCGGCATTTGTAAGAGTGTAGAATTCGCCTGAGGCTGAAAGGGTGAAACGAAGATTTTCACTCGGTGCCGGTGCGCCGCACACAGTACAAACACCCTCGGCAAAGACGTGACCGCCTTTTGAAGGAATTACGACTTCGGTAATCTCTGAGGTTGCTTCACCGTCTGAGAAATTCTTACCGCAAACGGAACACGACCAATATTCAATATTACCGTCTTTTGTACAACCGGCATCAATTTTTTCATGGTGTGTCAGAGTGTGTCCGGCGGGAATTGAAACATTATCAGTTTCCGTTACCCCTTCGCTGTCTGAGAAATTCTTACCGCATTCAGAACACGACCAGTATTCGATATTACCGTCTTCTGTGCAGGTAGCTTCTTTTCTTTCAATTCTGATCAAGGTATGAGAATGCTGTTGGTTGTCACATGCAGTGAGAAGTACGCTCAGTATAGCTGAAACAGCTAATACTACCACTATAATTGCTGATTTTGAACCGCTTTTTTTCATGGATACCTCCGCAAAAAATTATTTTTCGACCTTTGTCGGATTTAAAAGAAATTTCGCCGGATTTTGCCATATTTTCGGGATTTGTCCGGTCTGGAACCAAAACAGGTAAAGCTTTATTTCACACCATGGGAGTTGAAACGAGTAAAGTATACCATAAATTACAAATTTTTTCAATAGATTCCACAAATAAATAATGGTAACCGACGAAAAAATTGACATAAATTATTTTTCCGCATTGTATTGACAATGAACACAATATGTGGTATACTATTACCGTAAGCAATACAATATATCCAACAAGTTCAATACGAATCTCTGACGGAAAAGTGTTATGTAAGTAATGCCGGCAGAATTAACTGCGGTGAGATTCAGTGAGAATTTGCCGACCGTCTGGGCAATACTTCCGACTTTAAGAGCGAGAAGTGTTGCTTTTTTTATCGGCAAAACCGGCATAGAGAAAGAAAAGGAGAAGGTAAAATGAATCAGTGGAACGGTTTCAGAGAAGGAAAATGGCAGAGTGAGATAAACGTACGTGATTTTATACAGAAAAACTATACACCGTACGAAGGAGACGAAAGTTTTCTTGCAAAAGCTACCGAAAGAACGGAAAAATTGAACGGTAAGCTGAGTGAGCTTCTTAAAGAAGAGCAGAGAAGAGGCGGCGTATACGATATAGATACAGAAACGGTAACTTCGCTTACTACATATGCGCCGGGTTATCTTGATAAAGAAAATGAGATAATTGTAGGTCTCCAGACGGATGTCCCGCTGAAGAGAGGGGTAAATCCTTTTGGCGGCATCAACATGACCAGAAAGGCGTGCAAGGCTTACGGTTACGAGCTTTCAGAAAAAGTGGAAGAGGAGTTCCGTTACAAGACCACTCATAACGACGGAGTTTTCAGAGTTTACAACGAGGCGATCAGAGCAGCCCGTCACGTGGGAATAATAACCGGACTTCCTGACGCTTACGGAAGAGGAAGAATAATCGGAGACTACCGCCGTGTCGCGCTTTACGGTGTGGACAGACTTATTGAGGAAAAGAAAAAGGACAAAAAAAGAATCGGTGACGGAAATGTCGGGGAAAACGAGATCCGTCTGCTTGAAGAGCTTTATAAGCAGATATCTTTCCTTGAAAAACTGAAAGAAATGGCTGCCATGTACGGTTACGACATATCTGCTCCTGCTTCCGATTCAAAAGAAGCGGTGCAGTGGCTGTATTTCGGTTACCTCGGAGCAATCAAGGAACAGAACGGCGCAGCGATGAGTCTCGGAAGAACCTCTACATTCCTTGATATTTACTTCGAGAGGGATCTCGCAAACGGCAGATACACCGAATCGGAGATACAGGAAATAGTCGACGATTTTGTTATGAAGCTGAGGATGGCAAGACATCTCCGCACACCTGAATATAACGAACTGTTTGCGGGAGATCCCATGTGGATAACCGAAGCGATAGGGGGCATGGGCGAGGACGGAAGAACGCTTGTGACCAAGTCCTCTTTCAGAATACTGAATACCCTTTACAATCTTAATCCTTCCGCAGAGCCGAATCTTACGGTGCTCTGGTCGGAAAAACTTCCTGCCGCATTCAAGCGCTTTGCGGCAAAGGTTTCCTGTGACACCGATTCGATACAGTACGAAAACGATGACGTAATGCGTCCGGTTTTCGGTGACGACTATGCGATAGCTTGTTGCGTATCGGCTATGAGAGTAGGAAAAGATATGCAGTTTTTCGGAGCGAGAGCTAATCTTGCAAAGCTGCTCCTGATGAGTCTGAACGGCGGAAGAGACGAAAAAACCGGTACTCAGGTCGCACCCGCAGGTGAAAAATTCGAGGGTGAATACCTTGATTACGATACAGTTATGCACCTTATGGAAATATACCGCCCGTGGCTTGCGCAGACCTATGTCAAAGCGATGAATATGATCCATTATATGCACGACAAGTATGCTTATGAAAAGCTTCAGATGGCACTTCACGACACCGATGTTCACAGGTTTATGGCATTCGGAATTGCAGGGCTTTCTGTACTTTGCGACTCGCTTTCCGCAATAAAATATGCAAAAGTCAGAGTTATCAGGGACGAAACCGGGCTGATCACAGATTTCGAAACAACCGGCGATTTCCCGAAATACGGAAACGACGACGACAGAGCCGACCTTATTGCCAAGGAGCAGGTTGAGCTGTTCTTCAAAGAGCTGAAAAAGATACCGACATACAGAAATGCGGAGCATACCCTTTCAATACTTACCATTACGTCAAATGTTGTTTACGGAAAGAAAACCGGAAACACACCGGACGGCAGACGTGCGGGCGAGCCGTTTGCGCCGGGTGCTAATCCGATGCACGGAAGAGACAGCAGCGGAGCGCTTGCGTCGCTCAACTCGGTAGCGAAACTTTCCTATGACGTATGTAAAGACGGAATATCCAATACATTCTGCATAATTCCTCAGGCACTCGGAGGAGACGACGAGACGAGATATGCCAATCTTTGCAGTATCATCGACGGATATTTCAGACAGAAGGCTCAGCACATAAACGTAAACGTCTTTAACAGAGAAATGCTGATAGATGCTTCGGAGCATCCGGAAAAGTATCCGAATCTTACAATCAGGGTTTCGGGTTACGCCGTAAACTTCCACAAGCTGTCAAAGGAACAGCAGAAAGAGGTAATAGCCAGAACTTTCCACGATGTTATCTGATCCGGTTTTCAGAGGCGGAAAACAGTTCGGGAGTTACTTTCGATAGGTATTGTTACCCTTGCAAAAACAGCAAACTCCGGTTACGGGTTGCATGAAAAATAATAATGGACGAATCGGGTAAACCTGACGGAGTACCTTGCGGAGTATAAAATCCGGGTGTTTTACGGCACCCGGATTTTGAGTATTCAGGAATAAATTGTAAAGAAAAGAGACAAATTAGGTTTCAGGGTGCGATCGGAAAAGATTTCGGGATGAAGCAACGAAAAGTAACTTATTATGTGATGTCGGAAGAATAATTCAGAAGAATTAAAGCCGGCATTTGAAACAGGAACAGGAGAAAAACTTATGAGTGAAATAAAGGGGAGAATACATTCGTTTCAAAGTCTCGGCGCTGTTGACGGCCCGGGGATAAGGTACGTGATTTTCATGCAGGGATGCCCGTACAGATGCCCGTATTGTCACAACCCTGACACAAGGGTTTTTGATGCAGGAATTCAAATGACGGCAGCTGAGATAACCGAAAAAGTAAAAAGGTATAAGCCTTATTTCGGTAATCTCGGAGGAGTTACCGTCTCAGGCGGTGAACCTCTTATGCAGTGTGAGTTCGTAAGCGAGCTTTTTAAAATGTTGCATGAAAACGGAATAAATACTGCCATTGATACTGCCGGACGTAAGCCTGATGACAAAGTCCTTGAAGTCATACAGCATACCGATACGGTACTTTGCGATATCAAGTTTCCGGATGAAAAAATGTATGCTGAAATGGTCGGAGAAAGACTGGAGGATGTAAAAGAGTTTTTGTCCCTCTGTGAAAAATCAGGCAAGCAGATAATTATACGTCACGTCGTCGTACCGGGACTTACCGACAGCGACGAAAGTGTGAGAAAAGTCGTAAGGATAGCAAAATCAGTTTGTAACCCGGTGAAAATCGAGCTTTTGCCTTTCAGAAAACTGTGCGTTGAGAAATACAGAAAATGCGGGCTTGCTTTTCCTCTCGAGAATACCCCGGAATGCGGTGAAGACGTTATAAAGAATCTTGGTTTATCGGTAAAGGACGAGCTTGAAAAGCTTTGAGACTTATTTTTTTCAGAGATAAGTTCTGAGGTCCGAAAACAATCAAAGCGGATAAAATGCGACAAAATTCTCTTGACACTTTTTATTTATTATGTTATACTATGTGATAAGAATAAAAGATTCTCATTATTTCTTATTACAAGCTGTTATAAAACCGAATTATTCACAAGACTGCACAATACGAGCAAGAAAGGGAAAAGTATGGTAATGGACCGCAAAGGTGCAATGAAAATCTGGCAAAACGATTTCGGAAAAGCTGTTGAAACGGTCGACTTTGCCGGAAGAAAGATAAACAAAAGCGCATTTGAACAGAAATTTTCCAAATACGGTTGGACGGTTGTCAATAAGCTTCCGAAAAATAGCGGCGGAAACGAAAACGAGTCAAACCGTATCTGCGTTCATTTGAAAACTGCTGAGGAAAAGAGTGACAATTTCCCGTTTTTCATAGCAAATGACAAAAAATTTGAGATTGTTACCGAAGACGACGGACAAGCTTCGATAAACGAAGTGACCGACAGCGAAAGTCTGGCTATGCAACAGGCAAAGACTTTGGAAGCCGCAGAAAAATGGGACGAGTTTTTCGGAGAAGGGTATGAAGTTGCCATCGATTTTTGCGGAAGAAAGATTTGTAAGAGTGAGTTCAATACTGAAAGTGAATTTGCCTGGAAAGTTGCTCCGTATGTTGAAAGTAAGCCCGCGGAAAATAAGAATGCATACATAGCTAACATAGCGTCAATAGAAGAAGCACTGGGCAAAACCGCTTTCAAAGCCAACGGAAAAAATTATTCGCTCAATAAAGAAAACGGAGCTTATTTCTTCAAGCTTATAGACAGTAAACCGCAGAAAAGGCAATTCAGCATAGAAGAGCCTGCGGATATGCTTGACAGACTGAGGATGATAGCAGAGAGATATACTGATGAAAGCAGTCTCAGAACAATGCTTGATTTCATCATCATCAGAGCGGTTACAAAGCCCGGCTGTACTGCCGGAAACGCTGCGGCTATTCCTGAGTCTGTGTCGATGATACTGAAAGAAAAGCTCGGAGATTGTGTATCCTCGGAATTTTCCGAGATGGCGGATGAAAGCGGATCGAGGTATATGTTCATGACTTTCAGGTATACCACGCCCACTCCTGCCGAACTTGAAAAAGTGTTTTCGGGTGCATTGCTGCTGAACACTTACTCAGAAATACTGTCCGGGTTCCTTAATCTCGAAGAATTCAAAATCTACAATTTTGCGGATTTTGTTGCCTGTGAGCAGGTACGCTATCCGGTTGGACTTCTTGCGGAATTCAATCCTACATTCAAGGCGTTGATGAACAGTATATACGGCAGTGCTTACGGTTATCATGTAAATGAAAGCCGTAGAACACTTTACGTTTCGCATTTCATCGTTTACAATGTGCCGTCTCTTCAGGCAATTCATCCGGAAGATAATACCGTTTACTTTACGGAAGCCGAGATGATAGAGCACAACTACCCCGATGAGGCGGTTGCGGAAAAAATAAAAGCAAGCCGGGATACCGCATCGGAAGCCGAAACAAACGACGAGCAACAGTCTGATTCGAAACACGATGACCTGTCTGTAACCGAAGAAAATGCAGGTGCAGCCGAAGGCGAAAAAGAAAATGAAAGCTCACCCGCAATAAATGATCGGGTTGACTCTGATGCTGATAATTCGGAAAAAAGTGAGAATTTTGTCAGCGAGGCAACGGATAATGTTGAAGATCCGAAGATGACAGTTGAGAAAATTTCGGAAGTGCCGACTGCCAGTCCGCTGAGTGAACAGGTAGTGGCAGAATCGTCGGAAGTTGCGGAAAATGTTGCGGTCGCCCATACGCAGGTTACGGACGAATCTGATTCAACTCCGGTTTCGGAAGAAGTACCCGAAGCGGGTGAAACCGTTACGGTTGCAGAAACGCAGTATGCTCCTGCAAGCGAGCCGAGTGTAACACCCGAAACGCAGTATACTCCTGCAATCGAGCCGAGCGTAATTCCCGAAACGCAATATGCCCCTGCAAGTGAGCCGAGCGTAGCACACGAAACGCAGTACGTTCCTGTAAGTGAACCGAGCGTAGCTCCAGAAACGCAGTATGCTCCTGCAAATGAGCCGAGCGTAATTCCCGAAACGCAATATGCCCCTGCAAGCGAGCCGAGCGTAGCACCCGAAACGCAGTACGTTCCTGCAAGCGAGCCGAGCGTAGCACCCGAAACACAGTATGCTCCTGTAAGTGAGCCGAGCGTAGCACCCGAAACGCAGTATGCTCCTGTCAGCGAACCGAGCGTAGCTCCCGAAACACAGTATGCCCCTGCAAGTGAGCCGAGCGTAGCTCCAGAAACACAGTATACTCCTGCAAATGAGCCGAGCGTAATTCCCGAAACGCAGTATGCCCCTGCAAGCGAGCTGAGCGTAGCACCCGAAGAACAATATTCACCGACCGTTGTAATGAATGTAACCACCGTAGTTCAGGATGTGGATAATAACAGCAGCGCAGATATAACTGTGAATGATGTGTCCGGGGAAGGATTTCAGACTGAGGCCGCACCGGAGTTATGTGCAGACGAAAAGAGCCGTGAAGAAAATACAGCGGTCACGGCAGGTGCTGAGGAATATCATTCGGAAGTAACATTTGAAGTAGCGGTTGGCGGCGATGAAAATCCGGAAGCCGAGCAGTTAAAGTTTTCTTTCGAGCCTTCTGTTGAACAGAACAATGCGTCTGATAATTCAAGCCGGACAAATGCAGCCAACACCGAAGTTTTTTCAGTCGGAAATGAAAAAGTAACAGAAGAATCCGATAACCGATCTGAAAACAGTGAGAGTGAAAAAAGAAACAGTATACCTACTATTGATTTTGATTCAATGTTCCGTTGATTCATAGAAAGAATTCATCTGCTTTTTCGGAACTTTTTTATCCTTTTTCATTGATTTTACTTTTCGTGATTACCCCGACAAATAAACAATAAAAACGGCTTGACTCTATCAAGCCGTTTTTTGATGTATTTGTTTTAGGGTTACCCGTAAAGCGAAAAACGATATGAAAATAAAATATAAACGTATTCAAGATACGAGTATAAAGTTGAAAAACAGACAAAATCTGAATCAAAGGAAATGCTTTCTGAGTTCTTCAGGAGACTGAATGCTGAGATAAGCAGGCGCAATATCAAACACCGTCTTACAGCCGCAGCTGCCTTCACGACTTAATCTGTAAGCAGCACGAGCGTAGGCTACGAGAACGGAAGCGGTGAATTCAGGGTTGGAATCAAGTTTGAGACTGTATTCTATAATATGCTTGTTTTCGCCTTCGGCGCCGGTTTTGCCGCATCTTATAACAAATCCGCCGTGCGGGATTCCACTGTGTTTTTCGGCAAGTTCTTCTTCGGTTATGAAGTTGACGGTGGTGTTGTAGTCGGCAAAGTAATTCGGCATTGTTTTGATCTGACGTTCTATTTCTGCCTTATCTGCTCCTTCCTCTGCTACCACAAAGCATTCTCTTGTGTGCTTTTCGGCGGTGGAAAGCTCCGGATTCTTTCCGCTTCTTACCGCTTCGAGTGCAGCGGGAACCGGAACGGTGTACTGTTTTCCGTTTTTGACGCCCGGTACTCTGCGGATAGCGTCAGAATGTCCTTGACTTACTCCTTTGCCCCAGAAAGTATAATCTTTTCCGTCAGGAAGTATGCAGGCAGAATAAAGGCGGTTTATTGAAAACATTCCGGGATCCCAGCCTACTGATATGATAGCGACTTTGCCCGCATTTCTGGCGGCTGAATCGGTATTTTGAAAATGCTCCGGAATTTTTGCGTGTGTGTCGAAGCTGTCAATGACGTTGAAAAAGGCAGCAAGTTTCGGGGTTTGTTCCGGCAGGTCTGTTGCGCTTCCGGAACAAATGATAAGAACGTCGATGTCGTCTTTTTCAGCGAAGATTTCATCGGCACCGTAAACCTTTACGCCCGGGGTTTTTATTTTGAGAGTTTTCGGGTCGCGTCTCGTAAATACTCCGACAAGTTCCATATCGGGGTTATTGCGTACGGCAAGCTCTACGCCCTTTCCGAGATTTCCGTACCCGTAAATAGCAATTCTGATACTCATTGTAATAAATCCTTTCAGTAGTTTTACGAGTATTTATTATACCATAACGATTTTCCGATTTCAATATAAACACTGAAAAAACTCATTTAATTTTTTGTTTTCAGTAAAAATTCAATGTCTTTTTCACCGTAAAATGAAGTTAATGAACATTTCTGGACATTAGTTGCGCAGGGAAAAAATAATTACAAATATAATATATTATTTATGTAAAAAATGCTCATTGACAAAGGAATGTAAATGTAGTATAATCTGCTGTATGAAGATTATATGCCGAAAGGCGTTTGATATAGATCAATAATAATTCAATCGGGGTATTTTGGATGAAATATCGATTTTATATAAACACTTCCGAACTAAGGTTTTATGATCCGGAAATGACTCTCGACAGAGCAAGGAAATTTTTTGATATCAGTATTGAATCTGACGAAAAAATCCGTGAAAGAATAGCGGAGCTTCTTGGTGCTGAAGAAGTAAAGGCGGAGGGTGAAACTGATCCCGAAAGTGACAATCTTATGACCTTCTTTTACCGTCCCGGAAGAGCAGACAGGCTTCTGAAGGAACTTGCCGCTATGTTGAAAGTCATAAAACCCCACACTAAATTCATTACTTCAATGGGGGTTGAAATACGTTTCAAAAACGGTGTAGAAGAAACCCTGAAACGTGAATTTGTCGAAAATAACATAAACGGCTACGTAATGGGAGATGTAGGTAAGACCGAGATAACAACTCCGGATGCCGAGGATGAAGAAATAGCTCAGGGGTTTACCGAGGCTCAGTATACAGACCTTATGAAAATCAGGAAAAAATACGGTCTTGAGATGGAAATAGACGACATGATGTGCGCTCAGAACTATTTTCTTTCGGAAAGCCGTGAACCCACGCTTGCGGAACTCAAAATAATTGACGCATTTTTTTCTGAGAAATTCAGACATACTACTTTTGCAACTATTCTTGACAGCGTTGAAACCGAGGATCCCGTAATCAGGGCAGCTTACGAAAAATACCGTCAGAGCAGACAGTCGGCAGAGGCCTCACTGTCCGACATAACCCGCGCCGCAGCGGAAATACTTAGTCCTGCGGATGTGGTGAAGGTTACACCGAAACTTTACGGAATAAAAGTACAGAGTGAAGAAGACGGTGACGATTATGTAATGCTGGCGAAAAACGAAAGTCATAACAGGTCTGCCACTCTCGTTCCATATGACGGAGCAGCCGGAAGCGTTGAGGGGGCCCTTAAAGATCTTTGTTGTGCGTTTGCTTATGTGTGTGATAGCTTCATGGTCTACGGAAGCGGTAACAGTGAACTGAACAGAGTAAAGATGATGCAGGCTGCGAGGGGGTTCTCTGAAAGCGCCGCACTTGCAGGTATCCCTTGCAGCAGATGTCACGAAGCCATTAATGAAGTTTACGATGAAAAACAGTTGCAGGTTTGTTTGCAGGTCGGAGTTTGCAGAAAGGACAGCAACGATAAACGAAACAAAAAAACGCCGCAGGCAAATGACAGAATTTACATAGTCGGAGGGAGAACCGGTGCCGACGGCGTCGGATGCGGACATATATCACAGCGAAAAGAAAATCCGGTCGGTGAATTCATACCGGTGTGTGACAGCGGCGAAATGGCGGCACTTCAAAGGCTGTTTGTAAATCCGAAATTTGCTGATATTATCGTGGAAGCAAATGACGTAAGCGGCGGCGGAGTAATCTGTGCGATAGGGGAAATTGTGCGGGGCGCTGAGGTGGACTGCGCAAGATTTCCTTTGAAATACGAAGGGTTAAGCGCAACGGATATTCTTTTGTCAGAATCGGGCGAAAGAATGGTCGTCTGCATACGAAGTGAAAATTCAGCTGTTCTGGAAACGCTCTGTGCCTCTGAAGGGCTGGAGTGTGCAATGATTGCAAAGGTTACCGGCGGTGAGCGTTTTTCCGTAAAAGACAGAGACGGTAAAGTTATCGCTTCACTCACAAGAGAATTTCTGATGAACGGCGGAGCGGAAAAACATTTAAGTGCTCAGATAGAAAAATGTCGGGAATTACCGATTTCACCCGCACTTGAAAAGGTAAAAGCATCGCTTGAAAAGATCAGTCCGATAAAAAAACTTTTCGGACACACAGCCAAGTACGATTACAATATCGGTTTTAAAACGGCTGCCAAAGAGACAGCATCGCTGAAATGCGAATACGGTCATGTTTTCAACCGGGCTGTCGGAGGAAGCGGAGCCGGAATCGACCTAATGGCAGGAGAAACTGAAGTTTCGGTAAGAGAGCTCAGTTACTGCGGTAAGCCTCTGACTGATAAGAACGGAACTAAAATATGTTCGGTTGTAAGCTGCGGAAATCTTCCCGGAATAAGCGGACTGGATCCGTACAAGGGCGCTTACCTGGCTGTCGGCGAGGCGGTGATGAAACTTGTTGCTTCGGGTTACGGCGACAGAGACATCAGGCTTACGCTTCAGGAATACTTCCCGGAACACAAAAACAGCAGTAAGAGAATCGGAATGTCGGTTGCGGCGATGCTCGGGGCATTTGAGGCGCAGATGCAACTGAGTGTACCGTCGCTCGGGGGAAGGATTTCGATAGTAAGCGGCAGCAAAGAGTATGAAAACACGGCATCAGTGACGGCGTTTGCATTTTGCACCGGAAAAAGGGAGGACCTTGTAGGAGACGTACTGACTGATACCGGTTCACGTATTGTCCTTATGAGAGCTGAAACGACCAAAAACAATGTTTTACCGGGCGGAGAAGCACTTACTGAACTTATTGAGGAGATCAGTTCACTGAGCAGAAGCGGTAAGATAATTTCGATGAAATGCGTTAACGCAAGAACTCCGGCAACTGTTCTCATGGAAATGTGCAAGGTAAATAAAAAGGGCGTAAAATTTGCTGCGGAAAGTTCTATCGATTCCATATTCGGAAACAGTTACCTTGCGGTTATCGCAGAACTTGCAAACGGAGCGGAAATGCCGAAAAGAGCCGAGCTTCTCGGTTATGTCACAGATGATTATATGTTCACAGGTAAAGGAGACGGTATAAAGCTGTCAGAACTTCTCGGAACCGAGGAGGAAAAATCTCCTGTAAAACATGAACGCAGAAGCTATCTGTACCTGAAAAACATCAGTGATAGTTACGGTAAGGTAAAACCGGTAGAAGAAAATAAAGTCAAGGTTCTGATTTGCCAGACAAAGTTTACGGTACCTCAGAACGAGGTGAAGTATGCCTTTGAAAAACTCGGAGCAGAGGTGAAAGTATTCCCGCTCAGTGAAAATAATATAACTGAGTTTGTAAAAAACCTGAAGAAAACGGATATACTATGGCTTGGAAACGGTATATCTTCCCATTCCTTCCTGACGTCAGTTCTTTCCGAAAAGAGGGTAAGAGCGGAGATTTCAGCTATTGAAGAAAGAAAAGGTCTGATTTGCGGATTCGGAAGCGCAGTACGATCTCTTGCAGAAAGCGGAGTTCTCGGACTTGATCTTGAAAAATGCAGATTTTTGCGGAGCGGAGAAGATATGATAAATGAATCGGTCCGGGTAAACTGTGTGTCAAGACTTTCTCCGATGATGAGAAGCTGTGTTGAGGGTGACTCTTACCGTTCGTATGTAAGCGTATCCGATTTCAGAATGGAAATTGATGAGCAGTACGCTGAAACTCTTGCATACAGCGGAAGAATTTGCAGTCAGTTCGCAACAAACAGCGACGTAGGTATATCTTCCTGTTCGATAGACTCGGTGTGTTCGGAAAGCGGTTTGGTGTTCGGTCAGATAAGCTGTGTTACCGGTGAGGAAGAAACACTCCCGTTAATCAAGTCGGCGGTCGGATATTTTGCCGATTATCAAACTATGTAAGGAGAGCGTATGTCCCGTAAGGAAGAAAAAATAAATAATCTGAAAAAACACAACAGAATAGCTTTTGCTTTACTGGTGAGTATGGCGGTGCTGGTCGTGTTGCTCTCGGTTTTGCTGATAGTCGAGAAAAGCGGGATTTTCTATCGGGGCGGAAGTGAAGGGGAAACCGGAATTACGGCTCCCGAAAGAGCAGATGATATCTTGCGGACGGACGGAATTTACCAGTATGCGCTTCTTAAGGACGGAACGGTAATGGTGGTTTCTGCTTCTCCGGAGGAAAGCGAGGACGTCAGTATAACCGTGCCGGATACACTCGGCGGATATAAGGTAACTGCGATAGGACAGTCGTGTTTTGCGCTGCTTATGGATCTGAAAACCTTAGTGATACCGGAAGGCGTCACATACATTGGCAGAGGCTTTGTTTACGGTACGGTCAACATAAAGATACAGTTGCCGGCAAGCCTTGCGCAGATTGACACATTGGCTTTTGAGGGTTGCAGTGCGCCGGACGAAATCAGGTTTGCCGGAACTGCGGAACAGTGGGCTGCCGTGAAAAAAGGGGCAGGGAATTCAGTGCTTTCAAGGGTAGTCACATCCTGAACTGATATTTTTGCAATATAATCCGATGTTTTAATGTCATAGAAAATCAAAAAAGCTGTCTCAAATTCAGTTTCAAGCATTTGAGACAGCTTTTTTCTGTTCTTAGAACAAAATTGCGATACAGACAGAGTATCTTTTTCTTGTTCGGTAAACATGTTACATAAAAAATAAGCGACGTTTAAGTACCTTTCGGTAAAAAGCCGTCGCTTGTTATTTTTTCAGGTTTCATGAATAAGAAAACCTTTGTCAGTTCTGTTAGTAATAAAAGTTTCAGATATCAGAGAGTATCTTTGTACTCGGGTTTAAGCATTCCGTTTTCGTCGATTTTAGTGTCAAGAAGTTTGTGAATTCTGTCAACCGGGTTAAGAAGTGAGCTGATACTGTGATCTGTGTGAAGTGCGGAAATTATCAAAGCCACATATTTGCACATATCAACCTCGGTATACCATTCTCTCTGCCTGAGCTCGGGGGTGCGATATATAAGATTTGTGGTGAAAATCTGGTCTATTACGCCGTTTTTGAATGCTTTATCGATCTTTTTGAGTCCGTTGCAGAAAAGTCCGAAAGATGCAAAAACGAAAACTCTTCCGGCACCGCGCGATTTAAGCTGGCGTGCAACGTCAAGAACGGATTCTCCGGAAGAAATAATGTCGTCGACAATTATAACGTCCTTTCCTTTTACGCTCTTACCGAGGTACTGATGGGCTTTGATCGGGTTTTTACCGTCTTTTACAACGCTGTAGTCGCGTCTTTTGTAGAATGTACCAAGTTCAAGCTTCAGAACCGAAGAATAGTACATACAGCGATTCATTCCGCCCTCGTCGGGAGAAATCATCATCAGCTTTTCACGGTTGATGGCAATATCAGGCACCTTTTTCAGCAGTGCTTTTATCATCTGATAGGTCGGGTGAACGTTATCGAAACTACACATGGGGATAGCGTTCTGTATACCGATGTTGTGAATGTCAAACGAAACGAGATTGACTACGCCCATATCAGCAAGCTCTTTAAGGGAAACTGCCGCGTCGAGCGATTCACGGAGTGTACGCTTATCCTGACGGCCCTCGTAAATCATAGGCATTATCACGTTGACTCTGCGGCCTTTATCGGCGATGGCGCAGATAACGCGTTTGAGATCCTGGAAATGGTCATCCGGACTCATGGGGTACTCTTTTTCGTACATTTTGAATGTGACGCCGTGGTTGAACATATCGGCATAAATGAAAATGTCATGATTTCTAACCGAGTCATTTATTACGACTTTGGCTTCTCCGGTACCGAATCTTATGTACTGAGGTTTGATAATGGTGGAATCAGAGGTCAGCTGCCAGGTTTTAAGCCAATAATCAACCTCTCTCAGAAATTCATCACAACCGTTGGTTCCCATAACAGTTAGTTTGCCTTTTATTTCATCCAGTTCCATACCGACTTCCTCCGTAAAACGATTTTCCGAAACGATTGTTAACATTGAGCAAATATATTATAACAAAAATAAAGATCAAATTCAACAGATTATGAGATTTTTTTACAGGAAAAATTTTCGTGTCCGGAGTACTTTTTTTGTATATTATTGCTATATATTAATAAAACTGTTGAAAAAAAGTAGAAAAACGGGCAATTCTGCATATAACATTAAGAGTAAAATCTAAGCGGAGGCAAAACATGGAACTTACAGAAAATCATAGCCTTAACGAAATACTTGGTTTGTTTGAAAAAGAGAAACTTGCGGTAAAAACGGTAACTCGAGCATCTGTTAACACAAAAATAAAAGGACTTGCGAGTGACAGCCGCAGAAGCGGAAAAGATTTTATTTTTTTCTGTAAGGGTGAGGATTTCAGAAGTGAGTACGCTGAGGCGGCAATCAGAAACGGAGCTGTTGCCGTAGTTTATTCGAAACATAACAGAGAAAAAGCCGTAGAAGCATCGGGGATAAACAGTGTTACATCAGTTGAGGTAACAAGTACGGAAAAGGCAATGGCGGTTGCCGCGGCAGCGTTTTACGGCTACCCGATAAAGCAAATGGTAAGTATTGCGGTTACCGGAACAAAAGGTAAAACCACAGCGGTTCATTACATAAGCAAGGCGATTGATCAAACCCGTAACCTGAAAAGCGGTCTTCTTTCAGACTACATAAGTGGAGATGCTCCGAGGCTTACTACTCCGGAAGCGATAGATTTTCATATGGCGGCACGCAGGGCAGCTGATGACGGATGCACTCATCTGATCTGCGAAATTTCAAGCCAGGCACAAAAAATGCTGCGTACATTTGGAATAACTTTTAATTACGGGTGCTTTCTTAACCTCGGGACGGATCATATCAGCCCAAGAGAACACCGTGATATGGAAGATTATTACCGTTGCAAAGCGTCGCTTTTCGCAAACTGCCGTACGGCGATAATCAATACCGACGATGTTTACGGCAAAAGGCTCTATGAGGAGCTGCCGGACAACATAGACAAAATAACTTTTTCAGTAAGCAGCAAAAATGCTGATTTTTATGCAGGAAAAATCACAGAAGAGCGTTACGGGTGCGATTTCAGTGTTTATGAAAAGCCTTTAAAAAAAGGAAATCCGATAATTACGTCAGGTCCCGGTCGCTTCAATGCCATCAATGCGCTTTGCACCTTTGCGGTGTGCAGGCAGGAGGGAGTAAGTCCGGAACAGATATTTACGGGAATACTCAGCGGAAGACCAGCGGGAAGAGGAGAAAGACTTGAAACCCGTGACGGGAAAATTACCGTTATAGTGGATTATGCCCATAACGCAATGAGCTTTGAAGGACTGCTCACGTCTATTGAAAAAACCGATAAGAACGAACCCGTAACCGTTATTTTCGGATGTCCGGGCGATAAAGGACTTTGCCGTCGTGAGGAGCTCGCACGGATTTGCTGTGAAAAATCCGACGCTGTTATTGTCAGTGACGATGACGGCGGAAAAGAGGGCTACGGGAATATAAGCCGGCAAATGGAAGAGTATTTCAGAAAATATGCCGATAAAAAAGGTGTCAGACTTAAATCCGCGCGTGTAATTTTTATTGAAAGCAGAAAAAAAGCTCTTGCAGCAGCATTTGAAAGCGCAAAGGACAGAAAAGGTAAAAGTATAATTCTGATGCTCGGCAAAGGAGCAGAGGATAAAATGAAAGTAGGCGCCTGCGATAAAAGCTGTGAAAGCGACATTGAGATAGCAGAATCGGAAATAAGAAGATACGACAGTATGAAAAGTCTTTCGGAGACATTCTCGAAAATCAAACGGAAAAAGGGTACAAGAATTCTCGTAAAAGCCGGAAGCGGAGAAATAATCGCAAAAGAATTTGCTTCATCTTTGTCCTGTCTGAAAAGATACGGAGTTGAAGTATGTTGTGTCTGTGAAAGGATGGATACGGAACTCATCAGGCTCGATTGCTTCAAAGAGGGGATTGCCTCGGTTGTTTACAGTGGCGCTCCGGAAGATAACCGGTTTGCTTTGAGATTGGAAGCAGATATGAGAATGGGAGTAATCCCACTGGTTTGCAGTCATGATAACATTGAAAATACGCTTGAAACGGTAAGAAAGATGTGTAAATTTGACGATCTTGTATATCTTGAAACGGAAAAGGGAATACTTTCAAGCGGAATCGGCAAGGTGAAAAAGCTGTCTTTCCGCAGGGCTGAAATAATTGCGGGAATTTGCGGAAAAACCCGGATTTGTCAAGCGGTAAATGTACTTAAAAGCGGAATAAGCGAAGTGGCGCTGCTCGACGGAACGAGCAGTAATGCGCTTGCATGTTACGTACTCGGAAGCGGTTACAAAGGAACAGTGATAACCGAAAGAAGAAAAAGAGACTGTCCGATTCCGGAAAGGAAAATCAAATGTGCGGATTTGTCGGATTCTGTGACGCAAAGGAAAAAGACGGACAGTTAAAAAGGGCGGTGGCAAAGATGATGACGGAAAAGATAAGACACCGCGGGCCGGATGAGCAGGGAATTTATTCGGATGAATTTGTTACTTTCGGGTTCTGCAGACTTAAAATTATCGACCTTTCAGGCGGCGCTCAGCCTATGCGCAGTGCGTGCGGAAGATACATTATATGCTTTAACGGTGAAATTTACAATTACAGACAGTTGAGAAGTCAGCTGGAAAGAGAACATGGGATAAAATTCAGAACCGAGTCCGATACCGAGGTACTGCTTTACATGTGTGCAGTATACGGTGAAAAAGCGCTTGAAAAGCTTGAGGGAATGTATGCATTTGCTTTTTACGACCGCAGAGAAAAACGAATGTTTATCGCCAGAGATCCTCTCGGCATAAAACCGCTTTACTACTGTAAATCCGGCGACTGCTTTATGTTCGCTTCGGAGATCAAGGCACTGACTGTTCATCCGAAATTCGAAAAGAAGTTCAATGAAAAGATTCTTCCGCTTTACCTGCAGTTCCAGTATGTTCCCACCGAAGAAACGGCTTTTTCCGGAGTCAGACGTCTTCTGCCGGGACATCTGATCGTCTTTCAGGGCGGAAGATACAAAGTCGAAAACTTTTTCGCTCTTCCTGAATACAGCGGCAATAAATACCGCCCGTACAGATTTTTTCCGGAATTTCCGGACTTGAAAAAAGGTTTTCGCTTTACAGAGACCAATCTCGCTGTAAAATCGGGAAAACTACTAACCGCGGTCACCGATTCGGTAAAAAGACATTTGGTGTCGGACGTTGAAGTCGGAGCTTTTCTTTCAGGTGGGGTGGATTCAGGACTGATTAACGCCGTTTCAAAGCCTGAAAAGGTCTTCACTGTCGGATTTACAAGCGACGGCTTTGACGAGAGAATATACGCAATGAAAAACGCCGAAAAAACCGGCGGAAAACTTACTTCAGTTGAGGTGAATGCCGACGACTTTTTCGGAGCGGTGGAAAGCGTACAGTATTACAGTGACGAGCCGTGCGGAAATCTGAGCGCCGTACCGCTTTACCTTATGTCAGCAAAAGCATCGGAAAAGGTAAAGGTGGTGCTAAGCGGCGAAGGTGCGGACGAGCTTTTCGGCGGATATGAATGGTACGAGGATTCGTATCTCGGCAAGGCGTACAGGCTTATCCCGGACGGAATACGCAAAAAGCTTTCGGAAAAGGCTCCGGCAGGCAGAACGGGCGAATTCTTGAGGAGAAATACCGGCAGTGCAGTCAGAAATTTTATCGGTCAGGCAAAAATAATGACTTTTGAGGAAGCAAACCGCCTTCTGAAATTCCGTTATGACAGAGTAGAGGGCGATGCGTACTCGGTTACACGCGGAATATACGCCAAAGTACCGAAAGCAAGTCTCCTGAGGAAAAAAATGTACCTTGATTCAAGGCTTTGGATGCCTTTTGATATACTGAATAAAGCCGACAAAATGACAATGGCAAATTCGCTTGAACTCAGAGTTCCGTATCTTGATTTAAGGGTACTTAGAGTTGCCGAAAGCTGTCGGGAAAGTCTGCTGCTCAAAGGAAAAACTACAAAATATGTGCTCAGGGTGGCTGCCGAAAAGCAGCTTGGAAGAGAAAGTGCGTTCAGAAGAAAAAAAGGTTTTCCGGTGCCTCTGCGCAACTGGATACGTGAGAAAAAATACGCGGGCTATATAGCAAAGGAATTTGAAAGCGAGGTCTGCGACAGATATTTTGATAAAGATCTGCTTTTGGAAATGCTCGAAAATCATGTTAAAGGAACAGAGAGCAATGCACGGACACTTTACACCGTCTACGCTTTTCTTAAATGGTACAGACTGTATTTTGAAAAAGAACCGATAAAAACTGCAGTATATTACGGTGTTTCAAGTGACGATGAAGATTTCAAAGCTCGGAAAGATACGCCGGAAAACACTTCGGAGATGAAACAGAATAAAATGTAAAACAGGAATTTGCAAAAAGAAGGAACTATAAGGGGGAAGATTAAATGAGAAGGTTTTTGCCGATAATACTCGGTTCGGACGAAAATGCGTACGGATGCGCCCGTATGTTTTACGAAATAAGCGGCGAAAGGTCTCTGCTTCTTTGTTCAAGGGCGCTGCTGCCTTGTGACAACAGCGGAATACTGACACGACGTGTGATAAAAGATTTTGACACCGGACCTGTTTTTGAAAACGTCATGAATTCAGTACTGAGCTCGCTGAAAAACGAATCGGAAAAACTGCTTATCATACCCTGCAGCGATTATTATGCCGAACTTGTGGTAAACAACTCCGAAAAGATATCGAAATATGCCGCAAGTCCGATACTGAGCAAAGAAGTATACGGAAAAATATGCGGAAAAATCAAATTTGCGGCACTATGTGCGGAAATGGGAATTCCGCATCCTGAAACAAAGGCTGCGCTTCCGTCTGCGCTTGTCAGCGGTATTTATCCTGATAAATACCCGGTGGTTGTAAAGCCGATGAACAGTAATTCCTCCGAGTACCTGAAAAGCAATATTCCGGGAAAGAAAAAAGTATATATCTGTGAAAATCAGCAGAGTTACAGGAAAACACTTGAAAATTTTCTTATAGGCGGATATAACAGACCTGTAGTTGTTCAGGAGTATATCGGAGGAAAAGAGAAGAATTCCAGAGTAGTAAATGCTTATTGCGACTCTGAGGGCAGGGTAAGACTTGTCGGAGCGGCAAGACCTCTTCTTGAGTATAAAACAGATGCGGATCTCGGAAATTACGCTGCTCTCAAAATAATAAAAGACAGAGATCTTTGCGACACGGCGGCAGATTTTCTCGAAAGGATAGGTTATGTAGGATATGCAAACTTTGACATCAGATACGATGAAAAGAGCGGAAAAAACATGTTCCTTGAACTTAATCCCAGGCAGGGCAGATCCTCATACTATATTCATACAGCAGGGGAAAATCTTATGCGGGCGATTTACGATGACGTTGTTCAGAAAAAGCCTTATGAAGGTCGCAGATACGCTGAAAAATCAGGAGTCTGGATAAACGAACCGAAAGCTGTTCTGGAAAAAAACATGACCGATGCTGATGACGAAAATACAGTTCGTTCGAGCAAAACCGATACGGCATTCAGATTGGAAGGGGATTTCAGTATACAGAGAGCTGTAACGCTTCTTAAACGTTATGTAGTTTCCATTACAGGCAAATAATTAATTTTACGGTGAACTGTAGCGTGAATTGCAGTTTACTTGCAAAAGATACCGAAACAGTATGTTATAAAAACTGCGATAAATGAGCATAAAAAAACAAGGAACGCTATGTCCCTTGTTTTTTTATATCCGGAAATATCCGGTTTAAATTGTAAAGGATTTTGTTCAGGTGAGTTAACCGAAGTCAAAACCTGTTAATCATTATTGGCTGACAGGCTCTTCTGCGGTCACTTTTCCGGTTTCTTTGTCAAAGGTGTAGCGAATGCCGTCAATTTCCATTGGATCGCCTTTGTAAATATATCCGTTCTCGTCACAGTAGTACTTTGAGCCGTCCTCATCGGTATAGAACGCCTTGACTACCATATAACCGGTTTCTCTGTCAAAACAGTACTCTTTTTCGTTGTATGTCTGCTTTCCTACAAGCAGGGTTCCGTTGTCGAAGAGTCTGTAAAGAGTCTGATCGTTTTCGCCTTTTTCGCTGACAAGACCGTTGGCAAATCCGTTGTCGTCATCAAGTCCCTCCGGAATAACCGTTCCGTCCGGATCGTAGATTCCGGTAGTTCCGAAGTTGTAATATTTACCGTTATCAGCGCCGAAGATATCAGCGTTATTGAGTTTTACTATGCCGAGAGCCATATATCCGCTGTTGTCGGGATCGAAGTAGTACTTCTCATTTCCGGCAATATCAGACTGTCTGTCAAGCTCAATAAGACCGGTCTGAACCACGCCCTCTTTGATATACAGATAGCCTTTTCCGTCATTGAATACGCCGGTATAAACACCTTTGTAAACGCCGTTCTCACCGAAACTCAGGTATATTTTATCAACTCCGGATGTTTCGTCGTTTCCTCTCGGATACATAAGGACCGCGGTGTTGATGTAAGCATATCCGTTTTCGGGGTTGAAGTAGTAGGCTTCGGTTTTTCCGTCGCCGTCGATATCGAGATCAACCCAGCCGGTAAGGTATTTATCGTTTTCGTAGTAGCGGGTTCCGTTCTTGTCGGTTACAAATCCGTTCTTGGTAACGTCATCGGTAATGGTCTTGTGTTCAAGCAGATAGTCCATGACGACGTCGGTGTAAACTTCAATTTTCAGAGGATTTACGCCGTAAGTTCTGAGGAACTTCTTGTAGGAGCCTTTAAAAGTTTCGTTATTTATCTGCTCTCCGTAAATTCTCTGGAACTCTTCGTCAAGACGCTGGTCGTCATAAGCAATTCCTTCAATTGATTCAGCCATTGCAAGAACCATCAGATCCTGCTTTACCTGCTGCTGAGCCTGAGAGGCACAGCCCTGATAGAATGCCTGCAGAGAAGAATAACCGCTGTACGAAACAACATAGCTTTCAAAAGAAGTTCCGAACATTGCAGCGTAGGACTTGTAAGTATCAATTGTTGAGTAGTAGTAGTCCTTGAGCTCGGCTTCCGGATATTTCTTGACTTTGCAAAGATTGAAATATTCCTGCCATACGAGGTTTTTGATTGAAGCTTCCGTGACCTGCTTTTCAAAGTCAGCAACGGTTGCATACTTGTTATCGGAATATTTCTTTACGTTTTCGTCGTTGTATTCCGGATACTCTGTTCTTTTTAGTTTTTTGATGGTTACTTCAAATTTAACGTCTTTACCTGCGAGTTCTTCGCTTTTATAGTCGTCCGGAAATTTGAGGTTAAGAATTGCTTTATCGCCGACGCCGTACCCCATAAGTCCGTCTTCAAAGCCATCGATATATGAGCCGGAGCCTATTTTAAGAGATTGATCTTTTGCGGTTCCGCCCTCAAAGGTTTCGCCATTAACGGTTCCGACATAGTCAATTGTGAGAGTATCTCCGTATTTGACTTCGATATTCTCTGTCGCTTTGTCGTATTCCACTTCCTTTAAATCATCATCTTCATCGAAGAGGTTGAAGTAGGAGTCGATAATCGACTCGTCGATATCAGACTGCAAAATTTTGATCTGTGAGGCGTCACCGAGCTGGATGTAGTCAGAGTACGAGCTATACTCGTAACTGTCAGCTGACGAACACGAAGCAAAAATCGAGAGTGCCATACACATCAGCAGAATGACAGCCGTAATTCTTTTTTTCATTACTGAAAATTCCTTTCTGAAAAATAATTGTTTGTAAACATCAACGGCAATTATACCACATATTGAAAGCGAAATCAATAATCGGGGCAAATATTTTCAACTTGATAATATTTGTTTTACATTTCCGCTTTCAGGTTTAATGCAGAAGAGAGTCAAGGATGCATAAAAGAGCCTCTTCGGTTTCTGCACAGTTTATTTTTTTCCTTGCGTCCGCTGCGCCCGGCATTCCTTTTATATACCACCCAAGCTGTTTGCGTATTTCTTTTACTCCGGTATGCTCACCCTTGTCTGTGCATATCATTCTGACGTGTTCGGACGCCAGGGCAATAATTTCATCCGGCTCAGGTTTTATTACCTGCCTTCCGGAAAGAGCGTCGGCTATTTCTCTGAAAATAAATGGGTTGCCAAGCGCTCCCTGGCCGATAGCCAGACCGTCACACCCGGTTTTTTCAAGCATAGAGATGGCATCTTCGGCGGAATAAATCCCGCCGTTTGCAATTACGGGAATTGTAACTGCCTTTTTTACCTTTTTTATTGTCTCAAAGTCTATCGGAGGGCGGTAAAGCTGACTGCGGGTTCGACCGTGAACGCAGATAGCGGCGGCGCCGTTTGCCGCACAGATCTCTGCGAGGTGCGGAGCATTAAGTGAACTTTCATCCCAGCCGGTACGCATTTTGACGGTTGTGGGTGCGTTTATCGCACCCGAAACGGCAGCGACGATATGTCCGGCAAGCGCTGGATTTTTCATAAGGGCGCTGCCGTCGCCGTTTCCGGTAATTTTCGGCATGGGGCAGCCCATGTTGATATCGATAATTCCGATTTCCGGGTGCCGTTCAAGCAGGGAAACGGCGGCAACCGTCATTACATCCGGTTCCGAACCGAAGATCTGTACGGCAAACGGCTTTTCAGACGGAGAGGAAGCGGCGAGCAAATCGGTTTTCTTGTCGTTGTAAAAAACGCCCTTGGCGGAAATCATCTCGCTGACGGTAAGAGAAGCGCCGAAGCGTTTGCAGATAGTCCTGAAAGAAAGGTCTGTAAAACCCGCCATGGGAGCGAGCACGAGCATTCCGTCAAGGACGGTGTTTCCGATGGTGAGATTATGCATAAAATTACCTGTCAGTCGAGCTGCTGATCATTGATTATAAGTCTGAAAACAAGTCCCAGCTTTTTCGCGGCATTTCTGCACATCTTCATACGGCCGAGGAAAATTTCAAAATAATCCATAACGGAGCTGATTGAAGTATTTATAGTCAGTCTCAGAGTGATTTCCGTGTTTTCGTCGTTAATGGTAAGCTCAGAGTTTTCGACGGAATAATTTACACGGTCGTGAATGTCAAAGGTAGACATATCAGTGTTTCTCACACGGCTTCTGCGGACGTCGGACTTATCGGCAAGGATAAGGGCGGCTGAAATCGGATTTACAGCAACGCCGGTGCCCTCATCGTGATTTCCGATGGCGGAAACAATCTGTGCAAGCTCGTCTGCCGGCATATCAAGATTGTCAAGTATCCTGAAAGCCATAACAGCGCCGCTTTGGGAGTGGTCGCTGCGGTTGACAAGATTCCCGATATCGTGAAGAAAAGCGGCAATTCTGGTAAGCTCGATTTCTCTTTCGGGATAAGACAGCTTTTTCAGAATATAAGAAGCGGTTTCCGAAACCTTGGTCACGTGAGCAAAACTGTGCTCGGTGTACCCAAGAGCACGAAGCGATTCGTCAGCTTTTATAATGTAAGTTCGGATGGAAGCGTCGTTTTTAACGTCGTTGAAAGTAATCAATTCTGAACACCTCGCAAAAAGTAGTCTGGCTTAACGGACCTGTGAAGGAGCTTCCGGTAAGCAAAAGTATTCTATCACACAAGCTGCATTTTTTCAACGAAAAGATGTAAACAATTTTGTGGTTAAAAATCAGCAAGTTACACAAAAGCGGGAGTAATAATTGTTTAAAATGTGAAAAATGTTCAAAAAGGTGTAAAAACCTTGACAAACAGCCGTATAAGTGGTAAAATTCAGGTAGTCCACGATTGATAATATATTATCGGAAAATAAATTGCAAGGAGAAAAGGTATGAAACTAAAAACCAGAATCATTTCGCTGTTTCTGACGGTTCTCATGATTGTCGGACTCCTGCCGATGTCGCTTTTTGCTGTTGACGGAAGCAAAGCTGTCGGCGATGAAGAGTATACCGGAACCGAATGGACAGCGCCCGATCTTGAGGATCTCGTGTACGCGTTTTATCCGGACTTAGACGATCCGTACAGTAGTTCAAATTGGGAGAAAATATTCACGAAAGATTTTGCTGATCTGACGTGGAGTTCAAGTTCTGCGACTGATGAAAACGGGTTGAAATCAGCTGAAAACGATCTGTCAAAAGTTGTGATCGGCAACAGAAAATCCGGAGTTGCTATAGTCGCTGAAGGTGACGATAAAGGAGCTGTTTATTTCGGTAAGTCTGCCGAAGGAGCCACAGAAGGAAATACCAGCGGTGATTACGTCAGTGCTATAACTATGGGAGTTTCATCAGCTGCAAAGGTTCCTGTATTGCATGCACAACAGGGTCATGCCGGACGTGATTTTCTGGTGTCTTTCGATTACAAACCCGAGACAATTGAAAACGCTGAAAGTTTGCTCGAGATAGTGACGAGGTTTGAATATTCCAAAGCGGACGGAACAAAGGTTACCAGATCGCCTGCCGGAATGCATGTTTTGAAAGTCGGCAAAAACGAAAGCGGTCAAGTTCCTCTTTATCTTGGAAGCAACGGAATGAAGATATGCGACCTTCCGACCGACGCATATACTAACATCAAGGTTTTGGTTGATGTGGGCGGACCGGAAGCCGGCGCATCCTCAAACATGCTTTACGTCTTTATAAATGATAAACTTATGGCCAGCGGTCCTTTCATAACCGATCCCGGTCTTATAGCAGACATGTACGGAATGGAGACAAACGGAAAACCTGCAGGATTCTGTTTCTGTGAAGCAAGAGTTTGGCGCGGAACGTCATACAAGACTAACAGTGCCTACGTTAACGATCTTCAGACCTATTACTTCGGTACTACCGAAACTTCCCGTGATGTCAATATATATACATATCTTGATTTCAATGAATGGACTTCAGAAATCGGAAATCCTTTGACATCGCTCGTTAAGTATTTTTCTACCAGTAATGCTGCGATCGTCGATGTGGGACTTGATGGTGGATCTAAACTTCAATCAATCACATCCGCACTTGTTATCAACAATGCTTACAAGAGCGTACTCAGCAATATTAAAGCGGTTGATGATGGTAATGACGGAGCTGCGATGCAGTGGAGCTATAACGAAAAGTCGAAGACTGATAATCCGGACAAGGAAAACCCTCACGAGACTTATATGGACATTTCAAACGGAATTAACCCGTATGTAAAGGCTAATCAGGGACGTGATTTTGTCTTTTCAATAGATGTAAAACTCGGAGATAACATTGTATCGACCAATAGACTTTTCACTGTATATACTCGTGAACCTGATACAGGAGTTTCATGGCCTGTAGGAGCGGATATAATCAAACTCGACGCTGACGGAACTCTCAAAGCCGGAGGAGCCGGAACCGATGATGAGAAAAATACCGTGATTGGAAGTTTGAATTCCTCAGCGTTCACAACTATAACTGTCAGATTCGATGTAAGTGAAAATCTGTTCTATGTGTGGTTGAACGGTGTGGCAGTTGATACTGACGGTGATGGCAATGCTGATGGATTTACCGCTTTCCAGCAAGCTCATTTTGACGTTTTTGAGAAGAAGGGTGGTTTTGTATTCCATGCCGTCAGAGTGAATCAGATTAATTCGTACGAGGTGAATCGTGAAATATACGATAATGCCGTTGTATATTTCGTTGACGACAGCATCGATGGAATTATCGGCGAAAACCCCGATCCTCTCAACGGATTCGTAAAGAAAGACGGTTACCTGTACTATTATGAGAATGGTTCCATAGCCGCCAACTACGACAACGGATTTGTAAAGACCGATTCTGACGGAGTTGTTCTTCTGAAAGAAAGAACACCTTTTATTGATTGGGAAAAATCTTCATCTTCGCAGATAGTTAATCTTTCAGATTGGGCTACTGGAAATAAAGGACAACAGGCAGTGTACAACAGCATCAGCCGTACTGTTGGAGATGCCTCGGCGCTTCACCTCTGGTCCAACATGACTAACCTTGGCGGAGCAGATACTAAATTCCAGATACTTGATTCCCTTAAAGAAGAAAAAACAATCTACTATAATCCCGGAAAAGGGGCCGGCAGTACGCCGTCAGATGACGGAAAATATAACCACAAAACAGGATATTTCCTTGACATATCCAAATATACTGATCTTGAGTTTGATCTTTATGCAGATGGTTATCAAGAGCTTGTAGGTATGCTTTTCTTAGGTTGCGATGGTGATATGCTTGGAGTTGATGCCGGAAAGAACTCCTACTACAACAAGAATGTGAACTTCGGTAGCAAGTCGGATTACACCACTGGTTACAACAACAAAAATGCTACCAACGGACTTTCGTCGTTTAACTCGCCGTTCATGGTTAACGGTTGGACAACAGTCAATGTGCCGCTGTCGTCACTCGGCGGTAACAGGACTGATCAGCCTAAAGATGCTGAAGGAAATTGGGTTGATTCGAAGCACTACATAAGTAGCTTCATGATTTATTCTATCGGCTGGTCACAGCTGGACTATAAATATACAAGTGCGGAAATGACCGATTACATTCTTAACGGCACCGACTGCAGATTCCTGATAAAAGATATCTATCTCGTAAACTACGAAAAAGTAACTTCGCTTTCTCAGATAGCTGAGTACGTCGGTGATGATCTTGTACCGCTCAACGAGACAGTGTATTTCAGCGGACTTTACACCGCTCCGTCAGGAAATGAGTACTATTACAGTGCGTACGATTTCTGCAGAGTAACCGATAAAACTGCTTACGATGTATTTGGAAACGAGACTGTAACCGGATACTCATTTGACGCAAACGGAGTAGCAACTCCCCTTGACGGTGTCTACAAAGTTCAGACAGAAAGAACTCACCTGTACGTAGATGGTGTAATGCAGAAGGGAAGCGCTGCTGACGAATTCAAAGTGACTGTTGACGGCGTTGATTACAGGATCAATGCCGAAGGTGATTACCTCGGAACATATTATTTCACTGACTTCATGGCGGGATATCCCTCTGGCTACAAATATGCTTCCGGCGGTAAAGATGCAAACGGAGCTGCTACGAGTCATGCGAGTGGTACAGATTTCGGCAGTGCACTTGCAACAATGCCGGTTTCAGCGGCAACGACAAACAGTAATCCTACAGTCAGCTCTTGCGTAGTGGTTAACAACTCTGAAAAGAACAATGTGACGGTTACGATTGATGATTTCTTCACTGAAGGCGACAATGTTCTTAAAGCTGATTTTGTTTGCTCAGACATAGATTCCAGCTTACAGATAGCTGCCCCCAAACAGGAACACAAGACAGTTGTATTTGAATATGACTTAAGACTTGGTGACGACTGGAACGGAAATCTTAATATTCAGTTTAACTCAAGAGATTATGCAAGCTACGATGAATCCGGTAACGCTCTTCAGGTAGTTTTCAAAATCAATGAAAAAGGTGAGCTTTACATAGCTGGTGGAGCTGATAAAGGTAAAGTAATTTATCAGTTCAGCGAAAGTGAATTTTCGAAAGTTGTATTCGTTGCAAAGTATTCCGCTTCTTCATCCGGTGAAGCCAACCACTACGACCTTAAGATCGACGTTTATGTAAATGGCATAAAGTTGGCTTCTGATGTCGTGGCATACGAGAACAGAACATACAAGTACATGACAGAAATCAGGTTTGCAGCTCTTGCAACTGATTCTTCCAACAACAGAAGCGGCTCACTCTATTTCGACAACTTTGCTCTCTACTACGGCGACAATATAGTTCCTCAGTATGTTTCCAAGGAAACCCTCAACGGAGTAGTCGGTGGAAAATACTACGACAACGGAACTTTGTTAGAGAACGGCACCTTGCCAGTAGGCGACGTATTCTACAGCGCTGATGCCGATGGATGGTTGCAATTCAACACAGGAGTTTCTCTTGGAAGTGACGGACTCTACTATAACTTTGTAGGATTTGCCGGAAGAATATGCGACGGCAGAATTGATGAGAAATACTACATTGACGGTATCCTCAAGAGCGGACTGTTTGAGGATGAAGGCAAGTGGATGTTTGCAGATCCGGAAAATAGCGATATACTTGTTAAAGAAGCAACCGGAAAAGACATCAACGGCAAAATTTACGATATAGCAAACTACATTGCAACAGTAAGAAACGGTGTAATAGACGGAAAATACTGGGTAGACGGCGTTTATAAGACCGGAACTATTCAGGTTGACGGCGGAATATATTACGCTGATGCCGAAGGTGTGCTTCAGCACTTCGACGAAAAGGGTGTTGAAATAGAAGGTGCGGTATACGACTTTGAGGGATATCTCGGAAAAGCGAGAAACGGTTTCTACATTTTCGAAGAAGGAACTGACACGGAATATGCTTACTTCTACAAAGATGGCGTAATTCTCAAGGATCAGCGCATAGATGCAGGACTCGGTGATAAACAGTATTACTTCGCGGATGACGAAGGAAAGCTTATCAAGCAGACCGGAAACTTTGAGATGACTGACGGTTACACCTACAACTTCGACGGATATGTGGCGACACTTCTCCATGAGGTAGTGTTTGACGGCAAGTATTGGTTTGACGGCGCGATTGTTACCGGAAAAGACATAGCAATAGAAGAAGGAAAGATTTACTGTGCCGACGAAGAAGGCAACCTTGTTGAAAGCGGAATTGCCGAAGCGCATGACGGTAAGTATTACTTCTTTGAAAATTATGTCGGAACTCTCCTCAATAATGAAGTGAAGGAAGGCAGATACTGGATAGACGGAGCTTACTTGGTAAGCGAAGATATCGACGCCGGAGACGGTAAGATCTACTCTGCGGATGCCGAAGGAAACCTCAGAGCAAACGGAGTATTCCAGGCAAATGACGGACTTTACTACAACTTCGATGCAAACTATGTCGGAACACTTTGTGACAACTATGAGATATTTGATGATGTGTGGTACGTTGGCGGTAAGCCGATAGAAGGAATTCACTACATAGATGACGTTGAGAGATACTTCGAGGCAGGTAAGCCCTGTGCCGGCAGAGTCCAGATGCCCGACGGAACGGTTCACGAGTTCGGTGAGGACGGTTTCAGATCATCTGACGACAAGAAGCCGCATTCTATCAAGCTTACCTTGAAGTACAACGGAACCGAAGTAACAAAGGAATTTTACAGCTATGATGGATTCGGATTTACCTACACACCTATAAACATAGACTGCATGGGTTACACAATAACTGACAAAGACGGAAATGTGATTGATAAGATTGATGTTGCGGCAGTTACGGAAGATCTCAAGTACGTAATAACCTACAACAGCGATACAAAATCACACACTCCGGTAATTTCCGAAGATATCGAATCAACTTGTACAGTAGCCGGACGCACAACTTACGTTTGTGCGGTGTGCGGTGAACAGCTTCCTGAGTTAACAGTAGTAAAGCCGCTTATCGATCATAAGTATGTCGAAGTTTCAAGAACCGAATCGACTTGTACGGTAAAAGGTACAGTAAACTATGAATGTGAGTTCTGTAAAGCTCCGGCTTCGGAAGAGCTTCCGCTCGCTGCTCACACTTGGGATAGCGGAGTGCGTACTGCACCTACCTGCGCGGTAGCGGGAAAGACGGTCTACACATGTACTGCTGACGGTTGTGGCGAAACTAAGACCGTAATACTTCCGGCGACCGGAATACACGTTTGGGAGCTTACAGAAACTGTAGAGTCGACCTGTGCTGAAATGGGACATAAGACCTACACTTGTTCGGTATGCGGAGAACCCAAAACATACGATCTTCCGTTACTGGCTCACACCTATGATCCTGACGGCGAATATGAAATTCTCCAGGAAGCAACCGCAACAACCAGCGGAGTACTCGGATACGACTGTATTGTTTGTGAAAAGGAAAATGCAATTGCAATAGAGTACGCAATAAGCTCGGATGCTTTTAAGGATTCTCTTGAAAAAGGCGGAACACTTAAGGTCAGTGATTCGTTTGTGTGGAATGATCAGGTTTGGATGACTGATTCAAAATCTGAACTTATTCTCGGAGAAGATTCGGTTTTGACCGTTGAAGGCAAAGGTATTATAGACCTTAGCGGAAATGCAGAGCTTGTGATTGACGGCAAGGGTAAACTGAATCAGACGTTCGACTCAGAGCTCGGTTATCTTGTAAGAGCGGCCGGTAATTCAAAGGTGACAATAAAAGACGGTCACTTTACTGCCGGACTGACTGCTGTACAAGCGGGCGATAATGCGGTTGTAGAAATCTATGGCGGTTACTTTGAAGCTCTTGCTGAGTGGGGAGGACAAACGTGGATCCTCAATTTGATTGATAAATCAAACGCCAAAATAATTGTTTACGGTGGAACGTTTGTAAATTATGATCCTTCAAATTCTGCAACTGAAAATCCTAAAATGAACTTCGTTGCAGAAGGCTACAAGGTAGTTATGACAACAGACGAAGCAACCGGAAATAAGATCTACACAGTAGTTCCGGAAGAATAATCTGGTTTCCATTTGCGCCGATACACTTAACTGAAATTAAAAAGGACTTTCGGGTGTAAACCCGGAGGTCCTTTTTTCGTAAAAAGTGTAAAACAAATAAATAAAAATTATTAATATTGGAAGAAATAATACTTTAATAATATAGCGGAAAAGGCATAATACAAACTAAATTAAAAAACAAAAGTAAGGAAATAAAAACTTAATAAGGCTTGACAAATTGACCGCACAATGGTATAATTTATGCTGATAATTTATGTATTGAATACTTGAAAAATATAAAGCGAAGGACGAAAAAATGGCAGACGAAAAGAAACTTGTTAAAGAAATAACGTCAATGGACGATGATTTTGCGAAATGGTATACTGATATCTGTAAAAAAGCCGATCTTATCGATTACAGTTCGGTCAAGGGTTGTATTATAATGAGGCCGTACGGATATGCGATTTGGGAGAACATTCAGAAAATACTTGACGAAAGATTCAAAGAGGGCGGACACGAAAACGTGTATATGCCTATGTTTATTCCGGAATCGCTTTTGCAGAAAGAAAAAGATCATGTAGAAGGCTTTGCCCCGGAAGTAGCATGGGTAACGCACGGCGGAAGTGAAAAACTGACTGAAAGGCTGTGTGTCAGACCTACATCCGAAACGCTTTTCTGCGAACATTTTGCCAATATTATCCGCTCATACCGTGACCTGCCTAAACTTTACAATCAATGGTGCAGCGTTGTCAGATGGGAAAAAACAACAAGACCTTTCCTGCGTTCCAGAGAATTTTTGTGGCAGGAAGGTCATACAATGCACGCAACAGCTGAAGAGGCGGAACAGGAAACGATAAGACAGCTTAATCTTTACGCAGACTTTTTCGAAAATGATCTTGCAATACCGGTAATCAAAGGAAGAAAAACCGAAAGTGATAAATTTGCCGGAGCGGTAGCTACTTACGCCATTGAAGCCCTTATGCATGACGGAAAGGCACTTCAGGCAGGAACCTCGCATTATTTCGGAGACGGATTTGCAAAAGCTTTCAACATAACTTATACTGATAAGGAAAACAAACTCAGATATCCGCATCAGACTTCTTGGGGAGTATCGACAAGAATGATCGGTGCGATTATAATGTCACACGGAGACAACGAGGGGCTTGTTCTTCCGCCTGCAATTGCGCCTATTCAGGTTGTAATACTTCCGGTTGCGCAGCATAAAGAAGGCGTTCTTGAAAAAGCCAGGGAACTGAAAGCCAGACTTTCAAAGAGATTCAGAACAAAACTTGATGACAGCGAAAACTCAGCCGGTTGGAAATTCTCCGAATACGAAATGAAAGGCGTACCTGTAAGACTTGAAATAGGTCCGAGAGACATAGAGAAAAACGAGTGCGTACTTGTAACGAGACATAACAGGGAAAAAACAGTAGTTTCACTCGACAATCTCGAAGAAGCAGTTTCGGAAAAACTTAAGCAGGTAAGAGACGGAATATATCAGAAAGCGCTTGATAATTGCAGCAGAAGGACATACAGATGCGACAGCATGGATGAGATAAAGTCGGTACTTAAAGAAAAAGGCGACGGCTTTGTAAAGGCATTGTGGTGCGGTAGCGAAGAGTGCGAAGATAAAGTAAAAGAAGAGACCGGAGTAGGCTCAAGATGCATCCCGATGCAGCAGGAGCTTATAGCCGGCAGGTGCGTATGCTGTGGAAAACCCGCAAAGCACATGGTTCTTTGGGCTGTAGCGTATTGATCTGATTATTCGTCGGATAAAATAAAAAGTAACAGTTAAAATAAAAAATCCGGCGCATGTCAGACTTGTGCCGGATTTTGTCATAGAGATATATTCTGCTAAAGTAAATTTTGAAAAATAATAAGCTGGATTATTAAGAGTAATACTGAGTTTTGGCGCTAATACTGAAAAAATCTCCGAAAAACTCAAAATAATAATCTTGAATTATGTTAAATAATATTTGAGTTAATTTTATCTGAATCGGATGCACACATAGTAATAGTGTCAGGTTTTCGGTAGAATTATTTAATGGTTAAATTTGTATTTTGGGATTTGCTGAGTGTATATTAAATAATCGGAGGTATTAATATGTATTTAAATGAAATAAATGACGGCATAACGGACGCAACCGGATTTATACAAAGTATGCTTGACAGGCGGGAAAACGGAAGAGTAATAATTCCGGCGGGAAGATACAGAATAACGGCTCCGCTTGTCGTTCACTCGGATACATATATAGAAGCTGACAGTAATGCTGTGCTTTTTATGTGCGGAGATACGCCGAAAGACTCATCTTCGTTTCTGCTTACGACCGATGCAAAAACAAAAACGGTAAACGTAAGAATACGCGGCGGAATCTGGGACGGTAACAATCAGGGCAAATATAACACAAAGGGCGACATATTCAGACTTGACGGTTATTCCGGAGCCGTGCTGAATTTTTTTGACGTTGAAAATCTTGAACTTTACGACATGGTAATATCAAATTCTGTCACCTATAATATAAGGATGGCAAGGATAAACAATTTCAGAATAGAAAATATTTCTTTTGTAAGCGACAAGCCGGCATTTAATCAGGACGGGCTGCATTTCAACGGAAATTGCCGAAACGGCGTGGTAAGAAACATACGCGCATTAAGCAAAGGTCAGACCAATGATGATCTGATAGCACTTAACGCCGACGACGAAATGAAGCGCGTTGAAAACGTCGGTATGGAAAGAGGAGATATAGAAAATCTTCTGATTGAAAATATATACGCAGAAAACTGTCATACACTTGTCCGTCTGCTCAGCGTCGATCATTCAATAAGAAACGTGATGTTAAGAAATGTATACGGCGGATACAGAGGTTATGCTGTCAACGCAGATGCGGCGAGGTATTGCAGAACACCGCTTTTCGACGACAAAAATGAACCCTCAGGAGTCGGAAATATTGAAAATGTTGTGATAGATAACATTACCTGTTACAGCGAATCCTTAGGTCCTGCTGTAATTGTGGAGTCGCTTTGTAACAATTTTCAGATAAAGAATTTCAGATACCTGAGTGATAGCGGGTATGCGGCTGAAATTAAAAATCTTACCGGTACGACGGTTAAAACGGAATCGTCAGAATACGCAGTAACGGAAAAATCAGACAAAGTACAGATTAAAAAGTTAAGAGAACTTACAGTAGACAAAAAAGCAAAGTAAACTTTTATAACAAACAAAATGAAGCAAAATATGTTCTTTTAAGTAAGATAATTGACGAAAATTGCACTTATACCGAAACATAACAAGGTCTGAGAACAATACCTCTCCGAAATAACCTATTCCGGAGCGGGTATAGATTCAAAGATCTTGTTTTTTATTGACAAAGAAAATCTTAAAAATATTTAATTACAGTTATACCCCCCCTGAAAAAAGATCTGAGGTAATATGTCGGATAACAATTGATATAAGCGAATAAAAATGCAGTTATGCGACAGTAAAAACAAAATGAATTTACTTTGCGATGTGTCTTATCCACCTGTACTTGTTGCAGTGAATTGCAACGGGGATGCATTTGAAGATCTGATCTGAATTCAGTACTGCTACGACAAAAACCGCCGGCATATTCAGCACAAAAGCAGAGATAAAGGTAAGAGGCATAACAATAAGCCAGGTTGAAATGAGATTAAGATACATTGTGTATTTGACGTCGCCGCCGCCTTTTATGATACCCACGCTTGTCGGCATCTGATAAGACATTCCGACCATTACGACAGAAAGAATTATCAGCATACCGTTTGCAATTTCAAGAGCATTCGGGGTGAGGTCATACAAAGTGAGAAAAGGTATACGGATAAGGAAAAGTCCGAGTCCGAGAACGGCTCCTATAATAATGTACATCATTTGCAGGGTACGGCTGTAATCTTTGACTTTTGAGTCGTCTGAATCGTTTTCTCCTATCGTTTTGCCGATAATGACGGCGGAAGCGCTTGCTTCTCCGATCGCCACTATTTTCAGATACTGGAACATTGTTGTAGAGACTGAGTTAGCGGCAATGGCGTCGTCCTGAAGATGACCGAGAACGGACGTCTGAATGGGAGTAGCTACGCTCCAAAGAAAGTTTGAAAGAGCGGACGGCCAGAGAACTTTAAGGTAGTCTCCGAGCAGTTCTTTTGAAAATCCCGACCGAGAAAAAGCAAAAAGTTTCAGTTTTTTATCTTTGAAAATTATGTAAAGCAGAATGATTATAAGCTCAAGAATTCTTGAAGTAAGAGTGCCGATTGCGGCTCCGAAAATACCAAGCTCAGGAAAACCGAACATACCGAAAATAAGCACGTAGTTAATGACGATATTAACAAAGAGGGAAACGAGCGAAACTTTAAGCGCAAGATGGACTGTTTCCACAGAACGCAGAGAGGCAAGTAAAATTGTGCTTATAATGTAGATGGGATAGGTATAGCATATAAGTTTAAGGTAAATAACACCTTCTGATATGTAAGAGGCGTTGTCTGTAAAAATAGCGAGAACAGATCGGGGGGACAAAAAAGTCCATAGAAATACAGCTGAGCCGAAAACAGCACCGATTGCCAAAGCGAAAACGGTAAGCTGGCGGATTTTTTCAGGGCATTTTTTACCCCAGTACTGCCCGCCAATCACCACAATGCTGTCCCCGATAGCCATTGTGATCTGCTGAACCATAAACTGTATCTGATTGACTGTGGCAGCTCCGGAGAGTGCGTCCTGAGTGTACATACCGAGCATTATATTGTCAGCCATATTAACACTGTACGCGATAATATTCTGAAATATGATGGCAATCATAAGTCTTGCGACGGTTGAGTAAAAGTGTTTATCCTTTGTGAAAAATGATGAAATATTCATACTTGATCCTCTTTATGTACTTAAAGAGATAAATTTTATACAAATAATAAAATTCAAACAGTACCATGGTATTATACCACAAAAACAAAATAAAAGCAACCTGAATGCCGAAATTATCTGAATTTTAACTTATCTTTTATAACTCAATTTCAATGTCTTTTTTTTGGCAAAAAATGCACCGAAATATGGAAAAATAAAACAACCGTTCTCCGGAAAAGGGAAAACGGCTGTTGAAATCAGACGGTATATCGTATTTAAAGAAAATTGAGTGAATGCATTGTCGGTGGCAGTAAGTTAAAGATCCACTGAAACGGTAAGGCGGGAAAAAATGACGGTGTTAAATCTGTCAAGGTCTGAAGTCTTTGCAGGCTTTTATGTAAGCCACCACGTTTTCATAAGGCACTTCCGGCTCAAGCAGATGAGTCGGACAACAGAGCAAACCTCCCGCACTGCCCGCCAGCCTCAGGTTTTCCTAGGTTTTTTCATACACTTCATCAGGAGTTCCGAAAGGCATCAGGGTTTGAGTTCCAAGCGTTCCGTTAAAAGAAAGCTTATCGCCGTATTTTCTGTGAATTTCGGTAAAATCCATACACTCGGGCTGAACGGGATTCAGAATTTCCACACCGGCTTCAATCAGATGAGGAATAAACGGTTCTATATATCCGCATGAATGGTACTGGATAAGAATATCCGGTTTTATATTTTTGGCAGCATCGATCACTTTTTTGAGTCTTGGAAAAATCCATTCTCTCCAAAGCTCTATGCTCATCATTATGCTGCGCTGCATTCCGATATCATCCCCGAGAAATAGAATATCAACTCCGCACTGTGCATATTTTTCCGCACGGCAAACGGAAATTCCGGTTATTTTATCAAAGAGGAGATGAGCAATTTCGTTATCCTCCATCATGTCCATCATCAGGTTTTCCATGCCCCGCAGATACCAGGCTGTCTCCCATATAGTGCACTGAAATCCTGTTGCAATGGATACATGATCGCTTTTTTTGATTGACCTGACTGCCTGTGCGATACTTCCGTCGTCTGTGATATGCGTAAAGTCGGGAAACGGATACCGTTCTATTTCTGATGCGTCGCTGACGTTCTGAAGCGGATGCAGCATACGGGTCATATGCTTTGCCGCTTCACTGCCTTTTTCGTGAGCGATGCCCCGGATGTCGGTAAAAGTACTTTCCTTTAATCCGTTGTAATAACAGGCAACATCTTTTTTTGAGGGAAAAATAATTTTTCCCTGCGGTATATCCCGCAGGGCGAAATCATAATAAGAAGCGTAATCGGTGTTGGCGGTATTTTCAAACTGCCTGAATTTTTCCGCAAGAGCGGGACAGAGACTGAAAGAATATTCGGCGTTCTGATAGCCGGTTCTTCTGTACATTGAAAACAAATTTTCTCTGCGGATCATTAAACACCTCCGCAGGTGATTTCAGAAAAATCAGTTTTCTTCTTCAAACGCCGATTTGTCAAGTCCGCATACCGGGCAAACCCAGTCATCCGGAATATCTTCAAAAGCTGTTCCGGGAGCGATACCGCTGTCGGGATCACCTACTTCAGGATCATAAACATATCCGCAGGGACAAACATATTTTTTCATTTTACTATACCTCTTTCACTTATTTTTGTTTCACCCGCAAACCTTGATTTTCGGTCACGGCTGAATATTTTTGCACTGTTTATCTGACCTTTTTTGTTTTTGCAGGTCTTTATTTATTAATCAATTCCGTCTGACGGATAAAGAAATCCGTTTGAATATCTTCTCACGATTTTTAAATTTCAAGACAAAAGCGGAAAAACTCCGGCCAATGCCTCTTTGGAAGAAAAAACTACCGGACAAAACCCGGGATTATTTTACCCGTAAATAAATGTATTTATGCCGGGAGCTTTTGCAATTACTGAAAATATAACCGCCAAACGGTTGCCCCTCAGAAGGAACAACCGCCTGGAAATCAAAATAAATTACAGTAAGTTAAAACAGATAAGTTCTTGCCGCTTTTCTGCCCGACTGAACAGAACCTTGTCAAGAGGTAAGCTGCTGCTTGCCGTACCGAGTCGGTCGAGGAGAAATCTTACACGGTAGAACTATGCTGACTTGCCCAAAAAAAGAATTATTTGCCGAAATATCTTTCGAGAAGGCCGGCGAATGCTTTGCCGTGACGCGCTTCATCTCTTGCCATTTCGTGAACGGTATCGTGAATGGCGTCGAGGTTTGCGGCTTTGGCTCTCTTTGCCAGATCAGTTTTACCGGCGGTAGCGCCGTTTTCAGCTTCAACTCTCATTTCAAGATTTTTCTTTGTGGAGTCTGTTACAACTTCTCCGAGAAGTTCGGCGAATTTAGCTGCGTGTTCTGCTTCCTCATAGGCAGCTTTTTCCCAGTAGAGACCGATTTCGGGATAGCCTTCACGGAAAGCAACTCTGGACATTGCAAGATACATACCGACTTCTGTGCACTCTCCGTTGAAGTTTGCGCGAAGATCTGCTTTTATATCCTCGGAAACGTCTTTTGCAACTCCGACAGTGTGCTCAGCAGCCCAGCTCATCGGACCTTCCTGTTTTGTGAATTTACTTGCGGGAGCATTGCACTGGGGGCATCTCTCGGGAGCCGCATCTCCTTCGTGAACATATCCGCATACCTGACATACAAATTTCATTTTGTGATCCTCCGTTTTAAATAGTATTTTCTTTTTCTTTTTTGTTACACTAGCAGCAGATACCGAAATAAAGCACCGCTACATTTTCCACCGTAAAACCGCAGGAATCCCTGACTTCCGGCATATCAAAATCGGCGTCTATATCGAAAACATTACCGCACACTCTGCATTTTGCATGGCTGTGGGGATATGTAGTAATATCGAATCTGTCAGCACCGTCGCAAACCGGGACTTTTATCGCTTTTCCCGAATCCACAAAGGAATTGAGAATTCTGTAAACCGTAGCTCTGCCTATGGTAGGATAAGTACGGTAGACGCTGTCGCATACCATTTCAGCCGTCGGATGATTTCTCATAGCTGAAAAGATGTTGTACACAGCTTCTTTTTGCCATGTTTTTCTTGTGGATTTTGCGCCGGAATTTTCAGTTGACGCTGTTGAATTTTTGCTTTGCCGCATTTTTTCATTCCTTTTCGTTTTACTATTGATATTATATCTCATTTTGTTTATTTTGTCAAGAGGTTTTTTCAAAAAAATCGTTTTTAGAAGAAATTACCGTATAAACGTTATTTTTCCTTATGTTTGAGCTTTTCGGATGAGCCGTCGGGATATACCACGGTTGTGTTTTCAAGGGTATTTCTGAAACGCAGTTTTATTTCAGCCAGATATTCACGGCGCAGATTAAGCTGTTCGTTTTTTTCCTCAAAAGTCAATGTTCTTGCCGTAGAAAGACGGTAAAGCTCGTTTATTCTGTCGATTTTATTTTTTTCCAAGTAAAATCACCTCGGTTTGCTCTGACACTCTGACAATTCAATTATAAAATATTTGCCGCATAATGTCAATACGTATATTATTAACACGGGAAAACTTTGTGTAAAAATACTATTTAAATAAATATGCAGTTATGATATAATTATTATCAATAATTTTGAAATCTGTACATTTTTGTACAATCGCAGGAGGTAAAAATGGACGGTACAGATCAGGCGCCCGAAATGGGAAAATTCAAAAAGTTTCTGAAAAGGAAAGATATTGAGATTTCCGCTAAAAGATACGGAATCGATGCGCTCGGAGCGATGGCTCTCGGACTTTTCGGTTCACTTCTCATCGGAACGATATTTTCTGCAATAGGAATGATACCGTATCTGGGAGTTTTTGCGGATATAGGAAAATTTGCGCAGGCGGTGGCAGGTCCGGCAATGGCAGTAGCGATAGCGCACGCCCTCAAAGCTCCGGCGTTTGTAATGTATTCTTCGGCGGCTGTCGGTTATGCGGCAAACACCATGGGAGGAGCGGGAGGACCGCTTGCCGTTCTTATCATAACCGTTATTGCCTGTGAACTCGGCAAATGCGTTTCAAAAGAAACCAAGGTTGACATAATAGTTACTCCTTTTGTAACGGTCTTTGTCGGTGGAATACTTTCGGTGCTTATAGCTCCTTACATAGGTGTTGCGGTCGGATATCTGAGTTCTTTTATAGGATGGGCAACCACTCTTCAGCCGTTTGTCATGGGAATCGTTGTATCCGTAATAATCGGAGTTGCGCTTACCTTGCCGATAAGTTCTGCGGCTATATGTGCGGCACTTCTGCTTTCCGGTGCTCCGGTTTACGTCAACGGAGTGCTTTCTGAAATGGATTACGGAGGACTTGCGCTTGCGGGAGGAGCAGCGGTAGCCGGTTGCTGTGCGCAGATGGTAGGTTTTGCTGTTATGAGCTTCAAGGAAAACGGCATATCCGGTTTGTTTTCTCAGGGCATAGGAACAAGTATGATACAGATGCCGAACATAGTTAAAAATCCGAGAATATGGATTCCGCCTACGCTTGCTTCTGCGATAACCGGACCGATAGCAACCTGCGTATTCGGACTGAAAATGTACGGAGCGGCGATAAATTCCGGAATGGGAACCTGCGGTCTGCTCGGTCCGATAGGAATTATACTCGGATGGTACGGAGGCGAATATCCGTCAACTGTGGGCTTTAAAGATTACCTCGGACTTGTGCTGGTATGCTTTGTGCTTCCGGCGGTGCTTTCGTTTGTTTTCTGCGAGATACTCCGAAAGATATCCTGGATAAAAGAAAATGACCTGAAGCTCGACTGAAACAGGCATGCGTCAGAAATCATAACTGCTTTAAAATCAAATAATCTGATGTGAAACGCAAAAACAGCGAAAAAGATCAAATGAAGTTCGTAGCTGTTTATACTGATGAATTTATATTCACCATCGGGAACTCTGCGCATATCAATTACATATTTTGAACGCTAAGTGCGCTCTTTTAAAAAAACAAGGTCACTGCTATTAAGTCCGATGACCTTGTTTTTTGAATTTAACAGATGACTTTGTATTTGTAACAAATTCAGATTAAGACATCTCCTTTGTGTGGATTTGAATAACGATTTGATTAATTTAAAACCATAAGCCGTAACGTACCTGTTTTGTAATTCAGGTTGTTACGGCTTTTGTTATACCGATTAAGAAAAAATATACTCAGCAAGTGTTTGTTATAAAGTATAGTTATAAACTTCAAGCAGGAAAAAATCGTCACAGGAACAGCAAAAGGCTTACTGCCATAACAGCCATTCCGGAAATCAGTCCGAGAATGGAAAGATGGTGCTCTCCGTACTCATGGGCTGCCGGGAGAAGCTCGTCAAAAGAAATGAAAACCATAATTCCGGCGACTGCCGCAAATATAATTCCGAAAACGGTGTCGCTCATAAACGGCATGAGAATGAGCCAGCCCACAAGAGCTCCGAGAGGTTCGGAAAGTCCTGAAAGGAAAGAATATCGCATTGCTTTAAGCTTTGAGCCTGTCGCCTGATAAATCGGAACCGAAACGGAAATCCCTTCGGGGATGTTATGTATTGCTATTGCAAATACAACCGGAACTGCCAGTCCCGGGTCCTGTAAAGCCGAAACAAAACTGGCAAGGCCTTCGGGGAAATTGTGAATTGCAATCGCAAGCGCTGTCATTACGCCGAGTTTTTTCAGGTTGAACTGCGTTTTAGGTTTGCAGGAGTCCTGATCGTCCACATGCTTTACCTCGTGTGGATTTTCGGCAGAAGGTATCACCTTGTCAATAACCGCAATGAGCAGCATGCCTCCGAAAAAAGCCGCAACAGTTACCCAGTTTCCGGCGATTTCTCCTAACGCTGAGGTAAGCGAAGTCTTAGCTTCAGCAAGGATTTCTACCATTGAGACATAAATCATGACGCCGGCGGAAAATCCGAGACTGACGGAAAGAAACCGCTTGTTGTCACGTTTCATAAACATGATTATTAAACCTCCGATTCCGGTGCAGAGACCGGCAATCAGTGTCATCGCAAATGCGATATAAATATTCATAGAAAAACTCCCGGTATTTTTAATCAAGGAAATTATATCACTTTAAAATGAAATTGTCAACGATTTTTAAAAGTAAATCCGACAAAAACAGATATGTAAACAAAATGTAAACAATGCTCGCCATTAAAGACAATCGCAGGTTACTATGGTATAATCGCTATTGTACGGTTCCGGTTTATTACCGAAACTCAGTTAAGCATTTTGACAGAACAGATGTTAAAATTGCTTATCGGCCGAAAGGAAAAATATAATGTTGAAAAATCGTGATATCGACGCCACAAAGGGTTCAATTTTACCTCAGTTTATAAAGTACGCAATTCCGATAGCGATAGGCGGACTTGTTCAGATGCTGTTCAATTCTGCGGACATGATAGTTCTGGGAAACTTTGACCAGAGCGCAAACAGCACTTCGGTTGCCTCAGTCGGGGCAACGGCGGCAATAGTCGGACTTGTGGTTCAGTCGGCGATAGGACTTTCGGGAGGAACGCAGGTGGTTCTTGCTCATGCGTTCGGAGAAAGAAACCGGGATAAAATACGTAAAACTGTTGACACATCGCTTTTGCTTGCCGTGATAGTGGGAATAGTTCTTACTTTTGCCGGAGTTTATTTTGCCGATACATTCCTTGATATAACGAAATGCCCGGAGGAGTGTTATGCGGGTGCCTCGATCTATCTTAAAATATATTTTTCCGGAATACCGGCAATACTCGTCTATAATTACGGCTCGGCAATAATAAGGACCGGCGGTGACACACAAAGACCGCTGTATTATCTTATAGCGTGCGGACTTCTTAACATAGTGCTGAATTTTGTGCTGTGTTTTATAATGAGTCAGAAAGTGGCGGCGGTTGCGATAGCAACGCTTGTTTCTCAGTTACTCGGAGCGATATTGGTTGTTGTCAGGCTGATGAGAGTCGACAACGACTGCAGAATAAATCTGAAAAAAATAAAAATTGACGGCGTGATACTGAAAAAAATACTGCTTATAGGAATACCGTCAGCGCTCAATTCTTCCCTTTACAGTATTTCGAATCTCCAGATTCAGTCGGCAATCAACTCATTCGGACCGTCTGCAATGGCGGGAAATACGGCGTGTACAAATATTGAAAGCTGGGTATCAAGCTTCGTTAATGCCGTAAATGTCACATGTCTTACCTTTGTCGGTCAGAATATAGGTGCAAAGAATAAAGAACGGATAAAGAAATCGTTTTTTGTTTCGCTCATACTTGGATTTTCGGTCGGATTTGTTCTCGGCGTGGGGCTTTATCTGCTCGGCCATCCCGTGCTTAAAATTTTCCTGCCAAAGGATCCGGTCGCAGTCGAGATAGGAATTCTGAGAATGAAATATGTGCTTGCCATATATTTTGTCGCCGGAATCAACGGGGCACTTGCAAACACCTTGTCGGCTTTCGGATATTCAATCATACCGATGCTGAACTCAATTTTTTCGGTACTGGTGCTCAGATTTTTCTGGATGATGTTTATTTTCCCGTTATACCGTACTCTTGACAATCTCTTTTTCTGTTATACCGTCTCATGGACGATATCGCTGACAATAGCTGCCCTGCTTCTTTTGATTATAATGAGGCGAAAGCTTAAAACAATGAAAAGCTCAGAACCCGTAAGCGGCGCTGTCGGGTAAGATATCTGCGGTTTTGAAATTTAAGGCAAGATGTGGTTTTTTCATATCTTTCAGTAATCGGCAAAAAATCCAAATTGCTTTTTTGCACGTTTCCGGACGGAAGCAAAAATGCAAAAAGCAAACTTATTACCGGCATATCAAAGAGTTTTAAACCGAAAACAGTTACAGATAGTTTCAACTCAAATCAATAAGTCAGAAGCCTGTGTTTTCTGACGGGCTGATCAAGGAGGGTAATTATGGGGAATCCGTTTGCAAACAATCAAAGTATTTCAAGAAACACACTGCCTTCTTTCAGATACCGTGACGGTGAGGATTTTTCTCTTTGGCAAGAAAAAGCCCGTGAAAAGCTTAAAGAACTTCTCGGACTGCCATACCGTATTTGTCAGAAGGATTTCAGATCAGAGAATGTAAAAGAATATCCCGATCACTCAAGAATTTATTTTACATATATGTCAGAGCCCGGATACAGCGTTCCGGGGTGCTGCTGCATTCCGAAGGAAATAAAGGACGGCTCTCCCGTAGTGATTTGTCTGCAAGGTCATTCAACCGGAATGCACCGGTCTCTCGGAGAAACAAAGTATCCGTCAGATAGTGAAAAAGAATCCGGAGACCGTGATTTTGCAATGCAGGCGGTAAGACAAGGTTACATAGCCATTGCGATCGAACAAAGGTGCTTTGGGCAGTGCGGCGGTAAGGAAAACGGAGATACAAACTGTCAGCAGTCATCTCTTGCGGCACTTATGCTCGGCAGGACAACGATCGGTGAAAGGGTGTGGGACGTTTCAAATCTTATCGATCTGGTAAAAGACGGTGTTTTTCCGGAGGCAAAAGATAGGAAAATTTGTCTGACCGGAAACTCGGGGGGCGGAACGGCTACGTTTTACGCATCCTGCCTTGACAACAGAATAGACTGCGTAATGCCGAGCTGTGCAGTGTGTACATTTGACGATTCAATTCTGAATGTTCCTCACTGTGTATGTAATTATATACCGAGAATCAAGCTGTTTTTTGATATGGGAGATCTGGGAGGACTTATAGCTCCGAGGCCGCTTGTTGTCGTTGCGGGAGAGAAAGACGATATTTTCCCTATCGGCGGTACAACCCAAGCGTTTTCAGAAATAAAAAGACTCTATAAAGCAGCCGGAGCGGAAAATAAATGCAGACTTGTGGTAGGTCCGGGAGGTCACAGGTACTACGCTGACATAGCATGGGGCGCAATGAACGGCTACCTTTTCGGTAACGGTGCTGAAAAATACTGATTTTAGTTCTGTAAAATCAATATGTCGTAAAGAGAATAACGGTTTAATTAATATTTTTTAATTAAAAAACTGTAATTTCAAGTGAAAGTGAGGTACCCGGTATGGATTTGTTTTTAAGTGAAGAAGAGGCTGTGCAGGCAAAAGAAAAAATCCTAAAAGACAAGATGCTTTCGGAAATGCTGACAGCTGAAGCCGATAAAAAATTGGGCGGGAAACTCTACTCTGTAACAGACTGTAAATCTCCTGCGGCAAGCAAAAACCCTCATGACTATTTCAGCGAGGGACCTTATTGGTGGCCTGATCCGAAAAATCCGGACGGTCCGTACATACGTCGCGACGGTGAAACAAACCCTGAAAGGTTTGAAGCACACAGCAAAGCACTTTCAGGAGTAAGCAAAGACAGCTACTGTCTTGCATCAGCCGGATACGTTCTCGATAACAAAAAATATACTGAGAGGGCATGTCAGCTTTTGAATCGCTTTTTCGTCGATGAAGAAACGGCGATGAATCCGCATCTCGAATACGGACAGGCAATAAGGGGGATATGCAACGGCAGACCGATCGGAATAATAGACAGCACCTGCCTTATAAGTGCGGCACAGGCAGTCTGGTTTCTTGACAAGAGCGGTTGTGATACCGGCAAAGTCAAAGAATGGTTTGCTAACTACCTTAACTGGCTGGAAACAAGCGAAACGGGGCTCGGAGAAAAATTTTATCACAACAATCACGCCAACTGGTACAATACTCAGGCTATGGCGTATGCGGCAATAACCGACAATAAAGAAATTTTCGATGATACCTGCAGTATGTTCAGAGAAAAAATAATTCCGGAACAGCTCAGTGCAGAATGTTCTTTTCCGGATGAACTTTCAAGAACGAAATCTTACGGTTACTCTTGTTTCAGCTTACAGGCGACGGCTATTGCCTGCGAAATAGCATATCACTCGGGAGTTGATCTGTATCACTTTGAAACTCCGGACGGAAAGGGTTTTGAAAAGGCGGTTGATTTTATGTTTCCGTATCTGAAAAACCCGTTTGATTGGAAGTACCGTCAGATTTCAGGCGATGTGGAAACTGCGCCTACGTTTTTACAAATCGGAGGTTACCGTCTCGGCAGACAGGACTGGCTCAGTCATTACAGATCAAGAAGAAAAAACCGTCTTCCGTTCATAGTGGATTACTGCTATCCTCCGCTCATGGCAGGGTATTTTGAAAAACGGTAAACTTGTCAGATAAATTCAGAATTATGAATTTTGCAAACGTAATAATGCAGATTACGGCAGGGTGATTTTTTGCTTTGTGTAAATACTTTTTTAAAAGCAATTCAGTACGAGGATGGATGCTCTGGTTAATTAAACGAAAATAAAAAATCAGGCTGATGAAATTTTTTCATCAGCCCGTTTTTTATAATTATTTACAAAAAGTAATTATAATGGAATTTCACAAAAACAACAGGATAAGTCCGCGTTCGAAATTCAAAGATAATACATATTGGACATTTTAAAGCATTTTCTGAAAATCAGCATCTGATGCCGAAGCTATTCAGAAATAATGAGTTGCATTAACTGCGTCGTTGCTTTTAAAACATCAATTGTTTTTGATATATTCCCGTATCTTCAAAGTGATGCCGTACTCATTTGCCAGACGCTTGCACTTTTCAATGTCGCTGTCCGGAATTGAGTCTGAAACGACACTGAGCATTACCGACGGAACATACTCTTTTGCTTTTGCCGCAAAATCAAGAAGTCCGGTAAATGCTTCCTTGCCGAACTGCGGATGGCAAACCCGGCAGTATTCTTCGGCATCAGGGGCGTTAAGGCTCACCGAAACGCAGTCTATAAGGCCTGCGAGAAGAGGCGTTACGTCCTTGCCGAAAATAAGGTTTGCGTGACCGTTTGTATTGATCCTGATTTTCGGGTTTTGTGGATTTTCTTTAAGTTTTTTGCACGCAAACAGTATGTCATCAAGTCGGATGGTCGGCTCACCGTAACCGCAGAAAACAATTTCTTTGTAATTTTTTTTCGTCAGCGCTTCTGTAAGAGCGGACAGAATTTCTTCTTTTGACGGTTCTCTTTCAAGCCAAAGCTCACCGTAAGTGCCGTCTGCTACGCTGCGTACGCAGAAATCGCAGGAATTGGTACACCTGTTTGTTACGTTAACATAAAGTCCGTCCCCGACTTCATAAGTCACAGTCATGTTATTCCTCCGTAAAATATAAAAATATTGATAATGTTGACTTGCTTCACCTGAACAATCAGTAAAGGTATTTCAGTTCACCTGAACATTGAGTAAATAAATATAAAAATCTCAGTTTAAACGTACAGCAATATTCCGTAAGAAAAAATACGGTATATCCATGCGCTCAGTTAATTGCGATCCGGTTAAATCATTTTCGCTTTTATTTTTGAAGATTAATAAACCGAATAACATTAATTGGACTGTTTGGGTTTTGACAACCAAAGCGAAAATAACAGATTTCTTCTGCTTAACAGGTTATAGCAGTAACATCACAGTGTATTCACTTAGCTTTTCAGATAAGTGACGCGATATCCAGAATAAGTCTTTCGGTCTTTTCCCAACCGAGACAAGGATCGGTTATAGATTTTCCGTAAATGTTTTCCCCGATTTTCTGACAGCCGTCTTCGATATAACTTTCAACCATGAACCCTTTTACAAGTTTTCTGATGTCGGAATTATGTCTGCAGGAATGAAGAACCTCTTTGCAGATTCTGGGCTGTTCAGCATACATTTTTCCGGAATTACTGTGGTTTGTGTCAACTATAAGTGCGGGATTAACGAGATTTGTTTTTGCGTAATATTCGGAAAGGTGAAGCAGATCCTCATAGTGATAATTGGGGTTAGCCTGACCGTGTTTATTGACGTATCCTCTCAGAATTGCGTGAGCATACGGATTTCCGTCAGTGGCAACCTCCCAGCCGCGGTAAATAAATGAGTGAGGATGCTGAGCGGCAGTTATTGAATTCATCATTATCGAGATGTCCCCGGAAGTCGGGTTTTTCATTCCTACCGGAACTTCAATTCCGCTTGCCACAAGCCTGTGCTCCTGGTTTTCGACCGACCTTGCTCCGACAGCAACGTAAGAAATGAGGTCGGAAAGATAACGGTAGTTTGAGGGATAGAGCATTTCATCAGCTGTAGGAAGACCGGTTTCGGTAAGAACTCTTGTGTGGAGCTGACGGATTGCAAGAACTCCCTGATAAACATCAGGCTTTGCGTTCGGGTCAGGTTGATGGAGCATTCCCTTGTAACCGTCTCCGGTAGTTCTCGGTTTGTTGGTGTAAATTCTGGGTATAATAATTATTTTATCTTTTACCTGTTCGCTTATTTTCTTCAGCCTGTAAACGTAGTCCATGACTGAATCTGCATTATCTGCGGAGCAGGGGCCGATAATGAGGAGAAGCTTGTCCGATTCACCTGAGAAAACTTTTTTGATTTCCAAGTCGTTAAGAAATTTTGCTTCTTCGGCTTTTTCTGTTATCGGATATTTTTCTTTTGTTTCGAGCGGAATAGGTAATTTCCGTATAAATTGCATTGACATAAATTCGGCCTTTCGGATTTCAAAAAATTCTACGATTATATATTATAGAATAAAAAAAAGTCAAAGTCAAGAGTTTTTTTGGGTTTGATAAAAATTTCCGTTTTGGGTTTGATAAAAATTTCCGACGGGATATCAAACAGAATTATTTTCAGATAGTTAAAAATATAAAATGCTGTAAATTTGTTAAAGCATTCAAATTAAGTATTTCACAGCTGATGAACAAACTGTCAGCATCAGAGTTAAACCGTGACCGGATAACTGCGTTAAACTTAAACTGCAATTTGCTGTATACTAAAAGAAAAATGTGAGGTTCTTCGGTACCTCTTAATACCGTTAAAAATTTCATATACAGAAATAAACAATTACTCTGTACACCAAATTTCAGCTTTGAACAGTTTTTATCACACAGGAATACCGCCTACCGGATTAATAGCTATATCAGTAAGCGGTTTTCTGTTTATAAGCGATATGGAAACGGGAAAGGCAAATCAAGTATAAAATTATGATATATCTTTGATGCTCACATTTGATATTAACGCAGTTTTCTGAAAAAGTCACGCAGCAGATCTGCCGATTCGGTTTCCATTATTCCGAAATGCAAATCAGGTTTATGATTCAAGGGATAATTGCGTAAATTGAGAACAGATCCGAATGCTCCGGATTTTGAATCACGCGCGGCAATATAAACCTCCGGAATTCTTGCGTTTATAATTGCGCCGGCGCACATCGGACAAGGTTCGAGCGTTACGTAAATTGAACATCCCGGAAGTCGCCATCCGCCGAGGAGGCAGCATGCTGAGCTGATTGCTTCGGTTTCGGCATGAGAGACAGCGTTTTTATCGGTTTGCCTTCTGTTGTAACCTTCAGCTATAATTTTACCGTCTCTGACTATGACGCATCCGACCGGTACATCGCCGTTTTCGGCGGCGATTTTTGCCAGCTCCAAAGCTTTTTTCATGAATTCGATGTGGTAGTGCTCGGTATCCTGTGTTTTTGAGTTTTGCGGTTTGGCGTTTTTCTGACGGTTATTGCGCCGATCGTTGTCCTGCTTATGAGCATTTTTACATTGCCGTACGTCGTGTTTATCAATTGCCTTTTGAATGTCAATTTGCCGGTCAACATTTTGTGTAACAGATTTCTTATGACTAACAATATTTTGTTCAATGTTTCGTTCTTTAAATTCTATATGGTTTTTTGTCTGTTTCGCGATGTTTTGTTGATTTATTTCTTTGCTGTTGTTGATTTTATGCTTAGTGTCTTGTTCGTCAAATCCTTTTCGAATGTCCGTCTGCTGCTTGGTGTTTTGTGTATCAATTTCTTTGTTGCTGTTAATTTGCTTAACTATGTCTTGTTGATTGTTTTCCGGGCAATCTGAGTTTTTCTGTTCAGCAAATATTTGAAAATTGTCCTGTTTATTAATTTGCTTCCCGTAATTTTCTTGTTCTGTGTTTTGTTTTTCAGTGTACATAATACAATCCTTCAAGATATTTTCAATTTGGTTTTCACAAGACAACTACCAGAATCGAGTAAACAAAGCAAAAGCAGATATACACCAAGATCTCGGCTGAAAAAAATCTTCCGCTTTCTGTCAGTCTGTTAGCATTACTTCTGTTATTGTCGGGGGTGTATTTTGTTTTATTAACGGTACTTTCAGCTGAGTCTTCAAAATTGTTTTCAGAGTTAAGTGCAGAATATAAGAATTTTTTTAAAGGTTTATAAAAGCAAAATGCAATTATGGAAATCACTGAAATTGAAAGAAAAATCAAAAATGTATAACTAGAAACAGTTTTCTGGATTTCAGGATTACAGTATGAGTAAACCACGGTAAAAACAAAAGTTGTCAGATTCTGGAAAAAGTGAACGGCTATTGCAAAACTAAGCGAGCCCGTTAGCAAAGTGAAAAAGGCAATAATAAATCCGGCAACAAATGCGTAAAGAAACTGAGTGATATTGCAGTGCATAAAAGCAAAAAGAAGGGCTGAAATAAGTGCTTTCATAACAACGGACTGCTTTTTGAAAGAAAACAGCAGCACGCCTCTGAAAAGGAGTTCTTCAAAAAAAGCCGCAATGCAGACATTTCTCAGAAAAGTTGCGGTGTAAAGCGGTAAACTTTTAATCTGCGATTGCGAAGCGGTAAATCCGAAAAGCGAAAATATTATTTCGCTCAACTTACCGAATAAAGTAACAGCGGTGACTGTAAGCGAAGCTGCTATTATAAATAAAATGATGTAAGTTTTTGTTCCTTTGATTTTCTTTTTTTCGGTAGGCTGAAAAAAATCAGCGAACTTTGTGTCACTCACATAACAAAAATATTTTATCGGTACGAAATAGATGAAAACAGTAGTAATACATGAAACAAATACAAGTTCGGTCTGTGAAAAACCTATGTAATCAAAAAAACTGAGTAACAGTGATCCGGTCAAAAACAAGAGAAGATGTATTATAAGGGTCTGACCGAAGTTTTTGTAAAGATCCTTGCGGCTTTGATTTACCATTAGAAATATATTCCTCGCTTGATATAAATTTACGGGAGTTACAGGTAATTATCTGTTATATATTGCGGAATTTGATGCGTTATGTTATAATTGTTGTGTTCTTGCAAAGGAGCAAATTGATGAGAAAGGAGGATAAAAAAGATGATTAAAAAAAATCTGTTTGCTTTGCTTATGCTGGTTTTGGTTGGGTTTATTGCAGGTTGCTCAGAAAAAGACGGCAACAGTTCCGGAGTAAGTGATGGCATTGAAGCATATCTTATCAAAATTGACGGAAAAGAAATAGGTTATCTGTCAGGTAAAGATGAGATAGAAGCGTTCAAGGAACTGATAAAGTCGGAGAAAATTAAAGAGTATGAAGACCATGATGCTGAAATAATTAAAATAACAATAAACAGCCAAATCGAGGCAGATAAAGCAATTTGTGACGCCGAAAATCTGATGAGTACAGACGACATCTTGAGATTCTATGAAGAAAACGGAGAAAGCATATCATTTTCAGTTACCGTGAGTGAAAAGGACAAAGCTTATATATCATTTGAGACTGTGTACAAAAATTCATCGGCATACTATGAGGGAACAAAAGCAGTATCGATAAAAGGAGAAAAGGGAGAAAAAGAACAGCTGTACCATGTTACATACATTGACGGTGTAGAAAGCGAAAAGGTGCTTATTGAAGAATATGTGACAAAAGATGCTGTAAATGAAGTAGTATTAGTCGGAACAAAGAAATCCACGGCGTCAACGGGAAGTTACGCCTGGCCGCTTAAAAGTGTAGTTATTACTTCATCATACGGGGGAAGAACCCTGAACGGAGTATATGATTTTCATTTGGGAGTGGATCTCAGGGCTTCTACGGGAACCCGGGTGTATGCTTCTGACGGAGGAGTCGTGGTATTCGCAGGCTACAACGGCAGCTACGGATATCTGATAAAGATAAAGCATGACAACGGCGATTATACATACTACGCTCATCTCAGCAAAATCGCAGTCAGCAGCGGAGAAAGAGTATACAAAGGTCAGTACATCGCACTCAGCGGAGCGACCGGAAATGTAACCGGAGCGCATCTCCATTTCGAGATAAGGAAAAACGGATATACCGTAAACCCGGTCAGTTACCTTCCAAGTCTCAAAGGAGTTATCATTGTTCATAACGAATCCCTTGAAAGCTGTTTCGTTGAAACAGAAGTTTATCAATCTCATTTTGCACTTCCAGTTTCTTTTTACTCCAGAGAGGAGCAAGAAGAGAGCCGAGAGGTGCGTCTCCTGTGACTCTTTCTATAACTGTTGTCATAGGTAAAATTTCAAGTTGATCGCAAACCGTCTGAACATATTCGTCACGCGACAGAATATTCAGGCGGTTTTGCTTATACATTTCAGCAATCGGAGTGCCGTCGGAGACATACAGCATATGAATTTTAATTGCGTCAGGTTTAAGCGAGGCGCAGAGTTTTGCCGTACTCATCATCGTGTCATAATTCTCACCCGGCAGACCGTTTATTATATGTATGCACCTGAAAATTCCGTCAAGCATTTTATAGCCTTTGATAAAATCCTCGGTTGTATGACATCGGTTAATAAGTTTTGCTGTGACATCGGAGCTTGTCTGCAGTCCGAGTTCAACCATAACAAAATGTTTTTCGGATAGAGAACGCAGGTAATCCGCTGTTTCGGCAGTCAGACAGTCCGGACGTGTAGCTATGCAAAGTCCGCTTGAAAGAGGGTGTTCAAGTGCCTGGGTGTAAAGTTCTTTCAGTACCGGAAGCGGAGCATAGGTGTTTGTAAATGACTGAAAATAGGGAATAAACAGAGCGTCCGGCCACTTTTTTTGCATCATTTCCGCCCCGCATTCAATCTGAGAGCGGATATCAGTGCCCTTTCCGGTGAAATCACCGCTGCCTGATGCGGAGCAGAATATGCACCCTCCGTATCCTTTGCTTCCGTCACGGTTCGGGCAGGTAAATCCGCCGTCTATCGGAATTTTGCAAGCCTTTTTCCCGAATTTGCTGCGCATAAAATAATCCATTGTGTAGTAGCGTTTGTTTGAATCGGAAAAAGGGAACGGGTTATAATCTTTTTGAGTTTTTTTCATCTGTCACCAAATTTGAATTCGTGTTTTTACAGGAGAACTAAAAAACAATTATAAAACTATGATAAGTAAAAAAGCCGGAGCTGTGCTCCGGCTGATTTTTATTAAGATCTGGTGTAACACAGTTTTTATAAAGGGTTGTGAGAAGACATAGCGAAGTTTGTAAATATAAAACGCTGATGGTGTTGTGAGCAAATTCTTTTGTGTTCTTTGAAGAAGTAAAGCGGTTGAAAATCTCAGTTGCCCATAACAAGCCCGAAGAAAGCAGAAATATCGTCTTCGCTCAGGCTTTCGGGAATAGTTCCGCCGTTGTCGAAATAGGTGATAAGCGCATCGGAAACAACGTTCAGCTCAAATTCACCGAGTCCCGTGAAACCGTTTTCAGTGAGAGTCTGATTTAAAGTGATGCTCATGCTTGCTACCCGCTCTTCTTTTGACTTATCCTTGTTTGCGGTAAGGTCATTGGTAACATTGGTCACCATTTCGCTGTAAGCCTCATCATCAATACCGGGAAGTCCGAGCGAATCAGTCACCAGAGAAAGACCGAGATTTGTTAAGATCGGAATAAGCGTGCGCATACGAGGGTTTGCGTTGACTGTTGATATCAGATCCGACATAACATTGCTGTTTTGTAAAACTGCCGTGATATCACCGCCCGAAACGACTGTGTCAAAAACACCTGCTTCGTGAAGCTGCCGGAAAATCGAAGCGATGGTGTTTATATCCTCGCCGAGATACTCAGGATTTTCCGAGCTGGTATTCAGAATTTCGATTATTTTATCGAGCAGTGGATCGAGCTTGGGATCAAGCTGGGGTTTTGCCACGCCTGCAAAAGTTTCGCCTTTGCTCCAGGCGTCGGTAGCTTCATGAATAACGTTGCAGGCTATTTCAGCTATAACCTTTGAATCGGTAAGTGCAGTACCGATATCTGACAAAATCGAGTTTTCTTCTTCGCCGTATTCACTGACAGGAGTTTTGCCGAGCTTTGATATGTCAACGCAAAACGCGGCCACGGCTCCTATTTCGTCGCTTAGCTTGACTTTCGTTACAGTATTGTCATTTGAAGTTATTTCTATGTCGGTGAGAGCTCCGGAAAGTAAGTTTCCGCCGAGGTTTCGGTAAGTTTTTATAATGGTGGAATTGTTTGCCTTGTCAATATTCTGCTGTAACAGTACGGTTTCTTCCTGAGGCGTGGAAGTGATTTCGGGGATTTCCGGAGCGATTACGGAAGCGATTTCGATATAAACCGCAATCGGCAGTAAAAAGCAAAATACCGTTATAAGCCCCTGTATTGTTCCGAAAACAACACGGGTAAAAATTTTCGGTTTTTTCTTACTGCGGAAAAGCAGTGCTTTAAGCAGAAATACGATGACTCTTAACAAAAAGAAAATCAGATCGAATGAGATAAAAAGTGCTATAAATACTATCGGGGACACAAGTGCGGCAATGAACTTAACGAGCACATCGCCGTAAAGTCCGGAATTTTCCAGAATTATGTCAACCGGCAGTCCAAGTTTTTGCAAAGCGGTGAGAATCTGAGTAAGAAGCTCGGCGCTTGCTGTGCTTTTGAACACAAGAGTCAAACCGAATGCTAAAACGGCCGCAGTTATAACCGAAGCAAGCCTGAGTTTAAGCGTGGACTTAAACACAATATTCCATAGAATACAAACGGATATGTAAACCAGAATCAGTAACAAAAAGACCATATAGTTCACCTAAAAAATTGATAGCAGTTTGTTTAAATTATATCCGGCAAACCTATAAGAAAAATCCAAACTCTGAAAAATGAAGAGGTTGCCGTGTGCTGAGATGTTATTCTTTGATCTTATCGGGAGGTAAAAAACAATTTTTATCAGCCTGAATATCGGCGGAAAACTGTTTTTTCGGTGACCTGAGTTGAACAAAGAGTAAACTTTTCAACAAAAAAATTATAACACCGATTTAAGTAAAAGTCAACAGATTTTTTACAGAAAATATTGCCAATTAACTTCACAATAAACATCATTTCACTACGGTAAAATCGCTATTTTATAAATATTTTGGTTTAGGAAACGGAATATTAACAAAATCAGTTATATTACATGATATAATCAGTTCCGGACTGCTTTAAATAAAAACAATGTCCGCACCGAAAGGATTTTATTATGGCGTATTTCGGTAATACGAAGAAAAAAGGAATAGATCTGATAAGAGAGATAATACTGCCGGCTTGCGTGCTGTTCGCGGTTATTCTCTTTGTATTCATGCTCGGCGCAATGTCGGCAGGCGTAAACGTCACAGAAACCAAAACATTTATAACGGAAATCTATGACGGAGAAACCGGAAATACCACGGTTGACGCATCGGCTCCGTCCGGATATGCTATGCCGGTACAGCTTCTTATGGGTATGTTTATTTTTTCGATAGCTTTTTTTGCGTTAAAGCTTGTTTTCAGATCGGATTACAGTAAGATTTTCAAATTGTTTGTGCATTTTCTCGGAACCACTTTTGCGTTTTACCTTTTCATTCTGGTTTTAAGCGGATTTGTTTCAAACGGGAATTTTGTTGTTTCGCTGTTTGCCGCAATTGTATACGGAGTGGTTTATTTTCTGATTTACGGAATAATCGTACTTATCGGAAAGCTGTTTCCGGGGGGAATACCTCAAACCAAAGTGCTTGGTTTTCTTAAAATGCAGGTGCCGAAAGTGTTTGCGGTGTTTACCGTTATCCTTTTTTCACTGACGCTGTACTCATTGATTATGGGCGAGTTATTCGACCTCAAAGTAGTTGTCAGAATAAACGAAAACAAAGAGTGGCTGGATGACCGCGTTCAAAAGATAACATATACGACATTAATAACACCGCTTGCACCGACGCTTCAGAATTATCTGCGGTATCTTGCATCCTCGATAGTGATAATCGGTTCTTTCTTTGTATTCAGTCTGAAGCTGAACAAGGCAATATGCGCACTTTTGAATTTCCTGATACTCTTTGCCGGATATTCACTGATATGGCTTGTTTCGCTCGAATATTTTTACGGTCAGTCGAATGTACTGATTGTTGCAATTACCGTTTTTGCCGCAGTTTATATTGTGCTTTTGGCGGCAGTCTCGGTCACTTTGTTTGTGAAAAAGCGTAAGAAAGAAAAAAATCAGGATTACGAAAATCAGTTTTTGCCCGGAAAATCCTGATTCTGACAGCTTTCTTTGTTTTGGAGAAATCAAAGAATAAAGTGACCGAGTGTAAAACCCGATTTTCCCGAAAGCAGATTCACGCAAATTTTTGCAAATTTTAAAACAGTGATTCTGTATTTGTTTGCTTTCCGAAATCCGAATTATTACCGATTAATTACAGCCTGAAAAATAAGGGGCTGAGTCAAAAGCTTAAAATTAAGCGAATGGCTCAGCCTTTTGCTGTGCAATTTTGCACGTTTCGGCAAAACAAAAGAAAAAAGCCACGAAATGAGGCAAAAATGAGTATGACGAAAAG